>PHEL01000004.1 GCA_002842925.1 Alphaproteobacteria bacterium HGW-Alphaproteobacteria-14
GCGCGCGATGTGGTGCAGAAACTGCTCGATATCCTGCGCGAAGAACACGTCATCGGCAACCGCACCGGGATCAGCACCGCGATTGGCGATCTTGATCGGCAGCTCGACGAACGCAAGCTTGAGCTGGAGCAGGCCGAACAGCGCCGCCTGGCGTTTGAGGCGCAATATCCCGATCTGATCGGCGGTTCTGAGACGCTGTCGGGCAAGGTTCAGCAGGCGCGCGCTGAATTGCGCGATGTTGATGCCAATCTGGCCGCTGCACAAAGCGCGCTGGCGGCAATTTCCAGCCAGCTGGCCACCACCCCGCGCACCTTGGCGGGAGGCCGCGATGCCACCGGCCCGCGCGCGGCGTTGATGCAGGCGCAAACGCAACTGGCAGAACTGCGCGCGCGCGGACTGACCGACAAGCACCCCGATGTGATTTCCACAACGCGGCAGGTGGCGATCCTGACGCAGCAAGCCGCCGCTGCTGGCGATGATGCAGGCGGCACCCCCAACCCGGCGCATTCATCACTGATCGCGATCCGCAGTGAACGGCAGGCGGGGGTTGAGGCCTTGCAGGCCCGCCGCGCCGCGTTGCAGAGCAATTTTGCCGCATTGATGGCAAGTCAGGCGAGCGAGCCGACCGTAGCTGCCGAAGCCAACCGCATCAGCCGCGATTACGACGTGCTGAGCCAGAATTACGAAAAGCTGCTGCAAGACCGCGAGGCGCTGCGGACGCGCGGGCAGGTTGAGGACAAGGCCAGCCAGTTCCGCTTCGATGTGATCCAGCGGCGCGGGCGCGGCTGCGGCCTATGGGTTGAGCCAGGTGAAATCGAGCTTTGCCACCGCGCAAAAGCTGGAGCGGGCGTTTGACCTTCCCGTGATCGGTTCGATTTCGCTGACGGTATCCGATGCTGCGCGGGTGATCGAACAGAAGCGGCTGAAGCAATTTGCCGGGGCCTGCACCGGGCTGGTGGCGATGTTCGTGGTGCTTGTCGCCATCGAGATCATCGCTGTTGGAACGATTGCGTGAGGGTGGGGGCAATTAGATGACCGAACAGAGCAAGATCAACCGCGAAGGCGCAACGCCTGCGTCATTGTTTGAACGGGCCGATGCCGCGTTCGGGCTGGGCCCCGTGCGCCTGCCACAGGTGCCGCCGGTTCCCGAACCACAACGCCGCGCGCCCGCGCCGCAATCGCAGCCGCCGCAGCAAAATGCTGCGCCAGTCGCTGCATCTGCACCTCAGCCGCAATCCGCCGCGCCTGCTCCCGCTCCCGCTCCCGCTGCGCCGCGCGCTGTGGCGTTTGGCGGCCCGGTGGCATCGATCGATCGCGATCACTTGCGCGAAGAAGGCCTGATCGTGCCCGAAGACCCGGTGACAGGCCTGTTGGAGGAGTTCCGGATCGTCAAACGCGATCTGCTCGCCGATGCGCGTGCGGGCGATACCCCGCTGGCGCGCCGGATACTGGTGTGTTCGCCGCATCAGGGGGAGGGCAAGACCTATTGCGCCACCAATCTTGCGATTGCGCTGGCGGCTGAACGCGGGCTGGAAGTGCTGCTGGTCGATGCCGATGTGGTCAAGCCATCAGTGGCGAAGCGGCTGGGAATCGAAGCCGAACGCGGCCTGATGGACGCGCTTTCCGATCCGTCAATCCTGCCCGAAAAGCTGGTGATTGCGACTGATATTGACGGCCTGTTCGTGCTGCCTGCGGGCACTGCGACATCGCTTGATTCCGAATATCTCGCCAGCGCGCGCACCGGCGAAGTGCTCGACCGGCTGACGCAGGGCGCGCCGGGCCGGATCGTGATTTTCGATACGCCGCCCGCGCTCGCCGCGTCGGCCGCCGCCGAACTTGCCGCTCATGTCGGGCAGGCGCTGCTGGTGGTGCGCGCGGATGAAACCAGCCGCGCAGCGCTGGAAGATGCGCAGCAATTGCTGTCGGCCTGCGGTGATATCAAATTGCTGCTTAATGCCGCGCGCTACAGCCCCTCGGGTCGGAGCTTTGGCTCTTACGGGGCCAAGGGGAAATGATGATGTGTGGGGGCTCGTTCTGGTCCGCAATGATAGCTGCTGCGGCAGCCGTGGCGGGTGCCTGCCCGGCAGTCGCCCAGGATCCGGGGCAGGGCGAGGACAGTGCGGGCACGCGCCGTGCGGCAGTGGTGCAGCCCTATATCGAAGTTTCGCAGATTATCTCGGCTGAATTGACGCCGGGTGATGATGTGTTGACCTATACCCAGGTCGCCGCCGGGGTCGATATCAATGTGCAGGGCCGCAACAGCGGCGCTGCAGTATCGCTGCGGTATGAGCGCAACATTTCCTACGGCGGTGACAGCGTCGATTCTGATACGATCAGCGGGGTCGCGCGCGGCACGCTGGCATTGGTTCCTAACGCGCTGAGCTTCGAGGCGGGCGGGTTGGCCGCGCGCACGCGATTTGATGGCGGCGGCGGCACGACCAATAACCCGCTGCCGGGTGAGGATGCCGAAAGCCGGTTCTACAGCATCTATGCCGGGCCAAGCCTCAACACCCGCGTCGGCGATGTCGATCTGCAGGGTGTGGCCAGGGTTGGCTATAACCGCTTTGAACTCGATTCGGCGCTGGCCAATCAGCAGGGCGATGTGGTCGACGTGTTCGACGATAGCGTGACCTATCTTGGGCAATTGCGCGCCGGGGTGCGCCCTGATGTTTTGCTGCCGGTTGGAGTGGCGGTTACCGCCGGCGGGTTCCAGGAGGATATCTCCAACCTTGATCAGCGCGTCCGCGATCTGTTTGTGCGCGGCGATATTACCTTGCCGATCAGCCCGACCTTTGCCGTGGTTGCTGGCGCGGGATATGAAGATGTCGAGATTTCCAGCCGCGATGCGCTGCGTGATATCAATGGCGCGCCGGTGATTGGCGCGGATGGCCGGTTTGTCACTGATAAATCCGCACCCCGCCGGATTGCCTATGATGTCGATGGCCTGCTGTGGGACGTGGGCGTGATGTGGCGACCCAGTTCGCGCACCAATTTGCAGGCATCAGTCGGGCGCCGATATGATTCCACCACCTATTACGGCACCTTCACCTATGTCCCCAACCAGCGTAGCGCCTTTGCAGTGTCGGCCTATGACGGGGTGAGCGGGATTGGCGGCACGCTGAATAATGCACTGGCCGGGCTGTCGAGCGATTTTGAGGCGATCCGCAATCCCGTAACCGGCGATTTCGGCGGGCTGGTGAGCGGCACCGAAGGGCAGGCGAGCATCGGCGGGCTGGGTTCGGCGCGTTCGGCGGCGTTCCGCGGACGCGGGGTGCGCGCGTCCTATCAACGCCAGATCGGCCGCACCACGGCGGCGCTGGGGGTTGGTTATGACCGGCGCACATTCATCGCTGCGGCGGGCACCGTGCTGGCACCGGCTGATGGCCTGACCGATGAAAGCTATTACCTGATCGGCGGCCTGACCCGCCAGCTTGGCGAGAACGCCAACATTTCCACCAATGCCTATGTCAACTGGTTCGATTCTGCCGGGGCCAATCGCGATGTCACCGCGATGGGCGCCTCGCTGGCTTACAACCGCTCGATCACCCGGCGGCTTACTGGCCGTGCGGCGATTGCGGTCGATTATTTCGACAGCGATTTCACCGCCGAAGATTTCGCCTTTGCCACCGCGCTGGTCGGTCTGCGTTACAATTTCTGACGAGGGAGCAACAACCTCATGTACGAGCAATATTACGGTTTCAGCGGACGGCCTTTTCAGCTGACCCCCGACCCGCAGTTCTATTTCGAAAGCACCAGTCACAAGAAGGCGATGAGCTATCTTGGCTATGGCCTGTCGCAGGGTGAAGGCTTCATCGTCATCACCGGCGAGGTTGGCGCGGGCAAATCGACGCTGGTGGCGCATCTGATGGAACGGATCGATCCAGCCGCGCTTACCGTGGCGCAGGTTGTCACCAGCGCGCTTGATGCAGACGAAGTGGTGCACGTGGTCGCGCAGGCGTTCGGGCTGGCGGTTGAAGGGCAGGACAAGGCCAGCGCATTGGGCGCGATCGAACGGTTCCTGCAGGACGAAGCCCGCGCCGGGCGGCGATGTCTGCTGGTGGTCGATGAATGCCAGAACCTTGATCTGAGCGCGCTTGAAGAACTGCGGATGCTGTCCAACTTCCAGCTCGGTTCGCACCCGCTGCTGCAAAGCCTGCTGCTGGGCCAGCCGGAATTCCGCCGCACGGTTGCGCACCATCCCGATCTGGAGCAGCTGCGCCAGCGGATCATCGCTTCGCATCACCTCGCACCGCTTGATGCGGACGAGGTTGAAGATTACGTGCGTCACCGGCTGACCCATGTCGGCTGGAGCGAACGTCCCGGCTTTGCAGAAGGCCTGATCGACGCGCTTTATCGCCGCACGGATGGCATTCCGCGTCGGGTCAATCAGGCGATGAACCGCCTGCTGCTGCTCGGCGCGATCGAGGAACGCGGCGAATTGACGCCGGCGATGCTGGATGACGTGATGGCGGAAATGGCTGCGGATCAGACCCGCGGCGCGCAGGGCAACGGGAACGATCTGAAGGCAGCCCCGGCTGCGGCTACTGCGCCTGACTGCCCCGATAGCCTGCCCGCCACCGAAGTCGCCGCGCTGCTTGCCGCCCGTGATGCGCGCACCACCGAACTTGAGGCCGCAATCAGCGAATTGCAGGCCGCCGGGACGGGTCAGCGCGATGCGGCGGGCGATCCGCTCTCGCCCGAAGACGCACGCATCGCCGAAGCCCAACTTGCAGAAGCGCTCGAACGGATCGAGGCGCGGCTGGAAGAGCAGGAACAATCCTTCCGCCACGTGCTGACCATGCTGATCGAATGGCTTGAGGAAGACCCGTCGCGCGAGGCGGCGTGAACCATGAACGCACCGTTTCACCCTTTGCACGAGTCTGAGGCGCAGACCCCGGATATACCGTCAATCATCAATGGCTTGTCGGTTGATGTTGAAGACTGGTTTCAGGTCGGCGCGTTCGAAAACGTGATCGCGCGCGGCGAGTGGGAAAGCATCCGCACGCGGGTGGAGGACAATGTCTATCGGGTAATCGACCTGCTTGCCGAGGCTGATGTCAGGGCGACCTTCTTCACGCTTGGCTGGGTGGCGCAGCGGCATCCGAACATGATCCGCCGGATTGCCGATGCCGGGCACGAAGTCGCCAGTCACGGCTATGATCATGCGCGGGTGTTCACCTTTGATCGCCCCACCTTTGCCGAGGATATCCGCAAGGCGCGTGAAATCATCGAGGATTGCGCCGGCGTGGCAGTGACAGGGTATCGCGCGCCGAGTTTTTCGATCGACCACCGCACTCCCTGGGCGTTCGCTGAATTGGCCGCGCAGGGCTATGCCTATTCCAGCAGCGTCGCCCCGGTGGCGCATGATCACTATGGCTGGCCCGAAGCCCCGCGCTTTGCGTTCCGCCCGCTGCCTTGGTCATCGCTGGTCGAACTGCCGGTGACCACCGCACTGCTGGGCGGCAGGCGGGTGGCGGCGGGCGGCGGCGGGTTTTTCCGGGTGCTGCCCTATGCCTTTTCGCGCTGGGCAATCCGGCAGGTCAACCGTGAGGAGGGGCGCCCGGCGGTGTTCTATTTCCACCCGTGGGAAGTCGATCCCGATCAGCCGCGTATGCCGCACGCGCCGATGCGATCGCGCCTGCGGCACTATACCGGGCTCAGCCGGATGGCGGGCAAGCTGCGTGAGCTGGTGAACGAGTTTAAATGGGGGCGGATGGACATGATTGCCCACCGCGAAGCCGCTCGCGCCGAGCACTTGGCACCGCTTGATCCGCCTGCGGATTACGCCGCGTGAACGCGCCGGTGAATGCCGCGCCAAGCCTGCGCATGGCCAATTTGGGCGACGCAAAGGACTTGCGCCGGATTGAGGGTTTCGTCACCGAGGCGCGCGCCAGCCTGTTCCACCGTCCTGCATGGCTCAACGCGGTCGCGGCGGGGACAGGACAGCGCGCGACGGGCATTGTCATCGAACGGATGGGCATCATTACGGGCTGGCTACCGCTGACCGAAGTGCGTTCGCCGCTGTTCGGCAAGGCGCTGGTATCGAGCGGCTTCGGCGTCGGCGGCGGGATTTGCGCTGGCAGCGATGATGCGGCGCGTGCACTGGGTGAGGCGGCGGCGTGCTATGCGCGGCGCGCGGGCTTTGCGGCAATCGAACTGCGCGGCGGGCCGATCCCCGAAGGCTGGGATCAGTGGAGTGACAAGCATAGCGGATTTGAACGCGGGCTGGCTGACAACGACGAGGCCGAACTTACTGCCATCCCGCGCAAGGCCCGCGCCGAAGTGCGCAAGGGGCTGGGCTTTGGCCACCGTATCACCATCGGGCGCGGTGCGGCTGATCTGGCGGCGCATTACGCCTGTTACAGCGCAAGCGTTCGCAATCTTGGCACCCCGGTATTCCCGCGCGCGCTGTTTGCTGCGATGCTGGCAGCCTTTCCGGACAGCAGCGACATTCTTACCGTGTGGGACGGCGATACCCCGCTCGCCAGCGTGCTCAGTTTCTACCACGATGGTGCGGTGATGCCGTTCTGGGGTGGGGGCAGCCACGCCGCGCGGCCCGCGCGTGCGAATGAGCTGATGTATTACGAACTGATGCTCCACGCGCGGCGGCAGGGCATGGCGCGGTTCGATTTCGGACGATCGAAAACCGGAAGCGGGCCGTATGCGTTCAAGAAGAACTGGGGCTTTGCACCGCAGCCGTTGACCTATGGCGCGTGGACCGCTCCCGGCGCGGCGGCGCGCAATATCGACCCCACCGACGCCAGCTACAGCCGCAAGATCGAATTGTGGAAGAAACTGCCACTTCCCATCGCCAATACATTAGGGCCGTGGATTGCGCGCGGGCTTGCGTAATGGGGGAAATCCTGTTCCTCGCCCACCGCGTGCCGTTCCCGCCTGATCGCGGCGACCGCATCCGTTCGCACCACTTGCTGAAGGCGCTGGCACGGATTGGCCCGGTGCACGTCGGCTGCTTTGCTGATGGAGACAGGGCGGGGGAAGCGGCGCTCGCGCAAGTTGCCGCGTCGCACTGTATCGCGGCGCGAACCAAGCCGTTGGCGCTCGCCGGAATTGAGGCAGTGCTGGCGGGCAAGCCGGTCAGCATCACCGCGTTTCACAGTCGCAAGCTTGCGGCATGGGTGCGTGAGACAATCGCCGCACGGCCCATCACCGCCATCGTCGTGTTCTCTGGCCAGATGGGGCAATATGTCCCGGCAGATTTTGCGGGCCGGGTGGTGATCGACCTGTGCGATGTCGATAGCGCAAAGTTTGCCAGCTACGCCGACGCGGGCGAACGGGTATGGCTCAATGCGCGTGAGGCGCGGCTGTTGGCACAAGAGGAGGCGCGGCTCGGCCAGCGCGCCGATGCGACCTTGCTGATTTCCACAGCGGAAGCTGCGCTCTATCGCAGCCGTCTGGCCGATCCGGCGCGGGTTAATGTGCAGGTGATCGGCAACGGGATCGACGCTGGGTTTTTCGATCCCGCTGGCACCGCGCCGCACCCGATCATCGCCAGCCTGCCGGGGCCGCATTTCGCCTTTACCGGACAGATGGATTACCGCCCCAACGAACAGGCCGCGCTGTGGGTGATCGAGGCGTTGATGCCGAAACTGCGCGCGCATTACCCCACCTCAATGTTTCATGTTGTCGGGCGCAATCCCACGGGCAGGTTGATGGCGCACCACGGCACCCCCGGTGTGCAGGTATGGGGCGAAGTGCCCGATGTGCGCCCGTTTTTAGCCGCCGCTGATATGGTGCTCGCACCGCTGCTGATCGCGCGCGGGGTTCAGAACAAGGTGCTCGAAGCGATGGCGATGGCGCGCGCCGTGGTGGTCACGCCTGACGCGGCAACTGGCATCGCCGCGCAGGACGGTGCGCAGTGGCTGGTCTGCCCGCCCGATCCCGAACAGATGTGCAAACGGATTGCTCCGCTGCTGGCCGATCCCGATGCGCGCGCGCAGATGGGCACAGCGGGGCGGCAATTTGTGCTCGATCAGCATGGCTGGGATGCAATGCTGGCACCGCTTGCGGGGCTTGTCGCCGTGGATGGGGAGGGCACGCGCCATGCCGCCTGAACCTGCCACTTTGCCCGCATCTGCCGCCGCCGACCTTGATCGCATTGCGCCCGCGTGGCGCACGCCGTTGCTGACGCTGGCTGCGGCGTGGATAGCGCTGATCGCGGCTACCGCGCCGAGCTGGAGCGAGATGCTGCATCAGTGGTGGAATATTGATACCTATAACCACCTGCTGTTGGTGCCGTTGATCATTGGCTGGCTGGCGTTGTTGAAGGCGGGCGAACTGGCGCGGTTTGCCCCGCAGCCGTTCCTTCCCGGCCTCGCGCTGGTCGCCGCCGCGCTGGTGTTGTGGTGGGCGGGGCGCGCGGCAGACATCAACCTGATCGCCCATGCCGGGGCCGTCGGCGCAGTGCAGGCGGCGGTGCTGACCGTGCTGGGCCTGCGCGCTTCATTGTTGCTGGCACTGCCGCTGGCGATGGGAGGCTTTCTGGTGCCATTTGGCGATGAAATCATCCCGCCACTGCAATTCATCACCGCCGATATCACCGTCGCGCTCACCCGCTTGAGCGGGGTGCCCGCCAGCATCGACGGGATCTATATCAACACCCCCGCCGGGCTGTTCATCGTGGCTGAGGCCTGTTCGGGGGTGAAGTTCCTGATCGCGATGGTGACACTGGGCGTGCTGGTTGCCTTCACCCGCTTTGCCAGTTGGCGGCGGCGCGCGGGGTTTCTGGCCGCCTGCATCATCGTGCCGATCATCGCCAACGGGGTGCGCGCATGGGCAACCGTCTATATCGCGCAATATATCGGGGCCGAAGCTGCGACCGGGTTTGATCACATCGTCTATGGCTGGATATTCTTCGCCGTCATCGTCGCCGCTTTGCTGGCGGGCGCGTGGCGGTTTTTTGAACGCGAGCCGGAGGACTATGGCTGGCGTGCGGATGATCTGACTGCCTGGCGCTGGCTGACCCGCGCCGAAGGCTTCAGCATTGCGCCGCTCTCCGCCGCGTTGGTGATCGCAGGCATGGCCGCGATTGCTGCGCTGGCCACCATGCTCTAGGCCCGCGCGCTATGTGCGGAATTGCCGGGATCTTTCATGCCGAATCCCCCAAGCCGGTTGATCCGGCGCGGGTCGAACGGATGTGCGATGCGCTTGCCCATCGCGGGCCCGACGGGGCGGGAGTGTGGACGGATCACGGCGTCGGGCTGGGCCATCGCCGCCTCTCGATCATCGATCTGGCCGGATCGCCGCAGCCGATGCATTCGTCAGACGCGCGCGCGGTGATCGTATTCAACGGCGAAATTTACAATTTCCGCGCGCTGCGCAGCGAGCTTGAGCAGGCCGGTTTCACCTTCCGAACCAATGGCGATACCGAGGTGATCCTCGCCGCGTGGCAGCGTTGGGGGCCGGATTGTCTGACGCGGCTCGACGGGATGTTCGCTTTCGCGCTGTATGATCTGGATAAACGCCAGCTATTCCTCGCGCGTGACCGTTTCGGGGTGAAGCCGCTGTTTCTGGCGCATCTGTCGGATGGCAGCATCGCCTTCGCCTCGGAACTGAAAGGCCTGCTCGCGCACCCGCTGCTGCGCCGCCGTGTCAGCCCGCAGGCGATTGAGGCCTATATGACCTGGGGCTATGTCCCCGATAGCCATTCGATCCTGGCGGGCGTGGAGAAACTGCCTGCGGGGCATTTCCTGCTGCTGCAACAGGGCCACGCGCCGGGGGTGCCGCGGCGCTGGTGGGACATTGATTTTACCAAGCGTGAGCGCGGGAGCGAGGCGGATCTTTCCGCGCAACTCGTCCACCTGCTGCGTGAAGGCGTGCGCTCGCGCATGGTGGCCGATGTGCCATTGGGCGCGTTCCTTTCGGGCGGGGTGGACTCCTCTGGTGTGGTGGCGTTGATGAGCGAGGCAAGCGCCGCCCCGGTGCAGACCTGTTCGATCGGCTTTGATGTCGCCGCCTATGATGAAACCAGCTACGCCCGCCGCGTCGCCGCGCGGTTCGGTGCAGATCATCAGGAACGGATCGTCGCCACCGATGATTTTGGTGCGATTGATACGCTCGCCGCGATGTTTGACGAACCCTTCGCCGATGCCTCGGCGCTGCCGACATGGCGGGTGTGCCAATTGGCGCGTGAGCGGGTGACGGTGGCGCTGTCGGGTGATGGCGCGGATGAGGCCTTTGCCGGATACCGGCGGCAGGTGTTCCATCATCACGAGGAACGCGCGCGCGGCGTGCTGCCCGCTGCTTTGCGCGCGCCGTTGTTCGGCACGCTCGGGCGCGCATGGCCCAAGGCCGATTGGGCACCGCGTCCGCTGCGCGCCAAGGCGACGCTGTTGGCGCTCGCTGAAGGCGGTGAGGCTGGCTATGCGCGCGGGCTTTCGGTGACGACGCCTGAAGTGCGCGCAGGCCTCTATTCCGATGCCTTCACCGCCAGCCTCGGCGGGTTTTGCGGTGAGGACGAGGTGATCGCCTTGATGCGCAGTGCGCCGGGCCGCTCAGGCCTCGACCGCGCGCAATATGCCGATCTCACCTTCTGGTTGCCCGGCGATATTCTCACCAAGGTTGATCGCACCAGCATGGCGGTAAGCCTTGAGGCGCGCGAGCCGCTGCTCGATCACCGTCTGGTCGAGTTCGCCGCGCGCCTGCCCGAAGCGATGCGGGTCAAGCGCAGCACCGGCAAATACCTGCTCAAGAAGTCGCTGGAACGCTATCTGCCGCAGGACATTCTCTACCGGCCCAAGCAGGGGTTTGTGACCCCGATTGCCGAATGGCTGCGCGGCCCGCTGGCAGGCGCGGCGCGGGGGATCGCGTCGGGCAGTCTGGCGCAGTCCGGGTTCTTCGACCCGAAGGCAATTGCTGCACTGGCCGAAGCGCATATCGCAGGGCGCGCCGATCATTCGCGCAGCCTGTGGCAATTGCTGATGCTGGAGAAGTCGCTTACCCGGCTTGGGGTCAGCGCCTAGGCCCTGACCCTAACCCTAACCCTAACCCTCAGCCCCGTGGCCCATCGCCATATATTCATTGGACTGCATTTCGTTGAGCCGGCTCACCGTGCGCGCGAATTCAAACGCGCCGTCGCCTGCCTGATATAGATCTTCCGGCGCGGCGGCAGCGGTGGTGAACAGTTTCACCCGGTGTTCGTACAGCGCATCGATCAGCTTGGTGAAACGGATTGCCTCGTTGCGGTTTTCCGGCCCCATCTTGGGAATGCCGACGAGGATCACCGTGTGAAACGCCCGCGCAACCGCGAGATAATCCGCCGCCCCGCGATTTTCCCCGCACATCTTCCTGAAGCTGAACACGCCCACGCCTTTGAGGCATTTAGGCACAAACAGGCTGCGCCCGCCGCCCAGTTCGAGTTCGCCGCTGGGCACATGGGCTGCGTCTTCCGGTTCAAAGTCGGTCAGGCGGAAAAACGCCTCGCGCACCTGCGCGGTCGCCGCATCGCCCATCGGCGCGTGCCAGGTTGCCAGCCCGCCGATTCGGTCGAGCCGGTAATCGGTCGGGCCGTTCAACGACAGCACGTCCATGCGGCTTTCCACCAGTTCGATGAAAGGCAGGAACAGTGATCGGTTCAGCCCGTCCTTGTAAAGATCATGCGGAGGGCGGTTGCTGGTGGTGACAACAACTGTGCCGCTTTCCATCAGCGCGGTAAAAAACCGGCCCATGATTGCAGCATCGGCGGTATTGTTCACTACCATCTCGTCGAACGCAAGGCAGCGGACTTCTTCGGCCATCCGCATTGCCACGGCAACAAGCGGGTCTTGCAGTTCGGCCTTGCGCGCTTCGGCAATCCGGCGGTCGACCTCCAACATGAATGAGTGGAAATGGTCGCGACGTTTGCGTTCAATGCCAAGCGTTTCGATGAACAGGTCCATCAGCATCGATTTGCCGCGACCGACCCCTCCCCAAAGATAGACACCGCGCGGGTCAGGCGTGGCCTCGCGCGTCCCGGTCAGCCGTGCGAACAGGCTGTTTTTGAGCGGTGGCGCTTCAAGCTCCCGTTGGAGACGATCGAGCCGCTCTGCCGCCGCACGCTGATCGGGATCGGCGCGCAATTCGCTGTTGGCGATCAGCGCCTCGTAGCGCGCGAGCAACCCGGTCACGCGCGCGGCTGCATCTTGCGCACGATGCCCGAAAAGCTGGCGATGATATCGCCGTCCTGCTCCACCATGCCGCGCACGAAAACCAGCTTGCCGGTTTCGCGCACGATCTCGGTCACGGCATCCAGCGGGCGTGCCGGATCGCCGCCGCCCACAAATTGGGTTGAAAGCTCCAGCGTAACCGAAGGCCCGGCGTTTCCGCTGCCCAGCGTGTGCATGGTGGTGAACAGCGAGATGTCGATCAACGACAACGTCACCGCACCGTGGATGATGCCTTGCAGGTTCTCGTGGCGGCGTTGTGGGAACATCCGCAGCCGCGCGCGCGGCCCGCTTGGGCCATCAGGGTCGACGCGGGTGATGAGCTTGCCCATCACCGCGCCGTTGAACAGAGTCGGGTCTTTCAGGTTCCAGTTCCGCCAGCCGGGGTTATCCGGGTCTGGCCCGTGTTCGAACACGTCTTCTTTCAATGTCACCGGTTCAGATCGCCCGCTCAGCCATCATCTTCTTGGTTTCAGCAATCGCCTTGGCCGGACTGAGACCTTTGGGGCAGACATTGGCGCAGTTCATGATGGTGTGGCAGCGATAGAGGCGGAACGGATCCTCCAGATCATCGAGCCGTTCGCCGGTCATTTCGTCGCGGCTATCCGCCAGCCAGCGGTAAGCCTGGAGCAGGATCGCCGGGCCAAGGAACTTGTCGCTATTCCACCAGTAACTTGGGCACGCGGTCGAACAACAGGCGCACAAAATGCATTCATACAACCCATCAAGCTGTTCGCGCTGTTCGGGCGATTGCAGCCGTTCTTTGCCCGAAGGTGTCGGCGTAACAGTCTGCAACCACGGACGGATCGAGGCATATTGCGCGTAGAAATGGGTGAAGTCCGGCACAAGATCCTTGATTACGTCCATGCTGGGTAGCGGGGTGATGCGAATCTCGCCCTTCAGATCGTCGATCGCGGTGGTGCAGGCGAGACCGTTCTTGCCGTTCATGTTCATCGAACACGAACCGCAGATGCCTTCGCGGCATGACCGGCGGAAGGTCAGTGTTGGGTCGATCTCGTTCTTGATCTTGAACAGCGCGTCGAGCACCATCGGCCCGCATTCGTCGAGGTCGATTTCAAACTTGTCATAACGCGGGTTCTGGCCGCTGTCGGGATCGTAGCGATAGACCTTGAACGATTTCACCCGCCCTTTCCCATTGGTGCCTGATGCCTTGTGCACCTTGCCAGCGGGGCTGATTTTTGAATTCTTGGGGAGAGTGAAGGTCGCCATCATGTGATCCCGTTGTGATTTGCCCCCTATCTAACGTTTCATCACAGGCTGGCAAGCGGGCCGTGCCTCCCTTGTGTTGCAGGTTTTCGAACGGGGGTTGATTGGGGCGCGGCGATGCGCGCTCGCTCTAATTGATCTCGCGCGTTATCAGCATCGCCGCGGCCGGAACCAGCAACGCAGCTGCCGCCATGCCCCATATCAGCCGATGGAGTCGGAATACGGGGCTGGGCGATGGTATTGTGGACATCGCCGCAGGTTAGCGCCTTTCCAGCTTGCCCACAGCGTAAATCGGTATTTCCCAGTCTGCCATCCCCGCGTTAGGGTGGCCTTTGCGCTGCCGAGGAAGGGATAACCATGGGCCTCAAGAATTGGTACGAAGCGACGATCATGCCAAAGCTGATCACCTGCGCCTGTAGTCAGGGCCAGGTGATGAAGCGCCGCGCGGTGGTGGTGCCTTTGGCGCGCGGGGACGTGTTTGAACTGGGCTGCGGGGGCGGGATCAATCACGAATTCTATGACCCGTCCGCTATCACTTCATATGCCGGGATCGACCCGCACGAAGGCCTGCTCGACAGCACCCGCGCGGCGGCTCAGGCCAAAGGTTGGGTGGCTGATCTACGCGCAGCCAAAGGCGAGGCGATCCCGTTTGCAGATAGCAGTTTCGATTGCGTGGTGTGCACCTTCACGCTGTGTTCGGTGGATGATCCGGCGCAGGTTACGCGCGAGTTGCGGCGGATTTTGCGGCCCGGCGGGCAGGCGCTGTTCCTTGAACATGGTCGCGCGCCTGATGCTGGCGTGCGCCGCTGGCAGGAACGCATTGAACCTGTGTGGAAACAACTGGCCGGAGGATGCCACCTGACCCGTCCGATCGCGAGCGCCTTGCAGGACGCAGGTTTTGCGGTGGAAACGCTGGGCGAGGGCTATACCCCGAAATCGCCGCGCTTTGCCGGGTGGATGGAGTGGGGGATCGCGCGCAAGCCGGCGTGAAAGGGGCGAGAGAAGTCACCCTCTCCCGCCCGCTTTCTTTCAACTTGGTACAATCAGCTTATTCGCCAAAAGTGCGTTGCCACCAGCCCCGGCGCGTTGTGCCGTCGGCATTGGCAGTGTCAGCAGCTTGACCGGTTGAAGCGGCTGCATCAGGCGCGGGCTGCAATACTTCTGTCACCTCTGCCGGAGCAGCCTCTGCGACCTTCGCCTTGCGCGGGGCGCGTTTGCGCTTGGGCTTTTCAGCAGGCGCTTCAACGGCTTCCTCAACCGCAATGGCGGGCTCCGGCGCGGCTGCGACTTCGGGTGCAGCTTCTGCTTCCGCCTCAGCCGCAGCTTCTGCCGCCAGCATTGCCTTGGTCTTGCGCGGGGCGCGTTTGCGCTTGGGCTTTTCGGCAGGCGCTTCCTCAGTTGTCGGTGCGGCTTCGGCTTCGGCTTCGACGGACTCGGTTTCAGCCTCGACAGCGGTCAAACCGTCATCGTCGTCTTCGGTTCCCGCCGTTTGCGCTTCGCCATCAGCGCTTTCGCCTTCGCCGCCTTCATCCGAGCGACGCTTGCGACCGCGACCACCCCGACGCCGGCGCTTTTTCGGACGACCCTCTGCATCAGCGGCACCATCATCACCGGATTCGCCCGCAGGCGCATCGCTGAGATCATCGGTATCGTCGCCATTGTCGGCGCTTTCTTCGGCCTCGTCGGTATCGCCTTCGACACCGTCTTCGCGGTCACCGCGACTGCGATTGCGGCCCCCGCGCCGACGACGGCGCTTCTTGCGGCGCGCGGCGTCATCTTCGCTCTCACCTGCTTCACCGCTTTCCCCGCTGCCGCGACGCTGGCGACGCTGGGGCGCTTCACGCTCTTCCTCGTCCTCCTCGAAATCGTCCTCGGGGAGATCCTCTTCTTCATCCTCATCGATGATCGGTTCAAATCTGGGCGCCTGTGACGGGCGCGGACCTGCGCTCGACACGCTCATCTTGGCGCCTTCATCCTCGCCTTCGGGCACGACTTCGACCGTCACGCCAAAGCGTTGTTCGATCTCGACCAGATCGCCACGCTTTTCATTGAGCAGGTAGATCGCCGCTTCGGTGCTGGCGGCAAGCCGGATCAACGTGCCTTTGCCCTTGGCGGCCTCGTCTTCGATCAGGCGTAGCGCCGAAAGCCCGGCCGATGAGGCGGTGCGCACCAGGCCAGTGCCATCGCAATGCGGGCAGGAACGTGTGGTCGCTTCGAGCACGCCTGTGCGTAGCCGCTGACGGCTCATTTCCATCAGGCCAAAGCTGGAAATGCGGCCCACCTGAATGCGCGCGCGGTCGTTTTTCAACGCGTCCTTCATCGCCTTTTCGACTTTGCGGACGTTGTTGGAGTAATCCATGTCGATGAAGTCGATCACGACCAGACCAGCCATGTCGCGCAGGCGCAGTTGGCGGGCGATTTCCTTCGCCGCTTCAAGGTTGGTGTGAAGCGCAGTCGCTTCGATCCCGTGTTCCTTGGTCGAGCGGCCCGAGTTGATGTCGATCGACACCAGCGCTTCGGTCGGGTTGATGATCAGATAGCCGCCCGATTTGAGCTGTACCATTGGATCATACATCGCGCGCAACTGGTCTTCGGCACCATAACGCTGGAACAGTGGCACGGGATCGGAATAGGCCTTCACCCGGCGCGCATGGCTGGGCATCAGCATCTTCATGAATGCCTTGGCCGATTTATAGCCATCCTCGCCTTCGACCACGACTTCTTCGATGTCGCGGTTGTAGATGTCGCGGATCGCGCGCTTGATCAGGTCGCTGTCCGAATGGATCAGCACAGGCGCGACCGAGGCCAGCGTCTTTTCGCGGATTTCGTCCCACACGCGGGCGAGGTAATCGAAATCGCGTTTGATTTCCGGCTTGGTGCGGCTCATCCCGGCAGTGCGCACGATCAGACCCATGCTGCGCGGCAGCTTCAAGTCGGAGACCATGTCCTTCAAGCGCTTGCGATCGCTGGTGGAGCTGATCTTTCGGCTGATCCCGCCGCCGCTTGTGGAGTTGGGCATGAGCACGGTGTAACGCCCGGCAAGGCTGAGGTAACTGGTCAGTGCCGCGCCCTTGTTGCCGCGTTCTTCCTTGACCACCTGCACCAGCAACACCTGACGGCGCTGGATCACGTCCTGGATCTTGTAACGGCGGCGCAGTTCCTGACGCTTGGCGCGGACTTCGTCGACCTGTTTGGCGCGGCTGCGGCCGCTACCTTTGTCGCCGCCCTTTTCGCCCCGGCCACCCTGACGGCGGCGCCCGCGACGGCCGCGGCCCCGATCCTGATCACCACCTTCGGCGGTTTCATTGTCGCCGGTTTCTTCGTCGCTGATTTCGTCGTCAGAACCGTCATCATCGGACGCGCCGTCTTCAAAGGTGGCGACGTCATCCTTGTCAGAGGTGTCGACTTCCTCGACCCCGTTTTCGGCCATGTCTTCGGCCAGCGCTCCGCCGCTGTCGTCTTCGGCGTCGTATTCGTCGCCGGGCGAGATGCCTTCGTCTTCTTCCTCAGCGCGCAGGCGCTCTTCTTCTTCGGCGGCTTCGGCATCTTCGGCCAGCAGCGCGTCACGATCCGCCTTGGGGATCTGATAATAATCGGGGTGGATTTCGCTGAAGGCAAGGAAACCGTGGCGATTGCCGCCAAAATCGACAAACGCCGCCTGAAGCGATGGTTCGACCCGGGTTACCTTGGCGAGATAGATATTGCCTTTGATCTGCTTGTGTTCAGCAGATTCGGCCACCCGGGTTTCTTCCGGGTGGCGCGCATCGATAAGCATGCGCGTTGACATTGAATATTCTCCAAGCGCCCGGCCTTGCCCGCAATGGGGCATCAAGGGGGCGCGCATTGTTTGGTGAACCGGCACGGTTTAAGACCACGCCGGGGTTGGTAGCCGCGCCTGATCCGCCACGGGATAGGCCAATAGCGAAGGGCGCGAAGTTCGTGTCTGCTGCAACGTAACTGCGGCGTGGTGGTAAACCTTGGGCCGCGCTTTGGTCCATCGCACCGCAAGCGAGCGAAACGCGCGCTGTGCTGGTGGGTGGGGAAAAGCGTTTCGTCACTGCATCAACCTGTTGTGGACCGGGAGCCGGAGTAGAAAGGGCGTCCGGTAGTCAGAGAGCGAAGCGGTCAGAGCACCAAGGCACCATGTTGCAACCTCTCTGATCGCAGCGCTAGCACTGTGGGGCAAACCCCGCAACTCTATTGCGTTTCGCAGTCGCAAGAACGTAAGCCGCTTTCGATATGAACTATCGCACCATGTTGCTGATCGTGCTGCTGGCACCCGTTCTGCTGTTGGGCGGTGCGGCGGCATTGGGGGTGATGATCCCGGTGCCGCAGTGGGGGCGCGATTATGTGCTGCGGTTTGTGGTGGATGACGCGCGCGCGCCGCTTGAACTGCCTGATATCGCCGGCCCTGATGACCCCCTTCGCCCGCTGGTGGTGATTGATGCCGGTCATGGTGGGCGTGATCCCGGTGCTATCGGCACTGATGCTGAAGGGCGCAAGGTCAATGAAAAGGACATCACGCTCGCGATTGCGCTGGCGCTGCGCGATGAATTGCTGCGCGCGGGCGGCATCCGCGTGGCCATGACCCGCGGTGATGATCGCATCGTTCCGCTAGGCTACCGGCCCGAGATCGCCCGGCTGCTCGAAGCCGATCTGTTCATTTCGATCCACGCCGATTCCGCCGGAGAGCGTGCCGATGTAGGGGGGGCGAGCATCTACACCTTGTCCGATGACGCGTCGAGCGAGGCCGCGGCGCGGTTTGCTGCGCGAGAGAACGACGCCGACCGGTTGAACGGCATTGCGATTAACGGCCAAAGCGCGGCGGTGAGCGCGATTCTGGTCGAACTGTCGCAGCAGCGCACACAGGAAGACGCGATCGAATTTGTCGGACTGGTGCTGCGCGAAGGCGGGGACAAGCTCGCGTTCAACCCACAGCCGCGCAGAGCCGCTGCGCTCGCCGTGCTGCGCGCGCCCGATGTGCCTTCGGTGTTGTTTGAAAGCGGGTTTGTGTCCAATCGTGATGACAGGACGCGACTGACCACGCAGGAAGGCCGCGCGCAATATGCCAGCGTGCTGGCACGCGCGGTGCAGGTCTATTTCGCCCGCCGCGCCGATACCTCGGCGACTACCGGGGGCGGGGAATAGCGGGCTAAATCGACTAGCTTTTGCGCCCGCGCGCGTGCTAGTTGCCGGGCGTTTATGACCGATCACGCTCCCGCATCCGCGCCGCAATCCCATTGGGCTTACCTCCGCTACCGCGTGAACCGCGATATCGGCGGCGCGGCAGCGTGGTTTGGCGAAAAATGGCGCCAAAGCCTGCTGTTCAAACTCGCCGCGGCAGCGGTTGGTGCGTTTCTGGTGATCTGGATTGCGGTGTTCGTCTGGCTCGCCAGCGATCTGCCGGAGGCTGACGCGCTGCTGACCTATGAAACCCCGTTGCCTTCGGTGGTGCGCGGGGTGGATGGTGAGATCGTCCATTCCTACGCCCGCGAACGCCGGGTGCAGTTGCAATATGCCGATTTTCCCGAACAATTGATCGAGGCCTATCTCGCGGCTGAGGATAAGACCTTCTTCACTCACGGCGGGGTCGATATTTTCGGCACATTGAATGCGGTGTTTGATTATGCCAGCAAGATGGGATCGGGCGAACGCGCGGTGGGCGGGTCGACGATCACCCAGCAGGTCGCCAAGAACCTGCTGCTGGGCGATGAATATTCAGTCACGCGCAAGCTCAAGGAAATGATCCTTGCCGGGCGCATCGAACAGGTGCTGACCAAGCAGGAAATCCTTGAGCTTTACCTCAATGAAATCCCGCTCGGGCGACGGTCTTTCGGGGTGCAGGCGGCATCGCGCGCCTATTTCGACCGCGATGTGGACGAGCTGGAACTGCACCAGATGGCGTTTCTGGCAATCCTGCCCAAGGCGCCCGAACGCTATGGCCGCAAGGGTCAGGAACAGGCCGCACTGGATCGCCGCAATTTCGTTCTGAGTCAGATGGAAGCTAATGGCTTCATCACTGCGGCGCAGCGTCGCGCGGCAGCGGGTAAGCCTTTGGGCCTTGTCACCCAGCGCCGCGAACGCAGCGTGGATGCAGGTTATTTCCTTGAAGAAGTGCGCAGGGAACTGATCGAACGGTTTGGCGAGACAGCGGAGGACGGCGGCAACAGCGTCTATGCCGGCGGCCTGTGGGTGCGCACCTCGCTCGATCCCGAAATCCAGCTCGCCGCGCGCGATGCGTTGCGCGAAGGGCTGCTGCGCTATCAGGGCGGGCGCGCCTGGAGCGGGCCGATTGCCACGATTAACGTTGGAGAGGGCAATTGGGCAGGCCAGCTTGCCAGTTCGCCGCTGGGGATCAATTTTCGTGACTGGCGCATTGGCGTCGTCACCAGCCGCAGCGGATCATCGGCGCGGATCGGCTTTGCTGATGGCTCTGAGGCACCGCTCACCGGCCTGCCCAATGCGCTCAAAGCAGGTGACGTGATCGCCGCCAGCCCAGCGGGTAATGGCTGGCAGGTGCGCACCATTCCCGAAGCGCAAGGCGCGCTGGTGGTGCAAGGCGCGCAATCAGGCCGTTTGGTGGCGATGCAGGGCGGGTTCGATTACCGCTTGTCTGATTTCAACCGCGCGACGCAGGCGATGCGGCAGCCGGGCTCGACGATCAAGCCGTTCGTCTATGCCGCCGGGCTGGATAACGGAATGACCCCTTCAACCCAGGTCGATAACACACGGTTCTGCTATTATCAGGGCGCAAACTTGGGCGAGAAGTGCATTCGCGGCGGACGCGGCAGCGGCGGACAGCACCCGATGCGATACGGGCTTGAACAGTCGCAGAATATCATGACCGTGCAGATCGGCATGGCTGCGGGAATGCCTAATGTTGTCGAGGAGATCGCAAAGCTCGGGATTGGCAAGTTCCCGGCCTATCCCTCCACCGCGCTGGGTGCAGGCGAAACGACGTTGGTGAAGATGGTCAGCGCTTACAGCGCGCTTGCCAATCACGGACGGCTGAATGCGCCGACGGTGATTGATTATGTGCAGGATCGCCGTGGCAAAGTGCTGTTGCGCGCCGATACCCGTAATTGCACTGGATGCAGCATGGCCGAATGGGATGGCAAGCCAATGCCGCGCATCGGCATCAAGGGCCAACAGGCGATGGATGCGCGCACCGCGTTTCAGGTGATGCACATGCTGCGCGGCGCGGTCAGCCGGGGCACCGCGACGGTGCTTAATCCGCTCAATCTGCCGCTGTTTGGCAAGACCGGCACCACCACCGGGCCGAAGGATGTGTGGTTCATCGGCGGCACGCAGCAATATGTGGCGGGCGCCTATGTCGGCTTTGACCAGCCGCGCAATATGGGCGGATATGCCTATGGCGGCACGATCGCCGCTCCGATCATCAAAAGCCTGATCGAAAAAACCCGTAAGAAGTGGTCTGACCTTCCACCGGTTGCGCCGCAAGGTGTGCGGATGGTTCGGGTGGACCGCCGCTCGGGCAAGCAGGTGTTTGATGGCTGGCCGACCGACGACCCACGATCAGCCATCATCTGGGAAGCGTTCAAACCCGATACGGAGCCAGAGCGTTTCACCCGGCAGGACGAGATCGCGGCCCGGCGCAACGAGATCCTTCAACTAATCCGCGCTGGCCGGGAAAATGCCGAAAGCATAGTGATCGATGCGCCCGATGAACGGCCAGCCAATTTCGTCGAGGAGCAGGGCGGGATTTACTGACCGGCCAGTGCCCCCGGTGCGCTAATGAACATGGGAGCGCGCGTTGCCTGACGCCGAGTGCTTTACAATCGCGCCGCCAGCGTTAAGCGGGGCCGTCTTTTTGCGTGACCAAAGGATCAACCATGCGGGCCGAGGCCCAAGCCTTTATCAACCGGATCGAAGCGGCGCTGTCATTGGTGCGCCTGTCGCTTGACTGGGAACGTGCGCTGCGGCGGCTCGATGAACTCAACGCGCGGGTGCAAGACCCTGCGCTGTGGGACAATCCCAAGCAGGCGCAGGCGATCAGCCGCGAACAAAAGACGCTCGAAAATGCGGTGAACACTGTCAACGAAATCGCCGCCGAAATGGCCGATGCGATCGAGTTCGTCGAAATGGGAGAGGCCGAGGGCGAGGACAGCATCGTTGACGATGGCCTGAAAACGCTCGAACGTCTCGCCGACCGCGCCGATGCGGACAAGGTGCAGGCTCTGCTTTCGGGTGAGGCGGACGCCAACGATACCTACATCGAAATTCACGCAGGCGCGGGCGGCACTGAAAGCCAGGACTGGGCCGAAATGCTGTTTCGGATGTATGGCCGCTGGGCCGAACGCCGCGGGTTCAAGGTCGAAACGGTCGAATATCAGGCGGGCGATCAGGCCGGGATCAAATCGGCCACGCTGCTGATCATGGGCGAAAACGCCTATGGCTATGCCAAGACCGAAAGCGGCGTCCACCGGCTGGTGCGCATCAGCCCCTATGATAGCAGCGCGCGCCGGCACACCTCGTTCAGTTCGGTGTGGGTCTATCCCGTGATCGACGACTCGTTTGAAATCGAGGTCAATCCGGCTGACCTCAAGATCGATACCTATCGTGCATCGGGTTCGGGTGGGCAGCA
Source organism: Alphaproteobacteria bacterium HGW-Alphaproteobacteria-14 (assembly GCA_002842925.1). Classification (GTDB taxonomy): domain Bacteria; phylum Pseudomonadota; class Alphaproteobacteria; order Sphingomonadales; family Sphingomonadaceae; genus Erythrobacter. Next base: position 21,991 of record PHEL01000004.1, read on the forward strand.
CGTTAACACCACCGATTCTGCGGTGCGCTTTACCCACATCCCGACCGGGATCGTGGTTGCGTGCCAGAATGATCGCAGCCAGCACAAGAACCGCGAAACCGCGATGAATATGCTGAAGGCACGGTTGTTCGAACGCGAAATGGCGATGCGCGAAGCGGTTGCCAGCGGTGAATATCAGGACAAGAGCGAAATCGGCTGGGGCCACCAGATCCGGTCATACGTGTTGCAGCCGTATCAGATGGTCAAAGACCTGCGCACCGGGGTCGTTTCCACCGCCCCCGGCGACGTGCTTGACGGCGCGATCGACCCGTTTATTTCCGCCGCGCTGGCTCAGCGGGTGACGGGTGAAAAGGTCGAGATCGAGGATGTGGAGTAATGATTGCGATGCGGCGCGCGCTGGCGACGACAGTAGTGGCGGCGGCCATGCTGTTGCTGTCGGCCTGCGACCAGATCATGCCCGTTGCAGCGGATCGACCGGACAGCGCGGCCCAATTTCCCAAACCGGATCGCCCGGTTGCCAAGGTTATTTCCAACCAGTTTTCCAACGAAGACGCCCGCGATGAACGCAACGAGGCGCAGGTGGTTATGGACCTCGCCAATATCCGCGCGGGGATGACTGTGGCTGATATTGGCGCGGGCGAAGGGTATTACACCGTGCGTCTGGCCGAGCGCGTTGGCACTGACGGGCGCGTGCTTGCGCAGGACATCAGCCGAGACGCGCTCGAACGGCTGGGCCGCCGGGTTGAGCGCGAGCGGCTTGAAAATATCTCGATAAAGCTGGGCGAATCCGCTGATCCGCAGCTGCCGCCGGACAGTTTCGACCGAATTTTCATGGTTCACATGTATCACGAAGTGACCGAGCCTTACGCCTTTCTGTGGCACATGTGGCCCGCACTGAATGCCGGTGGGCAGATCATCCTTGTGGAAAGCAATAGCCCGATCGGCACGCACGGACTGCCGCACCGGTTGCTGTTCTGCGAATTTGAGGCGATCGGCTATGAGCTGGTAGAATATGTCGAGCGGCCAGACATCAAAGGATATTTTGCGCGGTTCGAACGCGGTAAAGCCCGCACCAGGCCAGAGGCGATCCGCGCCTGCAACGCGGGCTAGCAAAAGCGCCGTCTCAAGCGTTGCGGCGCGCGTATCGGATCACTATGTCACATTTTAGGAATGCGCGTCAGGGACGGCGCGAAGGGGAGTTTTCATTGTTCAAGGGATTGAGCCCGATCGTCTATGGCGGGCGCGAAGTGTGGCCTCTTATCGAAGGCGGCAAAGGCGTATCGGCAACTAACCATGCCAGTTCGGGCGCGTGGGCGGCGGCGGGCGGTATCGGCACGGTCAGCGCTGTCAACGCCGATAGCTATGACGTGGACGGCAACCCGATACCGCAGGTCTATCCTCAGGCGACTCGCAAGGAACGATTCGAACAACTGGTTCGATACGGCATTGACGGCGCGACCGAACAGGTGCGGCGCGCGCACGAGATTTCCGGCGGCAGGGGCGCGATCAACATCAACGTGTTGTGGGAAATGGGCGGGGCGCAGGCCGTGCTCGAAGGGGTGCTGGAAAACTGCAAGGGGCTGATTACCGGCGTCACCTGCGGTGCGGGAATGCCTTACAAACTGGCCGAGATTGCGGCCCGTTACAATGTTCACTACCTGCCGATCATCAGTTCCGCGCGCGCGTTTCGTGCCTTGTGGAAGCGCAGCTATTCCAGGGTGCCGGAGCTGATGGCGGCGGTGGTCTATGAAGATCCGTGGCTGGCAGGTGGCCACAACGGCCTGTCCAATGCCGAAGACCCGCTGGTTCCCGAAGATCCCTACCCCCGCGTCAAGGCGCTGCGCGAAACCATGCGCGCCGAAGGGGTGTCGGAAGAAACCGCTATCGTCATGGCCGGCGGGGTGTGGTTCCTGCGCGAATGGAATGACTGGATCGACAACCCCGAACTGGGCAAGATCGCGTTCCAGTTCGGCACCCGGCCTCTGCTGACGCAAGAAAGCCCGATCCCGCAGGTATGGAAGGAAATGCTGCGCACGGTCGAACCGGGCGATGTGCTGTTGCACAAATTCTCGCCCACGGGCTTCTATTCCAGCGCGGTAAAGACGCCATTCCTCTATGACCTGATTCATCGCTCGGAACGCCAGATCCCGATCTTCAAACGCGACGAGGAGGAAGGCGCCGTTCCCCTGTCCGACCATGGCAAGGCGAAATATTTCTGGGTCCACCCAGGCGATCAGCGCAAGGCACTGGCGTGGATGGCAGAAGGATTCACAGAAGCCCTCAAGACGCCGGACAATACGGTGGTGTTCGTAACCCCCGAAAGCGCCGAGCAGATCCGTGGCGACCAGCAGGGCTGCATGGGCTGCCTCAGCCACTGCGGCTTTTCGAGCTGGAAAGACCACGACGACCACACCACCGGACGCCTCGCCGATCCGCGCAGCTTCTGCATCCAGAAAACCTTGCAAGACATCGCTCACGGAGGCGATCCGGACAACAACCTCGCCTTTGCCGGCCACGCGGCATATCGTTTCAAGAACGATCCGTTCTACTCCAACGGCTACACGCCGAGCGTGGGCGAGTTGGTCGAGCGGATTTTGACGGGGGATTGATGGGCGTGGCGGCGGAACCGCTCTGTGAAACGGAGATTGCCCGTCGCCTTCCTGTCTGGTCCGCGCTGTCAGAACTGTTCCTCGATCAGGAACTAGAGCCCAGTGATTATCGCCGCATTGCCGAGGTCATCGTCCGGAGCGGCTATTCCCCGGCGCAGGCTGAGGCCATGCTGCGATGTGAGGTTGCACCGGCCTTTGTGGTGAACCTGTGGAGCGTTGCCGGCGAATGGGAGGCTTGGCCCGAAAAATACGTCCGCGAGCGGGTGCTGGAAAAGCGCGGGTCAACATTTACGAGGGTCGCCACCCGACTGTTCAACAATGACTTGCTGTCACGCGAGTGGGCAAAGGTGGCCGCCCACATCAATACCTGATCCTCATCAGATCAGCGCCGTCAACACCTGATCTGGCGGGCGGTGCCCGTCGGCCCAGATGCGGATATTGGCGATCACCTTGTGGCCCGAATCCTCGCGGCCTTCGGCGGTGGCGCTGCCGATGTGGGGGAGGGTCATCACGTTGGGGTGCGCGATGAGGCGCGGATCGACGTTGGGCTCGTCCGGATAGACGTCCAATCCAGCGCCCGCCAGATGGCCTGATTGCAGTGCCGCGATCAACGCCTCCTGATCGATCAATTCGCCGCGCGCGGTGTTGATGATGCTGCTGCCCGGCTTCATCAGCGCGATCCGCCGCGCGTTCACCAGCCCGCGCGTGTCGTCGGTCAACGGGCAGTGCAGGGTGAGGATATCTGCTTCGGCCATCAACGCATCGACATCGGCCACGTAACGCGCAGCCAGAATCCGCTCTAATGCTTCGGGCAGCGGCTTGCGGTTGGTATAGGCGATCTCCAGCCCGAAGGCGCGGGCGCGGTGGGCGACCGCCTGGCCGATGCGGCCCATGCCGACGATGCCGAGAACCTTCCCCGCCAGCTTGCGCCCCAACAGGCCCGATGGTGCCCAACCCGTCCACTTTCCGCTGCGCACCAGACCTGTGCCTTCGCGAATGCGTCGCGGGACGCCGATGATCCCGGCCATGGCGATATCGGCGGTATCATCAGTGAACACCCCCGGTGTATTGGTCACCAGTATGCGGCGCGCAGCAGCGGCGGCCAGATCGATATGTTCCGTCCCCGCGCCGAAATTGGCGATCAGGCCCAGCCGTTCTCCCGCGTCTGCGATCAGATCGGCGTCGATCCGGTCGGTCACAGTCGGCACCAGCACATCGCAATCGCGCATCGCGGCGGCAAGCTGTTCGCGGGTGAGCGGCACATCCGCCTCGTTCAGCACCACGTCGAACAATTCGCGCATCCGCGCCTCGACTGCGGGCATCAGGTGGCGGGTGACGATCACGCGCGGGCGTTCGATCGGGGTGCGGGTTTCTGGCATGGTTATCGGCTAATACCGCAGGGGCCACGCGGTCAAGCAGCGATCCGGTGTGCAGGCCGGTGTGCAGGCCGGTGTGCAGGTTGAAAGCCGTGCTTGAATGAATCGCGCAACAGCGGCTATCGACCCAATCCATGTGGAGATTGCGTAATCTTGTCGTGTTCGTGCTTGCCCTTGCGGCGGCGCTTACCGTGTGTGCCGCGCCGTTGCGGGCGCAGGATCGGGCGCTGCCATATTGGGCGTCGCTGCGTTATGACGAAGTGCGGATGCGCGTCGGGCCGAGCGAGGAGTACCCGATAGAGTGGGTGTACAAGCGCAAGGGGCTGCCGGTGAAGGTCGTGCGGGTGCGCGAAGGCTGGCGTCTGGTCGAAGACCCCGACGGCGCGCGCGGCTGGATTGCGCGCAGTCAGCTTGACCCTGCGCGCGGGGTGATGGTGGTGGGGGCCGGGCTGGCTGATGTGCGGACCGAGCCTTCAGCCACGTCGGCGCTCAACTGGCGGGCGCAGCCTGGCGTAGTTGCTGGCCTGCTGCGCTGCCGCGAAAGCTGGTGCGAGGTTGATATCGCCGGACGCAAGGGCTGGGCGCTGCGCGAGCGGTTGTGGGGCGCAGAGGATTTGCCGGGCGACGAATAGGCCGGGCGACCCGCCAGGGCCGCCCGGCGTTTCGCTTCAGATCAGCTCCACCGCGACTGCCGTCGCTTCTCCGCCGCCGATGCACAAAGACGCGACGCCGCGCGTCTTGCCCTGTGCCTTCAATGCGCCGAGCAGGGTGACAATGATCCGCGCGCCGCTCGCGCCGATAGGGTGCCCCAAGGCGGTGCCGCCGCCATTGACGTTGATCTTGTCGTGCGGGATGCCAAGATCGCGCATCGCGAACATCGCGACGCAGGCGAAGGCTTCATTGACTTCGAACAGGTCGACATCATCCACGCTCCACCCCGCACGGTCGAGCACCTTTTGGATCGCGGGGATCGGCGCGGTGGTGAAGTCTGCCGGAGCCTGCGCGTGGGCGGCAGTGGCGACGATCCGTGCGACCGGAGTGTAGCCCTTGTCAGCGGCCACGCTCGCGCGGGTCAGCACCAATGCGGCGGCACCGTCCGAAATCGAACTGGAGGTTGCCGCAGTGATCGTCCCGTCCTTGGCGAAGGCGGGGCGCAGTTGTGGTATTTTGTCGGGGCGGCCCTTGCCGGGGGCTTCGTCGCGCTCAACCACCACATCACCTGCGCGGGTCGAAACGGTCACCGGCACCACTTCGCCCGTAAACGCCCCGCTGGCAATCGCTCGGTTGGCACGGGCGAGCGATTCGATGGTGTAGGCATCCATCTCCTCGCGCGTCATCTGATAGGCATTGGCGGTGTCCTGCGCAAAAGTGCCCATTGCGCGGCCCGGTTCATAGGCATCTTCCAGCCCATCAAGGAACATGTGGTCATAGGCTGTGTCATGTCCCAACCGGGCGCCTGAGCGGTGCTTCTTCAGCAGGAAGGGCGCGTTGGTCATGCTCTCCATCCCGCCGGCAACCACCACATCGACGGTGCCGCTGGCGAGCGCTTCTGCGCCCATGATCACGGTCTGCATTCCGCTGCCGCACACCTTGTTGACGGTGGTGGCCTGAACCGAAAGCGGCAGGCCCGCCTTGATCGCGGCCTGACGCGCCGGGGCCTGGCCAAGCCCGGCGGGCAGCACGCAGCCAATGTAGGCGCGGTCGATGTCCTCACCCGCCACTCCAGCCCGCTCAACCGCCGCCTTGACCGCCACCGCACCAAGATCGGTTGCGGCAACATCGGCCAGCGCGCCTTGCATCGCGCCCATCGGGGTGCGGGCGTAAGACAGGATCACGATCGGGTCGGCGGCGGAAAACTGGGTCATGGCAAAGTCCTTGCGTCACGTTGGGGGGTGTGACCTGATGTAATGCTGCGTTGCAGTATTGGCAATCATAGACGCTTGGCTGCAATCGCCTTGTCAGCGGGCAGGCTTTGCGCGAAGATGCGTCGCAAATGAAAACGCATCACTGCGAATGGGAGAATGACATGGCCGATGATCGCCGCGAAACCCTCGAAGCCCTGCTGACGCGCCAACGCGCCGCCTTCACCGCTTCGCGCCCGGAACCGGTGTCGCAGAGGAAAGATCGCATCCGGCGCGCGATTGCTCTGGTCAAGGATCACGGGGATGAATTCGCCAAGGCGATGAGCGCGGATTTCGGCAACCGTTCCTACGCGCAATCGATGCTGACCGATGTTGCGGCGACTGTGGCTGCGGGCAATGATGCGCTGAAACACATGGACAAGTGGGCTAAGCCCGACAAGCGCAAGGTGCAGTTCCCGCTCGGCCTGCTGGGCGCGCGGGCCGAGGTGCGGTATGAACCCAAGGGCGTGATCGGTATCCTGTCCCCCTGGAATTTCCCGCTCCAGCTCGCCTTTGGCCCGTTGATGCAGGTGTTTGCAGCAGGCAATCGGGCGATGATCAAACCGTCCGAATTTACCGAACGCACCAGTGATCTGATGGCGCAGTTGACGGCGGAATATTTCGCGCCCGAAGAAGTCGCTGTTGTTACCGGAGGGCCGGAAGTCGCCGCTGCGTTTGCCTCGCTGCCGTTCGATCATCTGGTGTTCACCGGATCGACCGCAACAGGCCGCCGGGTGATGCAGGCTGCCGCCGCCAATCTGGTGCCGGTAACGCTGGAACTGGGCGGCAAATCGCCGGTGATCATGGGTCGCAGCGCCGATTTCGCACGGGCTGGGGAGCGGATCGCGATTGGCAAGATGCTCAACGCCGGGCAAATCTGTCTCGCGCCCGATTACATGATCGTGCCCGAAGACAAGCAGGACGAAGCGGTGGCGGGCGTCGTCGGCGCGGCGAGCGCGATGTATCCGCGCCTGCTCGACAATGATGACTACGCCTCGATCGTGTCCGACCGCCATTTCGAGCGGCTTCAAGGCCTGGTCGAAGACGCGCGCGGCAAGGGCGCCGAGGTGATCGAGGTCAATCCGGCTGGCGAGGATTTCACCAACGCCAACCAGCGCAAGATGCCGCTCACGATCCTCAAGAACGTCACCGAAGATATGGCGGCGATGCAGGAGGAAATCTTTGGCCCGGTTCTGCCGGTGATGACCTACAAGGCACTCGATCAGGCGGTGGATTACGTCAACGACCATGATCGCCCGCTTGGCCTGTATTATTTCGGTGAGGACAAGCGCGAACAGGAACGCGTGCTGACTCGCACGATTTCAGGCGGGGTGACGACCAATGACGTGATTTTCCACGTTTCGATGGAAGATTTGCCGTTCGGCGGGGTCGGCCCATCGGGGATGGGCAGCTACCATGCGGTCGAAGGCTTCCGCGAATTCAGCCACGCCCGCGCGGTTTATCACCAGCCCAAGATCGACATCGCCAAGCTTGCCGGATTGAAGCCACCTTATGGCAAGGCGACCGACAAGGCGGCGGCGAACATGATGAAGTAAGCCAGTGACGCAACAGATGTTCGATTTCACACAGCACTAATAGGGGATTTTGTCGGAGTCACAGGCTTGCGCCTGCCGTTCGACGGGCTTAGGGCGGCCATCGGAATTAACAGCTTGGACAACGCCGTGGTCGATCTCAGCCAGTATCTTCCGATACTGTTATTCGTGCTCGTTGCATTCGGGCTGTCGCTGCTGTTCGTGGTGGCGCCAATGGCGGTGTCGCGGCTGACCGGCACGCACAACCCGGATGCCGAAAAACTCAGCGAATACGAATGTGGATTTCCCGCGTTTGAGGACGCGCGAAGCCAGTTCGATGTGCGGTTCTACCTCGTGGCGATCAGCTTTATTGTGTTCGACCTCGAAGCTGCGTTCTTGTTCCCGTGGGCGGTCAGCCTGGGCGAAACGGGCTGGGTTGGCTGGGGCGGCATGATGGTGTTTCTGTTCATCCTTGCGGTCGGGCTTGCCTATGAATGGAAGAAAGGGGCGTTGGACTGGGAATGAATACCATCGTTTCTCCCCAGGGATCTTTGGCCCAAGGGCTGCCCGACATTTCCGCGCTCACCACCGCCAGCGGCGGCGAAGTGCGTCAGCCCGATGCGTCCTATTTCACCGCTTTGCAGACCGAGGTGAATGACAAGGGCTTCCTTGTTACCTCGACCGAGGATCTGTTCCAGTGGGCGCGCACCGGTTCGCTGTGGTGGATGACCTTCGGCCTCGCGTGCTGCGCGGTCGAGATGATCCACGTCAACATGCCGCGCTACGACATGGAACGGTTTGGCGCCGCACCGCGCGCCTCCCCGCGCCAGTCGGACGTGATGATCGTGGCGGGAACGCTGTGCAACAAGATGGCCCCGGCGCTGCGCAAGGTTTACGATCAGATGTCCGATCCCAAATATGTGATCAGCATGGGCAGCTGCGCCAATGGCGGCGGCTATTACCATTACAGCTATTCGGTGGTGCGCGGCTGCGACCGCATCGTGCCGGTCGACATCTACGTCCCCGGCTGCCCGCCGACCGCCGAGGCGCTGCTTTACGGCGTCATGCAGTTGCAGCGCAAAATCCGCCGCGTCGGCACGATTGAGAGGTAAGGGCGATGGCCGTTCTCCATTCCGCCCCGAAATTCGTCTCCAACGAAGGCGTGATCGACGCGATCAGCAAAAGCATCAGCGTGTGGCTGATCGATGCGCAGGAAACGCATGGCGAGATTATTTTTCGCGTCCAGCGAGGCGCCATTGAACAGGTGCTGCGCAGCTTGCGCGATGATCACCAGTATCAGCAGTTGATGGAAATCGCCGGGGTTGATTACCCTGACCGCGCAGAGCGGTTCGAGGTGGTCTATATGCTCCTGAGCCTGACCAAAAATCACCGCGTGATGGTGAAATGTTCGGCCTCCGAGGACACCCCCGTGCCGACTGTCACTACGCTGTGGCCCAACGCAGGCTGGCTGGAACGCGAAGTGTTTGACATGTTCGGCGTTACCTTTGCGGGCAACCCTGACCTGCGCCGCATCCTCACCGATTACGGTTTTGAAGGCCACCCGTTCCGCAAGGATTTCCCGCTGACCGGCTATACCGAACTGCGTTATTCCGAAGAGGAAAAGCGCGTGGTGTATGAACCGGTCGAACTGGCGCAGGAAATGCGTGAGTTCGACTTCCTCTCCCCGTGGGAAGGCGCCGATTACGCGCTCCCGGGCGACGAAAAGGCCGATGAGAAAGCCCCCGCCGCGCCACCTGCCGCCGGGGAGGCCAAGAAATGACGATGCAACGCGAAGAATCGCCCACCACCGATGGCGCGGTCATCAACAATTACACGATCAATTTCGGCCCCCAGCACCCGGCTGCGCACGGCGTGCTGCGGATGGTGATGGAACTGGACGGCGAAGTGATCGAACGGATCGACCCGCATGTCGGCCTGCTCCACCGTGGCACCGAAAAGCTGATCGAGCACAAGACCTACCTGCAAGCGCTGCCCTATTTTGACCGGCTCGATTACGTTTCGCCGCTGTGTCAGGAACATTCCTATGTGCTGGCGATTGAAAAGCTGCTCAATCTCGAAGTGCCGATCCGGGCGCAATATCTGCGCGTGCTGTTTGCTGAATTGACGCGCATTTCCAACCATATGCTCAACATGGGTGCGCACATCCTTGATGTTGGCGCGTTCACGCCGAACCTGTGGATCATGGATCTGCGCGAAGATTGCATGAACTTTTTTGAACGCGCCAGCGGCGCGCGGATGCACTCTGCGTGGTTCCGCCCCGGCGGCGTCCATCAGGACGTGCCCGAAAAACTGCTGGTGGATATCGGCGACTGGCTCGACAACCGTTTCTTCCAGCTGTTCGAAGACGCGATGAGCCTCGTGATCGACAACCGCATCTTCAAACAGCGCAATGTCGATATTGCGGTGGTTGGCCGCGATGATGCGATTGCGTGGGGCTTTTCCGGACCGATGATCCGCGCGGCGGGCATCCCGTGGGATCTGCGCAAGAGCCAGCCCTATGACGTCTATGACCGGATGGAATTCGACATTCCTGTCGGCACCAATTCGGACTGCTATGACCGCTTCATGGTGCGCGTGAAGGAAGTTTACGAAAGCGCAAAGATCATCCGCCAGTGCCTGCGCGACATGCCGACAGGGCCGATAGCCAGCAGCGACAGCAAGGTTTCGCCGCCGAAGCGGGCTGAGATGAAGCAGTCGATGGAGAGCTTGATCCACCACTTCAAGCTTTACACCGAAGGCTTCCACGTGCCCGCGGGTGAGGTTTACGTCGCCACCGAAAGCCCCAAGGGCGAATTCGGCGTTTATCTCGTCAGCGACGGCACCAACAAGCCCTACCGCTGCAAGATCCGCCCCACGGCGTTCTCGCACCTTCAGGCGATGGATTTCATGTGCAAAGGCCACATGCTGCCCGACGCGACCGCCATTCTGGGCGCGATCGACGTGGTGTTCGGGGAGTGTGATCGGTGAAGGCTGTCCGAGTTACTCTTACGGCACTTGGTATCATGGCCGCCATCGCTATCGCCAAGGTTGCCCAGTATGCGTCAGTTGATGCCTTCGGTGATCGTCTTGGGTTCAACTGGGCCTCGTTCATGGGCGTTGCTCCAGTGATCGCGATTTATTGGTTCGCGGCAGCGAAGCGGCCGGACCTTTTCAAGTTTAAGGGCAAACAGCGTGGCTGACCGTACCCCCGCACCCGACACCCCCGAACTGCGCGCCCGCTGGGGTGCGTTCGCTTGGACGCCGGAGAACCGCAAAACCGCAGACTGGCACATCGCCAAGTATCCCGAAGGGCGTCAGCGCTCGGCGGTGATGCCGCTGCTTGACCTTGCCCAGCGGCAGGTCGGGGCGGAGACCGATACGCAAGGGTGGCTGCCGCTGCCGGTGATCGAGTATGTCGCGAAGTTTCTCGACATGCCGGTGATCCGCGTGCTCGAAGTCGCCAGCTTCTACTTCATGTATAACTTGAGGCCCGTCGGCAAATTCCACGTGCAAGTGTGCGGCACCACCCCGTGCATGTTGCGCGGCAGCGACGATATTATCGCCGCCTGCAAGAAGCGCGGGATGGCCAAGGGCGAAGTTTCGGCGGACGGGTTGTGGACCCTCACCGAAGTCGAATGCATGGGCAATTGCGCCACCGCTCCGATGGTCCAGATCAACGACGACAATTACGAAGACCTGACCCCAGAGCGCCTCGACGCGGTGCTCGACGCGCTGGCACGCGGCGAGACGCCCAAGGCCGGCACGCAGGAGCCGGGGCGGCGCACCTCCGAGCCTGCTGGTGGGCCGACCACGTTGCAGGACATGGTCAACGCCAATCACGATTATCGGAGTGAATGGTGATGAAGCGCGCCATAATCCTCCCTGGCACGGGGAGGGGGACCACCGCAGGTGGTGGAGGGGACTCGCCGCAAGGGCAGGTATTCCCCGCCAATCCCCTCCGTCAGCCGCTGCGCGTCTGCCACCTCCCCGGTGCGGGGAGGATCGTAAGATGACCGAAGCCGTCTCGATTATCGGCGCGCTTATCCTCGCCTTCATCGCCTACAAGGTGCTGATGGGTCTGGTGCGCGTTGGGGTGATTATCCTGATCCTCGCGGTGCTCGCCGGGCTGTGGCAGCAAGGGGCGATCGGGTGAATTCGCTGACGCTCGCGTTGGCCGCGCTTGGCCTGACAGGTTTTGCGCTGGGCGCGGTGTTGAGCGCGACCGGCAGGATGGAAATGGGTGTGATGCTGATGGGATCGGGCCTGATGTTTCAGGTGATTTCGCTGGTGCGGCTGAAACGCGCCAAAACACAAGGGAAGCAGTGATGCTGGCTGATAAGGACCGCATCTTCACAAATGTTTACGGGTTCCAGGATTGGGGACTGAAAGCAGCGCAGGCGCGCGGCGATTGGGACGACACCAAGGCGCTGCTCGTACGCGGGCCGGATGCGATCATCGACGAGATGAAGGCGAGCGGTCTGCGCGGACGCGGCGGGGCGGGCTTCCCGACCGGCCTCAAGTGGTCGTTCATGCCCAAGGAATCGCGTGACGGCCGCCCGAGCTTCCTTGTCATCAATGCCGACGAATCCGAGCCGGGTTCGTGCAAGGACCGCGAGATCCTGCGCCACGATCCGCACAAGCTGATCGAAGGCGCGCTGGTTGCCGGTTTCGCGATGCGCGCGCGGGCGGCTTATATTTATGTGCGCGGCGAATATATCCGCGAGGCCGAAACGCTGCAGAAGGCCATTGACGAGGCCTATGCGGCGGGCCTGATCGGCAAGAACGCGTGCAAATCGGGCTATGATTTCGACGTATTCATGCACCGCGGCGCGGGCGCATATATCTGCGGCGAAGAAACCGCGATGATCGAGAGCCTTGAAGGCAAGAAGGGCCAGCCGCGGTTGAAGCCCCCCTTCCCGGCGGGTGCGGGCCTCTATGGCTGCCCGACGACGGTGAACAACGTCGAGAGCATCGCGGTCGCGCCGACGATCCTGCGGCGCGGGGCTGCATGGTTCTCCTCCTTCGGGCGCGAGAACAACAAGGGCACCAAGCTGTTCCAGATCTCGGGCCACGTGGAAAAGCCCTGCGTGGTCGAAGAATCGATGAGCATCCCCTTCGAGGAGCTGATCGAGAAGCACTGCGGCGGCATCCGCGGCGGGTGGGACAACCTGCTGGCCGTGATCCCGGGCGGTTCCTCCGTTCCGCTGGTTCCGGCCGCGCAGATCCGCAACGCGCCGATGGATTTCGACGGGCTGAAGGAACTCGGCAGCGGCCTCGGCACGGCGGCGGTGATCGTGATGGACAAGTCCACCGACATCGTCCGCGCGATCAGCCGCCTCAGCTATTTCTACAAGCACGAAAGCTGCGGCCAGTGCACTCCCTGCCGCGAAGGCACGGGCTGGATGTGGCGCATGATGGAGCGCCTGCGCACTGGCGACGCGGCGATCGAGGAAATCGATATGCTGCACGAAGTCACCAAGCAGGTCGAAGGCCACACCATCTGCGCGCTGGGCGATGCGGCGGCGTGGCCGATTCAAGGCCTTATCCGCCACTTCCGGCCTGAGTTGGAGCGGCGGATTGCAGAAAACAGCGCAATGCGGGAGGCGGCGGAATGATCCGGCAGGTTTCAGTCCTTGCCACCGCGTTGGCAATGGCAGGCGCGGCGCCCGCGCTGGCACAGCAAGGCCCGGCGGCTGACCCGGCTGCACGGCAGGCGCTTGATGCCTATGGACGCTGCGTTGCCGAGCGCAAGCCGCAGGAAAGCCAGCGCGTTCTGGCGCAGGATTTTCGTTCCTCGGCCTATCGCACCGGACTGCGGATGCTGTCGGATGACGCCGAGCGCAACTGCGCCAAGGCAGCCGTCGGGCAGAAGGGCGCGATGCGCAGCAGCAATCTGCTGTTTGCCGGGGCGGTGGCCGAAAACCTGATCGAACAGGGCGTTGAGCCGGTCAATGTCCGCCTTGCCATGGCAGTAAACGCCAAGGCTGATACCTTTGGCCCCACCGATGCGTTGGCGCAGTGTCTTGCCCGTTCGCTTCCCGATCAGGTCGCCGCGCTGTTTGCCGCCGGTCCGGCGAGCGAGGAAGAGCTTGCCGCTTCCGCGCCGCTCTTTTCCGCCATCGCGCCTTGTTCGCAGGCGGCCGGGATCGAAAACCGCATAGAAATGTCACTGCCCGCGATGCGCGCAATGCTGGCAACCGCAGCATTGCGCCTCATCTCCAAATCAGAGAATCCCGATGCCTAAGGTCACCGTAGACGGTCAGGAAATCGAAGTCCCGGCGGGCGCGACTGTGTTGCAGGCGTGCGAGCTGGCGGGCAAGGAAATCCCGCGCTTCTGCTATCACGAGCGCCTGAGTATTGCGGGCAATTGCCGCATGTGTCTGGTCGAAGTGAAGCCCGGGCCGCCCAAGCCGCAGGCAAGCTGCGCGCTGCCCGCTGCCGAGGGTCAGGAAATCCGCACCGACAGCCCGATGGTCAAGAAGGCCCGCGAGGGGGTGATGGAGTTTCTGCTCATCAATCACCCGCTCGATTGCCCGATCTGCGATCAGGGCGGCGAGTGCGATTTGCAGGATCAGGCGGTCGCCTATGGGCGCGGCGGCTCGCGCACGCGCGAAAACAAGCGTGCCGTGACCGAGAAATACATGGGCCCGCTGATCAAGACGATCATGACCCGCTGCATCCACTGCACCCGCTGCGTGCGGTTCTCGGAAGAGATCGCGGGCGTGGACGAGATCGGCGCGATCGGTCGCGGCGAGGACATGCAGATCACCACCTATCTCGAACAGGCGGCGGCGCACGAGCTTTCGGCCAATGTGATCGACCTGTGCCCGGTCGGCGCGCTGACGAGCCGACCCTATGCTTTCGAAGCGCGGCCGTGGGAGCTGAAAAAGACGCTCAGCATCGACGTGTCGGACGCGGTGGGCGCCAACATCACGCTCCATTCAAAGGGCCGCGAGGTCATGCGCGCGCTGCCGCGCATCAATGACGACGTCAACGAGGAGTGGCTGTCGGACAAGGGCCGCTATCAGGTTGATGGGTTGACCAGGCGGCGGCTTGACCGCGTGTGGGTGCGCCGTGACGGCAAGCTGCAACCGGCGGACTGGAACGAAGCTTTTGGCATGATCGCGGGCGCATTGCAGGATGACAAGTCCAGCATCGCGGCAGTCGCGGGCGATCTGCTCGATGCCGAGACGATGTTTGCGGCCAAGTCATTGGTCAACGCTTGCGGTTCGCACCTGACCGAAGCGCGGCAGACCGGGATGACCTATGATGTGTCGAACCTTGCGGCGGTGAACTTCAATTCGACATTTGCAGGGATTGAAACCGCGGACGCGATCCTGATCGTGGGCAGCCATGTGCGCTGGGAAGCCGCGCTGCTCAATGTCCGGCTGCGCAAGGCGGTGAAGGCGGGGGCGAAGGTCTATATCGTTGGCCCTGAATGGGAAACGACCTTCCCGGCAACCTTCCTCGGCAGCGATCTGAAACTGCTTAACCGCGTGCCCAAGGAACTGGGTGACGTCATGAAGTCGGCCAAGCGCCCGGCGGTCATCCTTGGTGCGGCGGCGCTCGCCAAGGGAGCGCTTGGCGCAGCTCTCAAGCTTGTCGACAAGTTCGGTTTGGTGCGCGACGATTGGAACGGCTTCAACGTGCTGCACATTTCGGCGGCGCGGATGGCTTCGCTGATGCTTGATTTCACTGTACCGGGCGGCATGGGCGATATCGTAAAGGCCGCGCCCAAGGTGCTGCTCAGCCTCGGCGCGGACGAGATGGATTACGGAGCGTTCGCCAGCAGCCTCAAGGTCTACATCGGCCACCACGGCGACAAGGGCGCGCATCACGCCGACATCATCCTTCCGGGCGCATCTTATGCAGAGAAGGACGGGACTTACGTCAACACGGAAGGCCGGGTGCAGTTTGCCGAAAAGGCTGTGTTCGCCCCCGATGATGCGCGTGAGGATTGGACGATTTTGCGGGCGCTTGCCGATGCGCTGGGCGTCACAGTCGGCTACGACAGCTTTGCCGAGCTTCAGGCGAAGATGATTGCCGCCGTGCCTGCTCTTGGCGAAGAAGGCCTCGCTGATTACGGCACGCTTCCGAAGGCCGATGCGAGCGCCAAGGCGGACGGCGAAATCACCGGCTACCCGATCAAGGACTTCTACCTCACCAACTCCATCGCCCGCGCCAGTGGGGTGATGCAGCGCTGTTCGGATGAATTGCTCCACGGATCTGTCGTCAAGGAGGCTGCGGAGTGACCGCTTTTTTCCAATCCCTCGGCCTTAGCTACGAATGGGCCTGGACCGCCGCGACGTTCGCCGGGATCATCGTGATTTCGCTGCTGGTGATGTTCGCGGTCGCGATGGTGATCTATGTTGATCGCAAGGTGCTGGGCGCGATCATGATGCGGCGTGGGCCGAATGTGGTCGGGCCGTTCGGCTTGCTGCAGAGCTTCGCGGATGGTCTGAAAGTCTTCCTTCAGGAAACCATCATCCCGTCGGCCGCGAACAAGGGCATCTTCCTGCTTGCGCCGATTATCACCTTTACCGTCGCGCTGGCAGCGTGGGCGGTGATCCCGTTCGATGCGGGCGTGGTGCTGGCGGATATCAATGTCGGCCTGCTGTATATCCTCGCGATCTCCTCAATGGGGGTTTACGGCGTGGTGATGGCGGGGTGGGCGTCGAACTCCAAATACCCGTTCTTCTCGGCAATGCGCGCATCGGCGCAGATGATCTCCTATGAAGTCTCGATCGGCTTCGTGCTGGTCTGCGTGGTGCTGTTTGCGGGCACCTTCAACCTCTCCGGCATCGTCAATGAACAGCGCGGCTTCGGCCTCGGCTTCATCAACGCCTACGTCGTGCACCCGCTGCTCTTCCCGATGTGGGTGGTGTTCTTCATCTCCTCGCTCGCAGAAACCGCGCGCGCGCCATTCGACCTGACCGAGGCCGAGAGCGAGCTCGTCGCGGGCTACCAGACCGAATATTCCTCGATGAGCTTCGCGCTGTTCTGGCTCGGCGAGTATGCGAACATCCTGTTGATGTGCTCGCTCAACACGCTGCTGTTCTGGGGCGGATGGCTGCCGCCGCTTGACTGGGCGCCGCTGTATTATGTGCCGGGGATCATCTGGTTCCTGCTGAAGACCTTCGTGTTCTTCTTCATGTTCAGCTGGATCTGGGCGACCGTGCCGCGTTACCGCTACGATCAACTGATGCGGCTGGGCTGGAAGGTGTTTCTGCCGATGAGCCTGCTGTTTGTCGCCGCCACTTCCGGTTACCTCATGGCCATTGGGCATTTTGCATGACCACCGTCTCCCACCTCATCAAGAGCTTCACCCTCTGGGAGTTCCTCAAGGCGCACGCCTTGACGCTGAAGTATTTCTTCAAGCCCAAGGTGACGATCAATTACCCCTTCGAGAAGGCTCCGCTTTCGCCCCGTTTCCGGGGTGAACATGCGCTGCGGCGCTATCCGAACGGCGAGGAACGCTGCATCGCGTGCAAGTTGTGCGAGGCCGTGTGCCCTGCGCAGGCTATCACCATCGACAGCGAACCGCGCGAGGACGGCAGCCGCCGCACTACCCGCTATGACATCGACATGACGAAATGCATCTATTGCGGCTTCTGTCAGGAAGCCTGCCCGGTTGATGCTATCGTTGAAGGGCCGAACTTCGAATACGCCACCGAAACCCGCGAGGAGTTGTTGTATGACAAGGCCAAACTGCTCGCAAATGGTGACAAGTGGGAACGGGCCATCGCGGCCAACCTTGAAGCCGACGCACCCTACCGCTAGGGCGCGCCGCAGAGGAAATGGGGTCTATCAATTTCGTCATCCCGGCACCAATGAATTCGGGGCCGGGATCTAGCTTGGACTAAGGGATCACATTGCCGCTTTCTGGACCCTGGCCTTTGCCCAGGGTGACGGACCGGCGGAGACACGACATGATACAGACCATCGCCTTCTATTTCTTCGCGACCATCGTGGTTGGCGCCGCTGTGATGACGATCATGGCGAAGAACCCCGTGCATTCGGTGCTGTGGCTGATCCTGACCTTCTTCAATGCCGCCGGGTTGATGGTGATGGTGGGGGCAGAGTTTATCGCGATGCTGCTGGTGATCGTTTACGTTGGTGCGGTCGCGGTTTTGTTCCTGTTTGTTGTGATGATGCTCGACATTGATTTTGCCGCGATGCGCGCAGGCTTTATCCGCAATGTTCCGTTGGGGCTGGCGATTGCAGCGGTGCTGCTGGCTGAATTGCTGCTGGCGGTGGGCGCATATAATGCGGGCGGAATAGTGCTCGGTGCGCCTGATGGCAGCGCGATGCAGGCGGCTGATGTCAGCAACATCGAGGCGCTCGGCGCGCTGCTTTACGGTCGATATATCCTGTTGTTCGAAATCGCCGGGATCATTCTGCTGGTGGCGATGATCGGTGCGATTGTGCTGACCCTCCAGCCGTCGAAGCCCGGAGCGCGCGCGCGGCAGGACGTGGGCAAGCAAATCCGCCGCCGCCCCGAAGATGCAACCGTCATGAAGAACCCGGAGATCGGGCAAGGGGTTGAACTATGATTAGTGCAGGTGGGATTGGTATCGAACATTATCTTACCGTGGGCGCGATTTTGTTCGTGCTTGGGGTGTTGGGGATTTTTCTCAACCGCAAGAATGTGATCGTGATCCTGATGGCGATCGAGCTGATCCTGCTCGCCGTCAACATCAACCTGGTCGCCTTCAGCGCTTTCATGAATGATCTGGTGGGGCAGGTTTTCGCGATGCTGGTGCTGACCGTCGCAGCGGCCGAAGCCGCGATTGGCCTTGCGATCCTGGTGATCTATTTCCGTGGACGCGGTTCAATTGCGGTTGATGATATCAACCGGATGAAGGGGTAAGCGACCAGTGCAGACCCAGATTCTCCTCATCGTGTTTGCGCCCTTGCTCGCGGCCGTGGTTGCCGGGCTGGGCAACCGCATGATCGGCAATGTCGCGGCCAAGTCGATCACCACCGGCGCGCTGATCCTGTCGGCGGTCTTGAGCTGGCCGATCTTCCTTGGCTTTATTGCCGGGACTGAAACCGCCGAAGTGGTGCAGGTTTTGAAGTGGGTCGAAAGCGGCTCGCTCTCCTTCGACTGGGCATTGCGGGTCGATGCGCTGACTGCGGTCATGCTGGTCGTGATCAATACGGTTTCGGCGATCGTGCATATCTATTCGTGGGGGTATATGGAGGAAGACCCGGATCAGCCGCGGTTCTTCGCCTATCTTTCGCTGTTCACCTTTGCGATGCTGATGCTGGTGACTGCCGATAATCTTGTCCAGATGTTCTTTGGCTGGGAAGGGGTGGGACTGGCGTCCTACCTTCTGATCGGGTTCTGGTTCAAAAAGCCGAGCGCCGGTGCTGCCGCGATCAAGGCGTTTGTAGTCAACCGGGTGGGCGATCTGGGATTCATGCTCGGCATCTTCGGCACCTATCTGGTGTTCCAGACCACTTCGATCCCCGACATTCTGGCTGAGGCGCCCGCGATGAGCGGGTCGACCATCACCTTTGTCGGGATGCGCCTCTATACGATGGACATCCTGTGCATCCTCCTGTTCATCGGCGCGATGGGTAAGTCCGCGCAGTTGGGCCTGCACACCTGGCTGCCCGATGCGATGGAGGGGCCGACGCCGGTCTCCGCACTGATCCACGCAGCGACAATGGTGACGGCGGGTGTGTTCATGGTCTGCCGCCTGTCACCAATGTTCGAAACCGCGCCGACCGCGCTGATGGTCGTCACGGTGATCGGCGCTGCCACCTGCTTCTTTGCGGCAACCATCGGCACGACGCAGTGGGATATCAAGCGGGTTATCGCCTATTCGACCTGTTCGCAGCTGGGTTATATGTTCTTTGCTGCGGGCGTGGGCGCTTACGGGGTGGCGATGCTCCACCTGTTCACCCACGCGTTCTTCAAGGCGCTGCTGTTCCTTGGCGCGGGTAGTGTGATCCACGCGATGCATCACGAACAGGACATGCGCTATTACGGCGGGCTAAGGAAACGCATTCCATTCACCTTCTACGCGATGCTGGCGGGCACCTTGGCGATCACCGGGCTGGGGGTTTATCACCTTGGCGTCGGCTTTGCCGGGTTCTGGTCAAAAGACGCTGTGCTTGAAGTCGCCTTTGCGCGCGGCACGCAGATTTCGGTGATGTCGTTCTGGCTGGGTGTTGGCGCTGCGTTGCTGACCAGCTTTTACAGTTGGCGGCTGATGTTCCTGACCTTCTGGGGCAAACCGCGCTGGATCGAGAGTGAGCATATCCAGCATTCTGTCCACAAGACGCCGGAACAGGCGGGTGAGGATACCACCGGGGGTTATCACCCGCATGAAAGCCCGGTGTCGATGCTGTTCCCGCTGGGCGTGCTGACATTGGGCGCGGTTGCGGCGGGACAGGTTTTCGCACCCAGCTTCCTTGATAACGCGGCGTTCTGGGCTGGGTCGATCTTCTACAACGAGCCCTTGATACACGCCATGCACGCGGTGCCATACTGGGTGAAATATTCGGCTCTGGTCGTGATGCTGCTCGGCTTTGCGGGCGCGTATCTCGCCTATATTGCCAAGCCTGATATCCCGGCCAAGTTCGTCGCGACTTTCGGCGGCTTGCACAACTTCGTCTACCGCAAGTGGTATTTTGACGAGTTGTATGATCGGATTTTTGTGAAACCCGCTTTCTGGCTTGGTCGCCAGTTCTGGAAATTGGGCGACATCGGCACCATCGACCGCTTTGGCCCCAACGGCATCGCCTGGGTGGTTGATCGCAGCGCGGTTGCCGCCAGGTCGATCCAGACGGGCTACCTCTACACCTATGCGTTGATCATGCTGCTCGGGCTGGTCGCCGCTATCACTTACGTTCTGCTTTAGGAGCTCGCTTCGTCATGGAAGGCTTTCCCATCCTGTCGTTGATGATGCTCGTGCCGCTGGCGGGAGCACTGGTGTGTCTGGTTGCGGGCGCTGCGACCGCGCGGTGGATTGCACTGGGGACGACGCTCGTCACCTTTGTTCTCGGCGTGTTGCTGTGGTCGAATTTCCAGACCGGGGGTGCGCAATGGCAGTTCACCGAGCGGGCTGAGCTGTTTGCGGGCTTTTCATGGGCTTTGGGGATCGACGGCATTGCCCTGATGCTGATCATGCTCAGCGTGTTCCTGATGCCGATCTGCATTCTGGCGAGCTGGGATGCGATCCAAAAACGCGTCGGTGAATACATGGCGGCCTTCCTGTTGATGGAAGTGCTGATGATCGGCACCTTCTCGGCGCAGGATCTGTTCCTGTTCTACATCTTCTTCGAGGCAGGCCTGATCCCGATGTATCTGATCATCGGGGTTTGGGGCGGGGACAACCGCATTTACGCCAGTTACAAGTTCTTCCTCTACACCCTGCTCGGATCGGTGTTGATGCTGATCGCGATGTTCTGGATGGTAGCCGAGGCGGGCACCTCCGACATCCCGACCCTGATGCAATATGATTTCCCGCCGGGCGCGCAGACGTGGCTGTGGCTGGCGTTTTTTGCCAGCTTTGCGGTCAAGGTGCCGATGTGGCCTTTCCATACATGGCTGCCCGACGCGCACGTGCAGGCCCCCACCGCAGGTTCGGTGATATTGGCGGGCGTGCTGCTGAAGCTTGGCACCTATGGCTTTGTCCGGTTCAGCCTGCCGATGTTCCCCGAAGCCTCGGCGCAATTTGCGTGGTTGGTGTTCGCGCTGTCGATGATTGCGGTGGTCTATACTTCGCTCGTCGCGCTGGTGCAGTCAGACATGAAGAAGCTGATCGCCTATTCCTCGGTCGCGCACATGGCGATTGTGACCGTGGGCCTGTTCGCGTTCAACGTGCAGGGGCTGGAAGGCGCGATGATCGTGATGCTGTCGCACGGGCTTGTATCGGCTGCGCTGTTCCTGTGTGTGGGTGTGATCTACGACCGGCTGCACACGCGTGAGATTGCGCGTTACGGCGGGCTGGCGATCAATATGCCTTATTATGCGCTGTTCTTCCTGCTGTTCACGATGGCGAGCATCGGCCTGCCCGGAACCAGCGGGTTTGTGGGAGAGTTCCTCGCCTTGGCGGGCATTTATCAGGCGTCCAGCCTTGTGGCGCTGGTGGCGACCACCGGGATCATTCTGGGCGCGGCCTATATGCTTTATCTCTATCGCCGGGTCGCGTTTGGCGGGCAGGTGAACGAAGACGCTGCGGCGATGCGTGACATCTCGGTGCGCGAATGGGCGTTTTTGGCCCCGATTGCCGCTTCTGTGCTGTGGATGGGGGTTTACCCTGAAAGTTTCCTTGCGCCGATGCGCGCTGACATTGCCGTGCTCGATGCGCGGCTTGCGGCAGCGGCTCCGGCCAGCGATTCCGCTTTGACCGCCGGTGCTCCCCGCGCCGAGGCCGCCAATGCGCTTTCGCATGAAAACGGCGCCAATCATTCGAGCGCCGAGGAGGGCGCGCACTGATGGATTTCGCTCACTCCTTCGCGCTGATCGCGCCAGAATTGCTTCTGTCCGTTGCGGGCCTCGCGCTGTTGCTGGTTGGGGCCTGGGGTGGTGACAAGTCCGCAAGGCTTGTCGCCATTGCCGCCGCAGCCGCCTTGTTCGGTGCGGGTTTCATGCTGGTGCCTGGCCTGCATTTCGGGGTCGACGGACCGGCCACGCTGGCGTTTGGCGGGCTGATCAAGGTTGATAGCTTCGCGCTGTTTGCCAAGGCGCTGATCTATCTCGCTGCGATTGGCGCGCTGATGGTGGCACCGGCGTTCTTCAACAGTGAGGCAGCAGGCACAGAGCGCGGGATGCGCGCCGAATATCCGGTGCTGGTGCTGTTCGCCGCCGTCGGCATGGGCATCATGGTTTCGGCCAATGATTTCATGACGCTCTACCTTGGGCTCGAACTTAACAGCCTGTCGGCCTATGTGCTGGCGGCGATCCTGCGGCGCGATACGCGTTCAGGGGAGGCGGGGCTTAAATACTTCGTGCTCGGCGCGCTGGCATCGGGCATTCTACTTTATGGCATGAGCCTGCTTTACGGATTCACCGGCGGCACCGCGTTCACTGCCGTGCGCGCTGGATTGACCGGCGAATTGGGCACCGGCGCGCTGTTCGGGGTGATCTTCGTGCTCTCCGGCCTCGCGTTCAAGATCAGCGCCGTGCCGTTCCACATGTGGACACCCGACGTTTACGAAGGCGCGCCGACCCCCGTTACCGCGTTCTTCGCCACCGCGCCCAAGGTTGCTGCCGTGGCGCTCACTGCGCGGGTGGTGTTCGAAGTGTTCGGCGCGCAAGTCGATGCGTGGCAGCAGATCGTGATGTTCACCGCGCTCGCCTCGATCATTTTCGGCGCGCTTGGGGCGATCGGGCAGGAGAATTTGAAGCGCCTGTTGGCCTATTCGTCGATCAACAATGTCGGGTTCATCCTGCTGGGCCTCGCGGTCGCGAACGAGGCTGGCGTGAGCGCGATGCTGGTCTACCTGTTCATCTATGTCGCGATGAGCCTTGGCAGCTTTGTCGCGTTGCTGATGCTGCGCGATGAGAACGGCGCATTGTTTGAAACCTTCGCCGATATTCGCGGGCTGTCGGTCACGCGACCGTTGATCGCTTGGGCGCTGCTGGTGTTCATGTTCAGCCTGGCCGGCATTCCACCGCTGCTCGGTTTCTACAGCAAATTCGTGGTGTTTCAGGCGACGATCGAAGCTGGGCTGGTCGCGTTCGGCGCCATTGCCATCGCCGCCAGCGTGATCGGCGCGTTTTACTACATCAAGTTCGTCAAGGTGATGTTCTTCGACGAACCGGTAGACGTCGTCACCGGCAAAAGCGGCGCGGCGCATTGGGTGCTGCTGGGCCTGACAGCTGCAATCGTTTCGCCGTTGGGTTATCTCCTCACCCCGTCGCTGACCGATCTGGCTGACAAGGCAGCCGCCTCGCTGTTCCTCGCGGTTTGACGGTTTCGCCTGACATTCGACTGGTCGAACAAACCGGTTCGACCAACGCTGATTGTGCTGCCGCGATCTGTGCAGGTGCAGGTTGGAGCGAAGGACAATGGCTGGTTGCACGCCGCCAAACTTCTGGACGCGGGCGTCAGGGGCGCGAGTGGTTCGACGGCGCGGGCAATTTCATGGGATCATGCGTGGTCAGGGTGGGAGAAAGCGATCCCCCGCCAGCCTCGCTCAGTTTCGTTGCAGCGCTGGCGGTGCGTGATGCTGTTGTGGAGGCGTTGGGCGATGGCACTGCTCTCGCGCTCAAATGGCCCAATGACGTGCTGCTGCATGGCGGAAAGCTGTCGGGCATCCTGCTGGAAATGGTGCGCGGGCAGATTGTTGTCGGGATCGGGGTGAACCTTGCGAGCGCGCCGCAATTGCTGGATCGCAAGACAGCAGCCCTTGCAGATGTGATTGCGGTACCGGTTCTGGAGGATTTCGCCGCCAACCTCGCGCATCACTTTGCGCGCCGCCTTGCCGATTGGCGCGCGCAGGGGCTGGGCAGGACGCTTGAACATTTTCTTGCAGCCTCGATCCATGCGCAAGGATCGCCGCTGACCGTCCACGATACCGACGGCTCGCAGCTATCCGGCAGCTTCGCCGGACTCGATGAAAGCGACGGTGCGTTGCGGCTGCGCTTGGCGGATGGCAGCGAACGTGTCATTCGCGCCGGGGATATCGCCTGAAATGAGGGTTGGATTAAGGAGTGCGTCAGATGTTGCTTGCCGCTGATGTCGGGAACACCAATGTCGTTTTTGCCCTGTTCGCCTCCGATGTGGACGGCGCGCTCACGATCCGCGCGCGCTGGCGGATCGCAACCGATCCGCGCCGCACAGGCGACGAATACGCGGTCTGGCTCCTGCAACTCCTCGCTATCGAAGGCGTCGAACGCAGTGCCATAACCCAGATTATTGTCGCCTCGGTCGTGCCGCGCGCAGACCATAACCTCACTGTGCTGTGCCAGAAATATTTCGGCATCACCCCGATGTTTGCGGGGCAAGGAAAGGCTGCGTGGCAGTTCGAGATCGATGTTGATCAGCCCTCATCGCTTGGGGCCGACCGCGCGCTCAACATTCTGGCCGCGCATCACAAGTATGGAGGGGATCTGATTGTGGTCGATTTCGGCACCGCGACAAAGTTCGAAGCGGTTGATTTCACCGGCGCTTACAAGGGCGGATCGATAGCACCGGGGATCAACCTGTCGCTCGATGCACTGGTCGGAAAAACCGCCAAACTGCCGCGCATCGCCATTCGTACGCCTGGCAATCGCAGCGTGATCGGCCGCAACACCGAAGACCAGATGCTGATCGGGGTATTCTGGGGCTATGTTGCGATGATGGAAGGCATGGTCGCGCGGATGAAAGCCGAAATTGGCCGCCCCGCAAAGGTTGTAGCCACCGGCGGGCTCGCCATATTGTTCGATGACGCCACCGAAATTTTTGACCACGTTGATGCCGATCTGACGCTGGACGGCCTGGCCATCCTTGCACGTCAGGCCGAAACCGCCTGAACCTATCTAATCCCCCTCCTGACAGAACCGGATACACCTTGAAGAAAGATTTTACCCCCGAAGACGAATTGCTGTTTCTTGCACTGGGCGGATCCGGAGAAATTGGCATGAACGTCAATCTCTATGGCTGCCAGGGCAAATGGATCATGGTTGATCTGGGTATGACCTTTTCGGGTAATGAATATCCCGGCGTCGAACTGGTGTTTGCTGACCTTGATTTCATTGAGGAACGCCGCAAGGATCTGCTCGCCATCGTGCTGACCCACGCCCATGAAGATCACATCGGCGCGGTCCCCTATTTCGCTGGCGAATTGGGCGTGCCGCTTTATGCCACGCCGTTCACCGCCGATCTGGTGGCGCGCAAGCTGGAAGAAGCCGGGCTGCTGGGCAAGGTCGAACTCAACATTATCGAGGATGATCACGGCGAGATCGACATTGGCCCTTTCAAAATAACCTATCTGCCGCTGGCCCACTCGATTGCCGAAGGCAACGCGCTGCTGATCGACACGCCGCATGGGCGCATTTTCCACACCGGCGACTGGAAGCTCGACGAAGAACCGATCATTGGCGAACCGACCACCGAAGAAGAACTGCGCGCTATCGGTGACGAAGGCGTGCTGGCGCTGGTTTGCGATTCGACCAATGTGTTTAATCCCGAACCTTCCGGCTCCGAAGGCGCGGTGCACCGCGGGTTGATGGAGGAGGTTGCCCGGCACAAGGGAAAGCGCGTTGTCGTCACCACCTTTGCCAGCAACGTCGCGCGGCTGCACACCTTGGGCGAGGTTGCGCGCGAAACGGGACGGCAAATCTGCGTCGCAGGCCGCTCGCTCGACCGGATTATCGAAGTCGCGCAGGATAATGGCTATCTTGAAGATTTCCCCACGCCGGTCAGTTTCGACACCGCAATGGGGCTGCCGCGCGGTGAAGTGCTGATCATCGCCACTGGCGGGCAGGGCGAACCTCGCGCTGCGCTGGGCCGGATGGCGGACAGCAATCACCCGATTGAACTGGCCGCGGGCGATGTGGTGCTGTTTTCCTCGCGCCAGATCCCCGGCAATGAAATCCCGATCGCCAAGATCCAAAACCAGCTCGCCGCTCGCGGGATCGTGACTGTGAGCGACCGTCAGGCGTTCATCCATGTCTCGGGCCATCCGGGGCGGCCAGAGCTTGAGGCGCTGTATGATTGGCTGCGGCCCGAAGTGTTGGTGCCCGTTCACGGCGAAATCCGCCATATGACTGAGCAGGCACGGGTCGGCAAAAGTGCTGGGATCCCGTCGCAGGTGGTGCAGAAGAACGGTGACATCGTGCGCCTGGCCCCCGGCAAGCCGGGCAAGCTGGCCGAAGTGCGTGCGGGGCGTCTGGTGCTTGATGGCGACATCATCGCCCCAGCCAATGGCGATGCAATCACCATGCGCCGCCGGATCGCTCAAGATGGTGTGCTGGTGGTGGTGCTGGCGCGCGGACAAGCCCCATTGGTTGAGGCGATTGGCCTGCCGCTGGAGGAAGACCTGCCAGATTTTCTTGAAGAGGCCGCTAGCGACGTGCTTGCTGCGATCAACCGGCTCAAGGGCAAGGACGCGCGCGATTCAACCGTGATTCATGAAGCCGCCCGGCTCGCCGCCCGCCGTGCAGCGCAGCGTTGGTCGGGTAAGAAACCGCAGGTGCGCGTGGTCATGCCGGGGGCACCCGCCTGATGCAGATCACTTCGATTTCGGCTATCTATTTCCTGTTCTGGGTGATGAGCGCGTTCGTGATGTTGCCGTTCGGTGTGCGCACCGCCGATGAATCCGGGGAGGCAAAGGTGCCGGGCCAGGCGGACAGCGCCCCCGTCAATTTCCGCCCTGGCAGGGTGGCGCTGCGGGCAACGATCATCGCGGCGGTGTTTACCGGGCTGTTCGTCGCCAATTACCAATATGGCTGGGTCACTGTTACCGATATCGACATTCTGCCCAAGCCGCCGGGCGCGGTAGCGCGCTAACTGCGCAGGCGCTGGATCGCCTGTGCCAGCGCGACATAGAGCTTGCCCATTTCCGAACCCAGCACCGTTAGGCTCAGCGCGTGGCCATCGCGGGTCGACAGGATCGAGCGCAGCATTGCCTCGAAATCGTGAATGTAGCGGCTGACATTGGCCTTGAACGCATCGTCTGCGTTGTAGAGCGATTCAATCTCGCGCGCGGTGCCATTGTCGATCAACCGCACAGCGCGGCGCGTAAAGATGCCGCGGTCGCCCTTCAGGTAGGCGTCCCATGCGGTGTCAGCCACTTCGGTGGACAGCGCGGTGCTGATATCGATGGCGGCCGAATTGAGGCTGTCGGTGATCAGCGCCATGCGCCGCGCGAAGTCATTATTGATCTGTTCTTCGGCCAGTTCGCGCGCTCGCGTTACGCGGTGTTCGAGATTGCCGGTAAGCTCGTTCACCCGAACAAGCTGATCGCGCAGTTGAACTGTCACTTCACGCCCCACGCCAGAGGCATGGGCCGCCGCTTGTTCCAACTTGCCGATCATCGCGGCCGCTTCGTTACGCAGCGCGCGTTCGAGCACCTCGACCGCTTCGCCGCCAATGCTCTGGGCGAGCGCAGCAGTCTTTTCACGCGCACCGGAATCCAGTGTAGCAAAGGCCTGTGCAATCGCTGCCTCCAGCGTGCCGAGCGCATCGCGCAATCGTTCTTGCGTATCAGCGGCTAGCGTTCCGCTTTCCTCCGCCAGTCGCGCAAACCCGCCGCGCAACCCCTGTAGGCGGGCGAGCGCGTCGTCTGACTGTTCGACGAGGCGTGATCGGAACCCGGCAATCGCTTCATCGGCAGCGTCGATTTCGCTACGGGTCTGCAGCAGATAGCCTGACAGATCGTTGCCTTGCTCGCTTGAACGAAGCATCAACTGGTTGACCGTGTCAGCACGTGCTTCAACCTCTGAAAGCGCTTCGCCGGCTCCGGTGATCGACTGGGTCAGATCTTCGCGGGTGGTGCGCGCGCCCGACTGGATGATTTCCAGCAGGCGAATGCCGCTTTCTGTGAGTTGCGCCAGTTGTGTCTCGGTTGCTGCAAGCGCAGCGCGTTTGTCGGCCAAATGTTCCCCGAGCGTGCCAAGACCTGTCGTAAGGTTGGCGCGTGCAGTTTCGCCGTGCTCGTCAATTTGGCGTATCATCTGCCCCAACTGGTCGAGGCGTTCTGCCACTGTTTCGCCATGGGCCAGCAGCTTTTCGGTATCGGCAATCTGCGCTTCACGCCGCAGAGCCAGGGCATCATCAAGTTCACTAAGTCGCTGTGACAGCAACTCGCTTGCTTGCGCTTCGTGGGTTTCGAATGCGGCCTGGCGCTGTTCAATCTGTTCGGCAAGTGCGCGACTGCGTTCACTCAGCTGACTGTCGAAAGTCTCAATCTCGGACGTGGTCTGCCGCGCCCGTTCGCCGAGCGCGGCAAGCGCAGTGGCTTCCAGCGCGTCGAGCCGGGCACGGTAGGCTTCGGCATCGGTCTGCAAGGCGACAAATCGCTGGGTGACGAGCGCTTCGATCCGGGTTAGCTGGTCTTCGAACCCGGTGAGGGTTTCGCCCACCCGTTCACCCAGACTGCGCACCTGCGTTTCGCTGGCGGCACCAAAGGTGTTGAGCCGGTCGAAACCGGTCACCAGCCGTTCAAGCTGATCCTGCGCGTTGCGCCCTGCGCCGCCGATCTGGTTGGCGACGTCGCGCGCGGAATTGGCGATAACCGGAAGGTCATCGCGCAGCCGGTTCATGTTGCCGAGCGCGGTTTCGCTGGCGCTGCCAATCGCCTCGACCTGCGCGCCGTTGGTGGTGATCAACCCCTGCAATTCGGCGGCATGGGTGGAAATCCGCTCCGCCGCTATCCGGCCCAGCGATTCCAGATCGCGCGATTGCGCGCTCAGAAACTCCCGCGCGAGGCTGAGTTCTCGGTTGACCACCTTGAGGCGGGCTTCAAGCGCCGTGCTTTCCCGGCTCAATAACACGGCGCTGGCGGCAAAGCGGGCGGCCTCTGCGCGCGATGATCGCATGGCGAGCAGCCAGGCGATCCCGACCAGACCAACCGGCACCGACCATTGAACGCCCCACGTGACCCACTGGGTAGGCGCCGGATTGCCAAGAATTTCATTCCAATGCGCCCAGCCAAAAACCCCGGTCCAGGCCGCGACTGTAATGATAGCGAATGCCGGAGCCAGCCAGCCGAAACGGGATGTGGTCAGGACAGGTGTATCGTCCTCCCGCTCCTCCATCCAGCTTTCCGATAGCTGCAACTCCGCCGTTTCTGGCGATGCCACGTTATCAGCGACATTGTTCGGTGAAACCGGCTCCGCAGCGCCGTTTTCCCCGCTCTTACGCCCCAAGGTGCGCATCTGGTGCCGTCCTGCCATATGACTATCATAACACAGTCGGACTCGTGATAAACCCCGCTTTAACCCAATTTGCCTTATGATCGTATCATGGCGTTTGATAATGGAGCCCTTGATGCGACCCTTGCGGCGGCAGCCGGCGATGATGCCGTGCTGCTGCACGAATTGCGCGCGGCGTTTCTGGAAAGCGCGGCTCGCCAGCTTGACCTGCTCAAACGCGCGCGCTGCGATGGCAACTGGCACGTTGCGGCAATGCGGCTGAAGGGGTTGGCGGCAAGTTTTCATGCCGATGATTTGTTGCAGGCAGCTGAAATCACGCTGCAAGCGGCACCGGGTGAGCCGTTGGCGATCCGCGAAATCGAAGCGGTGCTCGCACGTTTCTCACGCACCACACGCCGCTGATCCCATGATGGTGCTTGAACGATTGCGCTGAACCCGCCAATCCCTCAACCTTTCCGTCACTGTATCGGAGATGTGCGGGATGCGCACCGGCCTGATTGCTGCTGTCACACGCACCGCGACCGGCGAATTGCGCGCTGAATTGCCTGTGGCCGGGCGTGCGGTGCTGGCCTGGCAGGTGGCGTTGATGCGCGATCTGGGGGCAGAGCGGATTTTGTGCCTGTGCGAGGATGTGAGCGGTGAAGTTTTGCGGCTGCAACACGAGGTTGAAGCAGGCGGCGGCGCGTTTCATGCGTTGAAAGGCTTTGCCGCGCTTCCGGCGCTGGTTCGGGCCGAGGATGATCTTATCATATTGCGTGATGGGCTGGTGCCCGATCCGCTGCTGGCGCGCTCGCTGGTGGAGGCTGACCTCGGCCTGCGTCGGATGATCGCCTGCGTGCCTTCCGATCATCCGCTTGCAAGCAGCCACCCTTACGACTTTGAGCGTGTCGATGCAGTGCACCATTGGGCTGGACTGTTGGTGATGCGCGGCGCGCCCGTGCAACACTTGGCTGATTTTCCTGCGGATGCCGATGCGGTTTCGGTGCTTTTGCGGCTCGCCCTGCAATCCGGAACGCCATGCCATGGCTTGACTGCAAATGCGCTGACGGATGAGGCGTGGTTACTGGCCGACAGCGCCGATGCGATCACGCGGCACGAACAGGCCATGATTGCAAAGGCCGCGCCTGAACCGGATTGGCGCGCGCCGCTGGCGACACTGGCGGCGGTGCTGGTGCGAAATCTTGCGCCGCGCGGGCTGAATCGGGCACCAATGCTTGGCGCTGCCCTAGCATTCGCCTTGCTGATTGGCGGAGCGGTGGCGGCGGCGTTGGGGGCGGCAGCGGGCGGCCTTGCGCTTGCAACTCTTGGCAATTTTGCAGCGCGGCTTTCGGGCGGCTTTGCGACGCTACGTCAGCATCTGCAGCACCATAACACCGCTGGGCGGCCTGGTGCGATTGCGGGGATTGTGGCGGATGTTCTGACCGCAGTTGCGATGTGGTTTGCACTGTCCCCTTGGCCGGAATGGACTCCGCTGGCGGTGTGTGGGCCGATAGCCATCGGGCTGGCGCGACTCGCTTCGAAAGCAAGCAATACCGCGCTGGCGGCGGTGGCATCCGACAGGGCGAGCCAGTTGCTGTTGCTGTCCCTGGCGGCGGCTTTCGATGTGCTGCCCGAGGCGGCCGCAATCATGGCATTGGCACTGCTTGCAGCTTTGCTACTGCGCAAAGCCGACAATTGAACTAACGCGGCCTTAACTATGCAGGTGTTACGCCTGCAAGGATGGGCGAAGAAACGATGGACCTTGCCGCCGACCAAGCTGTCGAGGCGATCCTGCGGGATGAACTCGCGCGCGAAGACCGCGCGGCGGCTGCGGTCGTCCCGGTGCTGCGCCATTTGCTCGCCAGTGATGCCCATGCGCTGGTGAGCGACGCTATTCTTGCGCGGGTGCGCGGCATGGTGGTGGATTGCGCCGCGCAATTGCTGGCAGCCATGGCCGGACGTGATCCCGCCGCCCGTTCG
This sequence comes from Alphaproteobacteria bacterium HGW-Alphaproteobacteria-14, assembly GCA_002842925.1. Taxonomy (GTDB): domain Bacteria; phylum Pseudomonadota; class Alphaproteobacteria; order Sphingomonadales; family Sphingomonadaceae; genus Erythrobacter. The sequence continues at coordinate 53,188 of PHEL01000004.1, forward strand.
CCCGCGCTGGCCGATCCGGCGAGGATCGATTTCTGGGCCGAGCGATTGATGCGCGACGAGCCGCTGCTCAGCTTCTGCCATGCGCTTGCCAATGAGGGCCTGCTTGCGGAAAAGTTCCAGCTGCGCCGCGCCATCGACCCGGTGCTTAGCTCGCTATTGCAGGAACTGATCGCGTCTGATGACCCCGCGATTGCCAGTCTGGCGATGAGCGCGCTTGCCGCGCAATCGCGCTTTATCCAGAGCCAGCGCCGAATGGAGTTGCCCTTGGGCGAACTTCCGGCCGAGCTTTTCCATGCGGTGATCGCGATTGGCCTGCGCCATGCGGCCGATGACACGGCGCGCGCTGCGCTCGAACGGGTGCCACTACGCTATGATGAGGCCGCCAGCCGGCTTGGGCTGCTCGCGCATCTGGTCGCGGCGATGCGGCGGGGGACGGTGGCGGCAATGGCGATTGACCACGCCGGGCTTGCCCTCTTCGCGACCGCACTGGCAACGCAAACGCGCCAGCCGCGAGAATCGGTGGTGCTGGCCTGTCACGCAGGGCAGGGCGCTCGGCTTGCCCTGGCGTTGCGATCGGCCGGGCTTTCCTTGCCTGAGATAGAGCGGCAATATCTGCTGGTTGAGCCTGCCGCCCGAATGCCGCGCGCGATTGCCACGCTATTGCCAGAACACGCTGCGACCATGCTGTCGGCAAGCAGAGCGGCATCATGAACACCATTGATCGACACGACAATCTGCAGGGCACCTGCGGGCTCACCGATGCGCACGACCGCCTGTTGAGCGCCGATGAACAGCTGACTGAATTGCAGGAACGCTGCGGAGGCGATCTGCCGGGGACGCTGGCAATCCCCGAATTGCTGGAACTGGTGCGGCAATCGCGCCGTATGGGGCTGCGCATTGCACGCAGTTTCAACGCCTTTGATGGCGATGCTATGATCTCCGGGTTTGCGCGAATTCACCCGTTGACCGAAGCTGATGGCGGCGGGTGCGAGGTGCTGATCGACAATTGGCAGCGCAGTGCACTGGCTCCGCCGAGCAACAGTGAGTTTGCCGAAAAACTTGATGCGATTGATCGTGCCACTGCGGAAGTGACCGCGCGGCTTGATGCAGGCCAGCGCGTGCAGGTGCTGAGCACAATTGCACCGGATGCGGCGGACTTGCAGGCAGCGGCGACAGCGCAGCCCGGGAGTGTTTGGAGCGACCTGGTCAATCTCAGCACGGTCAGCCATCATCAGCCGTTGCACTGGCGCTTGCTCGATGGCGCAAATTGCTGCTTTGACGGATCGCAGCGGCATTGGCGTATCCGGCTAATCCCGCTGGGGCCCGATGCCCATAACCCTGATGGATTTGAACTGCTGCTTATCGCGGATGAGCCGTTGATCACCATTCCGTCGGACGAAGAAGATCACGCAGACCGTGACGATAGCGCGCCGACCCGGTTGATCGGCACCGCGCTCACTCCGGTGCTGCGTCAACCCATTGCCCGGATCATCGCCAATGCCGAAACGATCCGCGCGCGCCTCGCCGGGCCACTGCGCGAGGAATATAGCGAATATGCCGGAACCATCGCCAGCGCCGGTCAGCATCTCGCCGCGATGCTCGATGATCTGGCCGATCTTGAGGTGGTGGAAACGCCGGGCTTTGCCACCGCGCGAGAGCCGGTCGATCTGGCCGACGCGGCGTCGCGCGCTGCGGGCATCCTCGGCGTGCGTGCGCAAAACCGCGACATTGTGATAGAATTGGCCGGAACGCGCGGCGAGGCGGTAGCGACTGCCGAATTCCGCCGAGTGCTGCAAATCCTCATCAATCTGATCGGCAATGCGATTGCCTATTCGCCGGTGGGTAGCGCTGTGCGGATCACCGCCGGGCCTGCGGGCGAGGGGCGTGTCGGTGTTGCCGTGGCGGACGAAGGCCCCGGTGTTACGCCTGATCAGGCGGAGCGCATTTTCGACAAGTTCGAACGGCTTGGCCGCGACAGCGATGGCGGCAAGGACAAGGGATCAGGCCTCGGCCTGTTCATCTCGCGCCGCCTTGCCGAGGCGATGGACGGCAGCCTGTCGGTCGAAAGCGCCGAAGGGGGCGGAGCACTGTTCAGGCTTGAACTGCCTGCGCAATAGCCCGCCCCTTTAAGATGGTCGGATTTTAACGCTGATCGAGCGGGATGTAATCGCGCTGGGTCGGCCCGGTGTAAAGTTGACGCGGGCGACCGATTTTCTGGCCGGGATCGCTAATCATTTCGTTCCATTGCGCCACCCAGCCAACAGTGCGGGCAAGCGCGAACAACGCTGTAAACATCGTTGTCGGGAACCCGATCGCCGAAAGGATGATGCCCGAATAGAAATCGACGTTCGGGAACAGCTTCTTTTCTATGAAATAGGGATCATTGAGCGCCAGTTCTTCCAGCCGCAGCGCGGTTTCGAATAGCGGGTCGGTGACCTTCAACGCATCGAACACTTCACGCACGGTCTTCTGCATCACCGTCGCGCGGGGATCATAATTTTTATACACGCGGTGGCCAAAGCCCATCAGGCGGAAGGGATCGTTCTTGTCCTTGGCGCGCTCGATATAATGCGGGATCTTGTCGGGCGTGCCGATTTCCTTGAGCATATTGAGCGCGGCTTCGTTGGCACCGCCATGTGCCGGGCCCCACAGGCAGGCGATGCCAGCCGCGATGCAGGCAAACGGGTTTGCGCCCGATGAACCGGCAAGCCGCACGGTCGATGTCGAGGCGTTCTGTTCATGGTCGGCGTGGAGGATGAAAATCCGATCCATCGCGCGTTCCACCGCAGGGATTACCTCGTATTCCTCAGCCGGCACGCCAAAGGTCATGCGCAGAAAGTTTCCGGTGTAAGACAGCTTGTTATCCGGGTACACGAAAGGCTGACCGACCGAATATTTATACGCCATCGCCGCGATTGTCGGCATCTTGGCGATCAGCCGGTGCGAACTGATAGTGCGGTGTTCGGGATCGGAAATATCGGTGCTGTCATGGTAGAACGCCGACAGCGCACCAACCACGCCGCACATGATTGCCATCGGATGCGCATCGCGGCGGAACCCGCGATAAAACGTCATCAGCTGTTCATGCAGCATGGTGTGGCGGGTGATGGTGTAGGTGAAATCGTCGAGGGCTTCCTTGCTCGGCAATTCGCCATTGAGCATCAGGTAGCTCACTTCCATGAAACTGGAATCCTCGGCCAGTTGGCCGATCGGATAACCGCGGTGCAGCAGCACGCCTTCGTCACCATCGATAAAGGTCAGCGCGCTTTCACAGCTGGCGGTTGAGGTGAAGCCTGGGTCAAAAGTGAATGCGCCGGTTTGCGCATACAGCTTGCGGATGTCGATCACGTCCGGGCCGGTGCTGCCTTCGAGCACATTATATTCGAGCGATTTTCCGCCCAGCTCGAGTTTCGCCAGCTTGTCTGCCACGATCAGTCTCCTGTTCAAATTTCTTGCTCTTGCCGTCGCTCTTACGCAGCCTGTGCGTCAAGCCGGGCCAGAGCCTCATCACGTCCCAAAAGGACCAGCACATCGAAAATACCGGGTGAAGTGGTCGTCCCGGTCAGCGCCGCGCGCATTGGCTGCGCCAGCTTGCCAAGGCCCAATTCCTGTTCCTCAGCCAGCGCGGCGGCCTTTTCGGTGATTTCCAGCGGGCGGGTGGCGAACAGGAAGCCCGCACCTTCAACGAGTTCGCCAAGATTCTTCGCACGCACTTTGAGCACTGGCATGGCGCGGGTCAGCAGGGCTTCGTCGGCATTTTCGCCAATCCGTGCAGCCACCAGCGCCGCCAGCCGCGCATCATCGGCCTCGCGCAGGTAATGACCGTTAAGGTTTTCGAGTTTCTTGAGATCAAATCGCGACGGACTTTTGCCTACCCCGTCAAGATCGAACAGCGCAACCGCTTCATCCCGCGTGATTTCTTCGCGGTCGCCGTGACCCCAGCCCAGCCGCAGCAGGTAGTTGAACAGCCCTTCTGGCAGGATTCCGAATTCATCACGATAGGCCTCTACGCCCAATGCCCCGTGGCGCTTTGACAATTTCGCACCGTCCGATCCGTGGATCAGCGGGATATGGGCATAGACCGGATCGGGCCAATTGCCCTCGATCGCGTTCATCGCCCGAATGATCGGCAGTTGGCGGAAGGCGTTGTTGAAATGGTCATCGCCGCGGATCACATGGGTCACACCCATGTCATGATCATCGACAGGGGCGGCAAGCATGTAGGTGGGCGTGCCGTCCGCGCGCAGGATGATGTAATCATCGATTTCGGCATTGTTGACCGCAACGCGGCCTTGCACGCGATCATTAATGGTGGTTTCGCCTTCGACCGGGGCCTTGATCCGGATCGTAAACGGCGCACCTTCGGGCGCCTCTGCCGGATCGCGGTCGCGCCAGCGCCCGTCGTAGCGCAGCGGTTTTTTCTGGGCGCGCTGTTCCTCGCGCATGGATTCCAGTTCTTCCGGGGTGGCAAAGCACTTGTAGGCATAACCTGCTTCGAGCAGCTTCCACGCGATTTCGGCATGGCGTTCAGCCTGATCAGACTGAAATATCGGCGGCGCATCGTAATCGAGGCCGAGCCATCCCAGCCCTTCGATAATCGCGTCGATTGCGTCCTGGGTTGACCGCTTGCGATCAGTGTCCTCGATCCGCAGCAGCGTGCGCCCACCGTGATGGCGGGCGTAAAGCCAGTTGAACAGCGCGGTGCGCGCGCCGCCAATATGCAGGTAGCCGGTGGGCGAAGGTGCGAAACGGGTAACCACCTCAGCTGCGGTGGCTTTGCCGCCAATGCTGCTTTCGCTTGCCATGAGCTATCAATTCCTGTTCACTTTGAGCGGTTTGGCGATAGGGGCCGGTCAGAGGACAAGCCGATGCGCGATGTGCCGATCATTCCTATGGGAGACGATCCAGGCGGCAGCAATGCCGCTGGCGGAGCAATGCCGCGCCCTTGGCAAACCACAGGACGAATGTCCAGCGTCTGGGGCCGGCACAGCGGAGCGATTGGATCGCGTCTGGCCGATGCCGTCGAGGCGTTTCTTGCCCGCGCCGGGTTTGACCGCGCGCCGTGGCTGGCGGTTATTTTCGCAGGAGGGATCGGCACGTGGTTCGCGCTCCCCGAAATGTGGCAATGGTGTGTGGCCATCGCCATAGGAGCCGCAGCAGCGTTGGCGGCGTTTGCACTATGGCCGCTGGGCAGCGCCGCTGACGAGCATCGTGCACACCTACGGCTTGCGGTTGTAACTGGTGGTTTGGTGTTCGCCTTCGGGGTCACAGTAATCTGGGCGCGATCGGAAATGGTCGGCGCCGAACCAATTGCCCGGCCTGTGGTGGAGCGATTGCATGGCCATGTGCTCAAACGCGAGGACCAACCTGCCGATGGACGATTGCGATTGACGCTGGCGGTGCGCGATTTCGAATCGGACGCTGCGCGCAAGGTCAGGATCAATGTACCGCTTGTCGTTTTTGGTGACGGCGGTGTGCCGTCCGGTCTGGCCGAAGGCGCCGTTGTGCGGCTGCGTGCGCGATTGATGCCGCCTGCCAGCCCGATGCTCCCCGGTAGCTATGATTTTGCCCGCGCGGCGTGGTTCAAGGGGTTGTCGGCGACGGGGACGATGGTCGGCCCGCTCGAAATCATTAGCCCAGCGCCAGAAGTAGGCGGGATTGCCAGTGTTCAACGCTGGCTTGCTGCACACGTCCGCGCGCGGGTGGATGGATCGGCGGGCGCGATTGCGGCGGCCTTTGCCAGCGGCGACCGTGGCAGCATCACCGAGGCCGACGAGGCAGCGATGCGCGATTCGGGACTTACCCACTTGCTGTCGATCAGCGGATTGCACGTGAGCGCGGTGATTGCAGCGGCGTATTTCGCGGCACTGCGGTTGTTGGCGCTATGGCCTGCACTGGTGCTCAGGGTGCGACTACCGGTGGTGGCTGCGGCGGCGGGTGCGATTGCCGGGGTCGGATATACGCTGCTTACAGGGGCAGAGGTGCCGACGGTGCGCAGCTGCGTGGCGGCACTGCTGGTGCTGGGCGCGCTGGCGTTGGGGCGCGAGGCATTGTCGCTCAGGATGGTGGCGGTGGCAGGCGGGTTTGTGCTGCTGCTGTGGCCGGAAAGCGCCATCGGGCCGAGCTTTCAGATGAGCTTTTCCGCGGTGATCGCGATCATAGCGCTTTCCACCAGTGGGCCGGCGCGGGCGTTCCTGGCCACACGCGAGGAGCCCTGGCTGGCGCGGATCGGGCGGCGGGTGGTGATGTTGTTTGCGACCGGGGTGGTCATCGAACTGGCGCTGATGCCGATCGTGCTGTTTCACTTCCATCGCGCAGGTTTTTATGGCGCGGTGGCGAACATTTTCGCTATCCCGCTGGTAACATTCATCTCGATGCCCCTGATCGCGATCGGGTTGTTGCTCGATCTGGTGGGGTTGGGCGCGCCATGCTGGTGGTTGGTGCAACACTCGCTCGATCTGTTGCTCTGGATCGCCCATTTCACTGCCGATCAACCGGGAGCGGTCAAGCTGATGCCGCAGCTTGGCGGAGTGACGACGGGCCTGTTTGTGATCGGTGGCCTATGGCTGGCACTGTGGACGGGACGGGCGCGGCTTTTGGGATTTGGGCCGGTGGCGGCGGCGAGCATGCTTGCTGCGGCCAGTCCGATACCCGATTTGCTGGTGGCGGGCGATGGGCAGCAGGTTGGTATTACCATGACCAACCCCGACGGGGAGCACCGCTTGCTGTCCTTGCGCGATAGCCGTTCGTCTTTCGCTCGCGATAATCTGATGCAGCTTTCCGGCGTGAAGGCTGAGCCTGTGCCGCTGGCCGAGTGGCGGCAGGCGCGCTGTTCCTCGGCGTTCTGCACGGTGACGATCAACAGGGGTGGACGAGACTGGGTTATCCTGCTGGGGCGGGGGCGGACGCAGGTGGAGGAGCGCGCCTTGGCGGCCGCCTGCGCCGAGGTCGATATCGTCATTGCCGAACGGTTCTTGCCACGATCCTGTCGCCCGCGCTGGCTCAAGGCGGATCGTCGGATGCTGGAGCGCAGCGGTGGGCTTTCGATCTACCTTGCCGAAGAACGCATCATCAGTGTGGGCGAAGGCCAGGGGCAGCACGGTTGGTGGAAAGGGGCGACGGATCGGCGTCGCAAGGAAGGGCCAAGCCGACCCTAAGCCAGCCCAAGGAGGGGTCTAGAGCGGTCTAAATCACCCCTGGCTGCCCCAAAGCGTGAAACATTATGTGTTTAACTTTTCCAGTCAGCGCGGCTCACGAATCCCGCACCGCTTTACCAATCAGTGATAGCGCCGCAGCAGACCCGCGAGCTTGCCCTGCACCTCAACCTCGTCCGCATGGTAGAACTGCGGATCATAGGCCGCGTTGGCCGGATCGAGCCGCACCTTGCCACCTTCCTTGCGCAGATATTTGAGCGTCGCTTCTTCGCCGCGCACCAGCGCCACCACGATTTCGCCATCGCGCGCGGTGTTGGTGCGCCGCACCAGCGCAAAGTCGCCATCGAAAATCCCGGCTTCGACCATCGAATCGCCCGATACTTCGAGCGCGTAATGTTCACCCGGGCCGAGCAGTGCGGCGGGCACGGGCAGGGTGCTGTGGCCTTCGAATGCTTCGATCGGCGCCCCGGCCGCAATCCGCCCGTGGAGTGGCAGTTGAATCACGTCATTTGCCGCCTCGGGCGCGGCGCGACCTGCCGCCGCCGGAGCCAGCGACACCACGTTGCCCCCGAGCGCGCGCGCCGGAGTGGCATCTTCGGGCTGACGGATCACTTCGAGCGCGCGCGCGCGGTTGGGGAGGCGGCGCAGGAACCCGCGTTCTTCGAGAGCGGAAATCAAACGGTGCACGCCCGACTTGCTTTTCAAGTCTAGCGCTTCCTTCATTTCCTCGAAACTCGGTGAGATCCCGGTTTCCTCCAGCCGTTGCTGGATAAAGCGGATCAGTTCGTGCTGTTTGGCGGTCAGCATTGATCAAAACTCCCTTGGTCGCATTCTCGCCCCGCCGTTGCGGCGGGTCATGCCCATCCCATGTGTGCGCCAAGAGACACCAATTGGTGCGTTGACTGCACGTCCCGCCCATCAATAAGGTGAACGAATAAGGAACAATTAGGCAACCATAAGAACAGAGTCAAGCGCGTCGAACGCCAGATCCGTGCAATTCAGCCATTTTGGAGGTGATGCGCAATCAGACCGCGGCCTTCCATTCGCCCGATTTGCCGCCGGTCTTTTCGATCAGGTGCACTTCACCGATTACCATGCCTTTATCAATCGCCTTGGCCATGTCGTAGATCGTCAGCAGCGCGATGCTGACAGCAACCATCGCTTCCATCTCCACGCCCGTGCGTCCGGTGAGCGCGGCGGTAGCGGTGGCGCAAATGGCGTCTGCTTCGTAGTGGAAATCAACCGTCACCGCCTCCAGACCGAGCGGGTGGCACAGCGGGATCAGATCGCCGGTGCGTTTGGCCGCCATGATCCCGGCGATGCGCGCGGCGGACAGCACATCGCCTTTCGGCGCGTTGCCCGCGCGGATTGCGGCGAGCGCGTTTGCCGACATGGTAATGCGCCCTGATGCGACGGCGCGGCGACGCGTTTCCGCCTTGCCGCCAACATCGACCATCCGCGCCGCGCCGTGTTCGTCGATATGGGTGAGGCCGTTCATGCGGGCGATTGTGCGCCGATCAGCGCGGCAGTGGCAAGCGCAATATCATCAGCCCGCATAAGGCTTTCGCCCACCAGAAACGTGCGCACGCCGCAGCGTTCGAGCCGCTGGAGATCGGCACGGGTGTTGATCCCGCTTTCACCCACCAGCAACGTGCCTTCAGGCGCTAACGGGGCGAGGCGTTCGGTTGTCGCAAGGCTGGTGGTGAAGGTTTTGAGGTCACGGTTATTGACCCCGATCAGGCGCGATTTCAGCACGCGCACGGCGCGTTCCATCTCGGCCTCGTCATGCACTTCAACCAGCACGTCCATGCCGTTATCGGCGGCGGCTGCCTCGATTTCGGCCATCGTGATGTCATCAAGCGCGGCGACGATGATCAGGATCGCATCGGCGCCAATCGCGCGCGCCTCAAGGCATTGCCACGGATCGACCATGAAATCCTTGCGCAGCACCGGCAGCGTGCAGGCGGCGCGGGCCTGCATCAGGTAATCCTCGTGCCCCTGAAAATAGGGCGCATCGGTCAGCACCGAAAGGCAGGTCGCACCGCCTGCCTGATAAGCAGCGGCGTGGTCGGCAGGGCGGAAATCAGCGCGGATCAGGCCTTTGGAGGGGCTGGCTTTCTTGATTTCCGCAATCAGTGCGAAACCGGTTTCGGCGCGGGCGCGCAGTGCGGCTTCGAACCCGCGCGGCGCAGTCTGGATGCGGGCGGCGGCGGTGAGCTGCGCCTCGCTGATCGCCAGCTTGCGTGCAGCGACCACTTCGCGTTTGGCGGCGCAGATTTCTTCGAGCTTGTTCATCGCCTCACTTCGCCAGTTCAATCCATTGTGCGAGCAGCGCCTTGGCCCGACCCGAATCCAGCGCCTCGGCAGCCATCGTGGCACGTCCCTGCCAGCTTTCACCGCGTTGCGCGACTTGCAAGGCGCCTGCGGCGTTGAACAGCACTGCATCGCGATAGGGGCCAGGGGCGCCCATCAGCAGCGCCTGCAATGCGGCGGCGTTGTGGCGCGCATCATCGCCGCGAATTGCCTCGATGGGCGCGTGGGGGAGGCCTGCCGCGCTTGCGTCAACCCGCTCCATCGTGAAGGCGTTGCCGGTCACCACCGCGACCTCGTTCCCGCCCGCAAGGCTGAGTTCGTCGAGCCCCTCATCGCCCGACACGATCAGCGATTGCCCGGTGCCAAGTCGTGCCAATGCTCCGGCATAAATCGGGACATAGGCGGGCCGTGCGATCCCGATCAGCTGGCTTTTGACCTTGGCCGGGTTCGACAGCGGGCCCATCAGGTTGAATATCGTGCGCTGGCCGATTTTCTGCCGGATGGGCTGGATCCGCGCCATCGCCGGGTGGTGGTTCTTTGCGAACAGAAAGCAGATGCCGATCGCGGCGAGGGTTTTTTGCGCCGAGCGTCCGGCGGCGTCCATGTCGAGGCCGAGCGCTTCCAATGTGTCCGCCGCGCCAGCCTTTGACGATGCCGCGCGGTTGCCGTGCTTGGCGACCGGCACCCCGCAGGCGGCCACCACCAGGCTGACGGCGGTTGATACGTTCAGGGTGTGGTGCCCATCGCCACCGGTGCCGCACACGTCGATGGCGTTATCAGGCGCGGCAATCGGGATCAGCCTTGCCCGCAGAGCCCGCGCGGCTCCGGCGATTTCGTCTGCCGTCTCACCGCGCGCTGACAGAGCGATAAGGAATGCCTCGATCTCGGCTTCGGACGGAGCGCCATCGAGCAGGGTGCCGAACGCGGACTCGGCCTCGGCCTCGCTCAGCGGCGCGGCAACATCGGGCAGCACGCTCATGCGCGCAGCCTTTCGGGCATTTGCGGGGTCAGACCGCACAGCGCCGCGAAATTGGCGAGCAGCGCGTGGCCGTGCTGCGTCGCGATGCTTTCGGGGTGGAACTGCACCGAATGGATCGGCAGTTCTGCATGGCGAAACCCCATCACCGAGGGGTGATCGGCGCCCGGCGTATCGGCATGGGCATTGGCGATCAGCGCGGGCGGAACATCGACCACCTCAAGGCTGTGATAGCGCGTGGCGATGAAGGGCGAGGGCAGGCCCGCGAACAGCCCGCTGCCGTCATGCGTCACCGGTGAGGTCTTGCCATGCATCAACCCGCCGCGCTGCACCCGCCCGCCGAAATGCTGGCCAATCGCCTGATGGCCCAGACACACACCCATCAATGGCTTTCCGGCATCGGCGCAGGCGGCAACCAGATCGAGGCTGATCCCCGCTTCGTTGGGGGTGCAGGGGCCGGGGGAGATCAGGAACCCCGCCGCATTGCTGCGCAAAGCCTCGGCAGCGGTCAGCGCATCATTGCGTTCAACCCGCACCTCCGCCCCCAATTCCATCAGATAATGGACGAGGTTGAAGGTGAAGCTGTCGTAATTGTCGATGACGAGGATCATTCTGCCGAAGCCCCTTCGCGTCCAATCTTTTCAACAGGACTCACCGCGATGATCGGCCCGATGCGGCCCTTGTCCATGCGCCCGGTGGACGGATCCCACAGCGATGACACCGCCCCATCAAGGTAGAGCGCGTTCGCCACCTTCACCTCGTCACGGAAATAGCGGGCGAGCTGCCCGAAGCTGATGGCGCTGCGCGAAATCACGAAATGCGCACGCCCCTCCGCGTCCACGCCCACCCCGTTGCGGATCGCCCTTGATGGGCCATTGTCCTGAATGTCGGGGTGCAGTTTGCCGTCCACCACCAGCATCGGGCCGGATTGCGTCCCGAATTGCGGGCGATCACCCACGGTCGCGATAAATGTATCGCGCGCCAGCACCCGCCACTTGCCCCCGGTGCCGAAGAACACCCCGTTGGGCTGCATATAGAAATTGCCCTCTCCAGCGCCGCGATCAATCTCGGACAGGCGCTCACCATTCTCGACATAATATCCAACCGCCTTGAGATCATCGCCATACTTCCCGCCGTTCACGGCAAAGGCGATAGATGCGGCATCAACCGTGGCGGCAAAGGCGCTCAGCGAACCGAACGGCTGCCCGCCCGCAGGCGCATTTGCCATGGCAATGCGGTGCCTGGCCGGATCGGCGGTGCAATGGGTCAGCGCCGCGCCTTCGAATGTAACGTCGCGGCAGGCGGACTCCGCAACGGCCTGAGATGGAGTGGGCGAGGGCGAAGGGGACGACAACACCTCACCTGATGATCCATCCAGCTGCATCCGCACCACCGGATCGCCCGCAGGCGCTTCTGAACAGGCGGCAAGCGCGATCATCGGAACCAACATCACGCCAGCCGCAAGTGCAAACGCGCGCCTCATTGCCCATACCCCGGCTCGCCCGCGACCCGCACCGCTTCGCGCGCGGCGGCGATCAGTGCGCCTGCCTTGGCGCGGCATTCGGCGAGTTCGTAATCGGGATCGCTATCGGCGACGATGCCTGCACCCGCCTGCACGTGCATCACCCCGTCCTTCACCACGGCGGTGCGCAACACGATGCACGAATCAAGGCTGCCATCGGGCGCGAAATAGCCGACGCCCCCGGCATAGGCTCCGCGCGTTTCGGGTTCGAGTTCAGCGATGATTTCACAAGCGCGGATTTTGGGCGCGCCCGATACCGTGCCCGCCGGAAAGCCCGCAAACAGCGCGTCGAGCGCGTCTTTACCGGACGCAAGCTGGCCCACCACATTGCTGACGATGTGCATCACGTGGCTGTAACGTTCGATGGTGAAGCTGTCGGTGACTGTCACGCTGCCCGCCGCTGCCACCCGGCCCACATCATTGCGCCCCAGATCGAGCAGCATCAGGTGTTCGGCGCGTTCCTTGGGATCGGCAAGCAGGCTGACTTCGTTTGCGACATCTTCATCGCGCGATTGCCCGCGCGGGCGCGTGCCTGCAATCGGGCGGATGGTGAGTTCATTGTCTCTGACCCGCACCAGGATTTCCGGGCTGGAACCCACCAGCGCAAATCCGGGCAGGTCGAGGAAATAGAGAAACGGCGACGGGTTCACCCGCCGCAGCGCGCGATACAGCGCCAGCGGCGGGAGCGGGAACGGGCAGGTGAACCGCTGCGCCAGCACCACCTGAAAGATGTCGCCCGCCAGAATGTAGTCCTTGGCCCTCAGCGCCATTGCCTTGTAATCCTCGGCGGCGATTACCGGTGCCAGATCGGGCAGAGTATCGGGCAGCGCCGCGGTGTCAGCAACAGGGGCGGGCCGGGCGAGCTGGCTCAAGGTCGCGTCGATCCGCTCGCCCGCGTGCGCCACTGCGGCCGCAGGATCGCTCGCTTCCCAGATCGGAGCGATGGCGAACAATGCGTTGGTAAGGCCATCGAATACCAGAATCACCGTGGGCCGCACAAACAGCATATCGGGCAGTTCCAGCGGGCTATCGGCGGCGCGCGGCATGGTTTCGACCAGCCCTATGGTTTCATAGCCGAGATAGCCGACGAGGCAGGCCAATGCAGGCGGCAGGCCATCGGGCATCGGATCGATCCGGCAGGCATCCGCCAGCGCGCGCAGCTCAGCCAGCGCATCGCCTGCACAGTGTGCAAAGGCATGGCTGTCAGTGCGCCAGTCGCGGTTGATTTCCGCCGCCGCGCCCTTGGCCCGGAACACCAGATCGGGGTCAAGCCCGATCAGGCTGTAACGCCCGCGCACTTCGCCGCCTTCGACCGATTCGAGCAGGAAATCGCCGCGTCCCGGCACGATCAGCCGCCGCGCCGCGCCGACCGGAGTATCGCTATCGGCAATGATTCGCCGCCACACCAGCGCCGAGCGCCCATCTGCCAGCGCGGCGATGGCGGCTTCGGCGTTTTCGGGCAGGCCAACAGCAGATGGGGTCACGAAACGATCACGCCTGCGCTTACTGTTCGCCCGAGAGCTGCTTGCGCAACGCTTCGATCGCGGGCTCGTTGCGGGTGACGCCAAGTTCGGCGCGCATCGCAGCGGCGGCCTGACGCCGGTATTCGTCGACCAGCGCCGGAGCCAGCTGCTGGCGGGTCTGCCCCACCAACCCAGGCTCGCTTTCAACCGGATCGGTGCTGATCGCGTCCAGACTGACGACATACCAGCCAAGGTCGCGCGGCGCTTCTAACACCTTGACCGAACCTTCGGCCATGCTGAACAGCAACACCAGCGGCGCGGGCAGATTGCCGCGCGTCTGGGCAAGCAATGCGCGGCGTTCCAGATCGATCGCCTCGCGTTCAAACCCCGGCTTGTTTTCCACAGCAAGCGCAGCGGCAAGCGCGGTGTCGCCGCGCACCTTGGCGGTGATGCGATCTGCCGCAGCCTTGGCCAGCGTGGCCCCGCGCGCGCGTTTCCATCCGGCAATAGCTGCTTCGCGCACCTGTGCCAGTGGCGGCGCGGCGGCTTCTTCGATGCGCGCGACTTCAAACATCACGAATTGCTGACCGGGGACGATTTCGGCCAGCTGCGGTTCGCTTTCCTCCATCTGGAACGCCGTGCTGAGCACCGGTAACAGCTGCGGCACGATCTGGACGTCGGGCTGACCAAAGGCCTGCCCATTGGCGAGCAAAGCGGGCGAGGTTTCGACCTTGAGTCCGTATGCTGCAGCAACTTCGGCGAGCGCGGTGCCGCCATCGATCTCGGATTCAATCTCTGCGGTCAAATCAGCGACGGCGGCGACGCGCTTTTCGATGGTGAGTTGTTCTGTGATCTCTGGCGTGGCCTGTTCAAGACTGCGCGCCGGGCTGCGTTCGATCCGGTCGACGCGGGCAACGTACCATCCCAGCGTGCCCTGCGCCGGTTCCACAATTCCGCCTTGTGCGGCCTTGAACGCGGCCTCGGCAAAGGCGAAACTTGTGGCGTTCGCCATCGCCTCGCGGTCGCGCAATTCAGCGGTTGAGGCGGTGAACCCGGCTTCGCGCGCTGCGGCATCAAGCGCAACCCCGCCGCGAATCCGCGCGGTCAGCGCCTTCGCCGCGTCTTCGGTCGGCACCACGAAACTGGTCACTGCGCGCCGCTCGCTGGCCTGGTATCTGGTCGCGTCGCGTTTGTAACGCGCGGCGATTTCGGCTGCTGACGGCGTGGCCGAGACTTCGAGCGTGTCTGCACCGAACACCGCAAAGCGCAGGGTGCGCCGTTCGGGGCGGATGAACTGGGTGCGGTTGTCCTGATACCATGCGGACAGCTGTGCATCGCCGGGGTTGCCAGCGGGGGCAAAGGCGGCGCTGGGGATCAGCGCAATTTCACCCTTGCGCCGTTCGAGCACCAATGCGGCATATTGGCGCGCAATCTTTTCCGGCAGTTGCGGCGCGGCCAGTGCAGGCTTGAGCAATTGTTGTTCGATCAGGCTGACGGCCAGGTCACGGCGAAAAGTCGCGTCATTCATCCCGGCCCGACGCAGCGCGGCCTGATAGGCAGCAGCATCAAATTCACCAGTCAGCCCGCGAAAGGCCCCGATCTGGAGAATCTCGCTGTTCATCAGGTTTTCACCTGCGCGCAGCCCGTATTTCTTGCCATAGGTGCCCACGGTGGTGCGGTCGATCAGTTGGCGGAGCACTTCGTCAAACCCGCCCTCGGCAACGAATTCTGGCATCGTCAGCGTGGCGTTTTGCTGGCGCACCTGGTTCAATGCCGTGTTCGAAGCGATGGCAACATCGGACACCGGAATCGCCTCACCGCCGACTACCGCAGCGCGGTCGCCGCTTGCAATGCCGCCAAAAGTCGATCCCGTGATGTCCGACGCAGCGAATGCCAGCGCCATCAGACCGAGGAACGCAAGAACAATCGGCAGGCCGATTTTCGACTGGAAGAAACGGCGGAAGAACGAAATCATGGCGTGTCTGGTCCCACCCGAGGCTGACTGATGACAGGGCCTTACAGCCGCTGCGCTGCACCGCAAGGCTTGCGGCTCCGGCGCGCCTTATCGTCCCTGCGGCTGCGCGGCAACAGGTGTCAGCGCGTTTTGACTAGCACGGCTACCTCGGCTAGCGGACGCGGCGCCGGGGCACTAAAGCGGCCATAGAATCGCAGATACCGGCTATTAACCCTCTCATTTTGCAAGGTGCAGGACAAACCGATGACCCGCCGACCCTATATTGTCGGAAACTGGAAGATGCATGGCACCCGTGCGATGCTGTCCGAAGCGCGGGCGATTGACCGTGCTGCCCAGCGCCACATGAAGGTTGAGGTGGCGCTGGCGCCGCCTTACACGCTGATTCACCCGATTCACCGTGAGGCTGAACAGATCGCTGTGGGCGCGCAGGATTGCCACCACGCTGATGGCGGCGCCTTTACCGGGGACATTTCCGCCGCGATGATCGCTGATGCCGGGGCCAAGTTCGTGATTCTCGGCCATAGCGAGCGGCGGCAAGGGCATGGTGAAACCGATGCGCTGGTGCGCGCCAAAGCCGAAGCCGCGCTGGCCGCTGGACTGCGGGTCATCATGTGCTGCGGTGAAAGCGCCAAGGCGCGCGAATCGGGTGAGGCTGTGGCGGTCGTCAATAAGCAGCTCAAGGCATCGCTTCCGCACTCTGAATCCATGCTTGCCGATGTCGCTGATCGACTGACCGTGGCCTATGAACCGATCTGGGCAATCGGCACGGGCACGGCGGCAACGGTTGAGGATATTGGTGAAATGCACGCCGCGATCCGCGCGCTGTTGGTGGAACTGTTCGGTGATGAGCAGGGGCCTGAGGTGCGGATAATCTATGGTGGTTCGGTGAAACCGGAAAACGCCGCTGAAATCTTCGCTGTCCCCGAAGTGGGCGGCGCATTGATCGGCGGAGCAAGCTTGACCGCCGATAATTTCATGGGGATCGCGCTTGCTGCGGGTGAACCGTTCGAAAGCTAACCATCCCGCCCGTCGTCGGCGCGCTTTCTCGCGGACTTGTCGCGGGGGCGCACTCGGCCTACATGGCGGGCACCAGACGCAACCGGGCGCGGGCCGCCCTTCGCACGAGTTTTTTATATGTCCTTGTTCATCTTCCTCACCGTGGTTCAGGCGATTGTCGCCGCAGCGCTGGTTGGCTCTGTCCTGATGCAGCGCTCCGAAGGGGGCGGGCTGGGCATCGGCGGCAACCCGTCAGGTGGGATTGGTGCGCGCGGCTCGGCGGATTTCCTGACCCGCGCGACCAAGTGGCTGGCAGTTGTGTTCGTGGTGCTGTCGATCGTGCTCGCAGCCTTGGCCGTGCGTGAAAGCGGCGCAACGAGCGTAACCTCGACCCTCGAACGCGGCGTTGCTGCCCCGGCAGCGCCCGATCTGCTGGCCGATCCGGTCGCGCCAGCGCAATCGACCCCGGCAGAGCCGGCTCCGGCTGCTCCCGCCAGCGAAGATCCGCTCTCGGAATAGTGATTGCAGCGGCGCGCCCGCGCCCGTTCAGCCCCTGAATCCGACAGCACTGTGGATGGCTCAGCATTTGCTGGCGCAATTCGCTTGCCCCGAATCCCTCTCGCAGCTTAAGGCCCAAATCCCATGGCGCGGTTCATTTTTATCACCGGCGGCGTGGTCTCCTCGCTTGGCAAAGGTCTTATGGCGGCAAGCCTCGCGGCGCTGCTGCAGGCGCGCGGCTACAAGGTCCGCATCCGCAAGTTCGATCCCTATCTCAACGTCGATCCGGGCACGATGAGCCCCTATCAGCACGGTGAGGTCTATGTCACCGATGACGGGGCCGAGACCGACCTTGATCTGGGACATTACGAACGCTTTACCGGCGTTTCTGCGCGGCAGAGCGACAATATCACCTCGGGCCGGGTCTACCGCGACATCATCGCGCGTGAACGGCGCGGCGATTATCTGGGCGCAACGGTGCAGGTGATCCCGCACGTCACCGATGCGATCAAGGAATTCGCGCTGGCCGACAGCGAAGGCCACGATTTCATCCTGTGTGAAATCGGCGGGACGGTGGGCGACATCGAATCGCTGCCCTTCATGGAGGCGATTCGTCAGCTACGGAACGAGTTGGAGCCGCTCCAGACGGTGTCGGTCCACGTCACGCTGGTGCCCTATATCAAAGCGGCAGGCGAGCTGAAGACCAAGCCGACCCAGCATTCGGTGCGCGAACTTGCCAGCCTCGGGATCAAGCCCGATTTGCTGCTGTGCCGCGCCGAACATCCGATTCCCGAAACCGAACGCCGCAAGATCGCGCAGTTCTGCAACGTGCGCACCGAAGCGGTGATCCCGGCGCTGGATGCGCCGTCAATCTATGCGGTGCCGCAACAATATCACGCCGAAGGGCTCGACCGCGAAGTTCTGCGCGCATTCGGCATTACCGATGCGCCCGAACCAGATCTGGCGGCGTGGGACGATGTCAACGACCGCTATTTCAACCCCGAGGGCGAAGTTACCATCGCAGTGGTGGGCAAATATGTCGGGCTGCCGGATGCCTATAAAAGCCTCAACGAAGCATTGATCCATGGTGGGCTGGCCAACCGGGTAAAGGTCAATATCAAATGGATCGACGCCGAAATCTTCGAAGGCGATGACGAATCGCAGATCATTGCTGCGCTAGAACCGATGCACGGCATTCTGGTGCCGGGCGGGTTCGGGACACGCGGCAGCGAAGGCAAGATTTCAGCGGTGCGATTCGCGCGTGAACGCGGGGTGCCGTTCTTCGGCATCTGTCTGGGAATGCAGATGGCCTGCGTCGAAGGCGCGCGTGCGGCCGGCATTGCCGGGGCGTCCTCAACCGAATTCGGCACGACTGATGCGCCCGTGGTTGGCATCATCACCGAATGGATGAGCCAGGAAGGCATTCAGCAACGCGAAGAAGGCGGCGATCTGGGCGGGACGATGCGGTTGGGCGCCTATCCGGCCAAGCTGAGCGCAAATAGCCACGTTTCGCGTATCTATGGCGGGACGGAGCTGATTTCCGAGCGCCACCGTCACCGCTACGAAGTCAACAGCGCCTATATCGAACCGCTCGAAAAGCAGGGCCTGATCTTTGCCGGGATGTCGCCCGACGGTTTGCTGCCCGAAATTGTCGAGCGGCCTGATCATCCGTGGTTCGTCGGCGTGCAGTTCCACCCCGAGTTGAAATCCCGCCCGTTCGATCCTCACCCGCTGTTTGCCGGATTCATCGCGGCGGCGCTGGAACAATCGCGCCTCGTCTGATTCGTTTTACCGCTGTTTTTCAAACACGCATGCTTCATGAATATCGGGACGAGGGGGCCTTCGCCGTGGTTTCCATTGCGTGATTGGCCACTCGCTGGAATCCGAGAAGATTAACCTTGCGTGTTGTTGCCATTCCGCATTAAACGCTTGGCGGGGTTCATGGTTTGACAGGGGCCGCATTGTTATTGCG
>PHEL01000097.1 GCA_002842925.1 Alphaproteobacteria bacterium HGW-Alphaproteobacteria-14
GACGGGATACGTTTTCGGGAGTTTCAGCGGATCATGGCCTTGGAAATCAAGATGCCGGCTTTGTCGCCAACGATGGAAGAAGGCACGCTCGCGCGGTGGCTGGTGAAGGTGGGGGACACGGTTTCCTCTGGCGACATCATGGCCGAGATCGAGACCGACAAGGCAACGATGGAGTTCGAAGCGGTCGATGAAGGCGTGATCGCCAAAATCGAAGTGCCCGAAGGCAGCGAGAATGTGAAAGTGGGAACCGTGATCGCGATCCTTGCCGAAGAGGGCGAAGATGTGAGCGACGCTGGGGCCGCCAAGCCAAGCGTGGCCGCTGCTGCGCCTGCCCCTGTGCCCGCCGCTGCAAATGGGCAAACGCCTGAACCCGCGGCGACACCCGCAGCGACGCCGATGCCTTCCCCAGCTGCAGCTGCGCAGCCCGCTGGCGACCGGATCATCGCATCACCGCTGGCAAAGCGGATTGCCCAGCAGAACAATATCGACCTTTCCGGCGTTGCGGGAAGCGGACCCAATGGCCGGATCGTCAAAGCCGACCTTGAAGGCGTTTCAGCGCAGGCACGAGCCGCTGGCGCGCAGCAAGCCGCCGCACCGGCTCCCGCTGCCCCTGCCAAACCCGCCACACTCGGCGGCGATCTTGATGCGCCCTATGAAGCGCAAAAGCTCAACAACGTGCGCAAGGTCATCGCGCGCCGCCTGACCGAGGCGAGCTCAACGCTTCGCTCGAACCTGACGGGATCAAGCTTTCGGTCAACGATCTCTTGATCAAGGCGCTGGCCCGCGCGCTGGCGCGGGTGCCCAAGTGCAATGTCAGCTTCCAGGGTGACGAGTTGTTCGAATATTCGCGGCAGGATATCTCCGTCGCGGTGGCCGCGCCTTCGGGCTTGATCACCCCGATCATCCGCGACGCGGGGCGCAAAGGGTTGGCCCAGATCAGCACCGAGATGAAGGAACTGGCGGGCAAGGCCAAAGACGGCAAGCTGCAACCGCATGAATTCCAGGGCGGCACCGCCAGCCTCTCCAACCTCGGCATGTTCGGCACCAAACAGTTCGACGCGGTGATCAACCCGCCGCAGGCGATGATCCTCGCAGTCGGCGCGGGTGAGCAGCGGCCGTGGGTGATCGACGGCGCGCTTGGTGTCGCCACGGTGATGAGCGCCACCGGCAGCTTCGACCACCGCGCGATCGACGGCGCAGACGGCGCGCAGTTGATGGAGGCCTTCA
The DNA here is from genome assembly GCA_002842925.1 of Alphaproteobacteria bacterium HGW-Alphaproteobacteria-14. Classification (GTDB taxonomy): domain Bacteria; phylum Pseudomonadota; class Alphaproteobacteria; order Sphingomonadales; family Sphingomonadaceae; genus Erythrobacter. The sequence goes on from PHEL01000097.1 coordinate 1,228, forward strand.
AGCAGCTGTGCGAGAACCCGATGGGGCTGGTGGTTTGATGGAAGGAAGCGCTCGAAATTTCATTATCTCTGCGGCCGCGACTTTCTTCGGCGGAATTGCGCTACTGATAGTAGAGCCACTCATATTCCATGATCCAGCGGCATCGTTGAAAAAGGAAATCAGCATCGATAATGTCGTACCCATCACACTAGATGGACCTGCGCAGAAAAAAATATCTGATTTTCTTATAAAAGACTTAAAGTATAAAAAAATCGATGAGGTGAGTCATATTGATATTGGCGTTGCTAGAATTGAAAATAATGGTAACTCTGATATTGCGGATTTCGAGATCGATTTAATCAGCAGGGTGAAGCCAGAAGATGGAGATTTTCTAGCGGCAGGATTGATCGACATGGATACTGACACTGAGGACTATGTTCCTGTTGATGTCGGTGGCGGTACTAGCGTGACAATACCGGTCGAATTGCTGAAACCGAGCGAAACAGTTCAATTCTTTTATGTCATGTCTCCTTTCAATATACCCGAAATAAGTGTGAGAGAGGCGGGTGTCGATATCGTTGAGCAGCAAGAGGATTCGATCATACCTGAGATCGGTGCATCTGAAGGATTTGGCAATATCGTTTACATCCTTCTTTTTTCTGTTTCTTCTTTCCTTCTAGGTATTGGTTTAATGTCTGCATTTCACGATCAGATGCTTCGCCAGATCGGATTTGACCCGAAGGAGATTATGGAAGCTTACGAACTAGCGCAGAAGGGCGCGAAGAAGGATGATTGAAGCAAGGCAATCGAGCAACCCCGAACGCCAGCGACAGCATGTCTGACCGCTTCCCCCAGATCCGCGTCACGGCCATGCCGACCGACCTCAACCCCTATGGCGGGGTGTTCGGCGGGTGGCTGATGGCGCAGATGGCGCTTGGCGCGGGATCGCTCGCCAGCCGCGAGGGGCAGGGCAAGGCGGTTGTCGTCTCGGCCAGCGATTTCGCCTTCCCCGGCGCGATGCAGGTGGGGGACGAGCTGTCGGTCTATTGCGACATCGCCGCCACCGGCACCACCTCGCTCACCATCACCGCCGAAGCCATCGCCCGCGAACGCAATGGTGAAGCGACCACCAAGGTGGCCCAGGGCACCTTCAAATTCGTCCTTCTCGACGACAACGACAGGCCGCGCGCGGTCGCGGCTGCTGCTCTCCCCAAGGAAGACATGAATGGCTAATCAATACGACGTGATCGTGCTCGGTTCCGGCCCCGGTGGCTATGTCGCGGCAATCCGCTGTGCGCAGCTGGGACTGAAAACCGCGATTGTGGAACGCGAGAACCTCGGCGGCATCTGCCTCAACTGGGGCTGCATCCCGACCAAGGCGCTGCTGCGGTCGGCCGAGATTTTCCACTATATGCAGCACGCGGGCGATTACGGACTGGTTGCCAAGGGGATCGAAGCTGATCTGGCCGCCATAGTGAAGCGCAGCCGCGGGGTGGCGAAACAGCTTAATCAGGGCATCGGCCACCTGATGAAGAAGAACAAGATCACCGTCCACATGGGCGAGGGCAGGCTAACGGGTGCAAACAGCCTGACGGTGAAGGGCGAAAAGGGCGAGGAAGCCCTCACCACCAAACACATCATCGTCGCGACCGGCGCCCGCGCGCGCGACCTGCCTTTCGCGCCTGCTGATGGCAAGCGCGTGTGGACCTACCGCCACGCCATGACGCCCACCGAATTGCCGGCCAAGCTGCTGATCATCGGTTCCGGTGCAATCGGGATCGAATTTGCGAGCTTCTACAACGATCTGGGCAGCGAAGTTACCGTCGTTGAAATGCTCGACCGGATCGTGCCGGTGGAGGACGGGGATGTCTCATCTTTCCTCGAAAAGTCGTTGAAGAAACAGGGCATCAACATCATGACCGGCGCAGGTGTCGACGGTATCAAAGTTGGCGAAAAGGGCATCACCGCCACCATCAAGGACAAGAGCGGCAAGAGCGCCGCGCAAGATTTCACCCATGTGATCGTCGCCATCGGCATCATCCCCAATACCGAAAATATCGGGCTTGAGAGTCTGGCCGAACTTGATCGCGGCTTCATTCAGATTGATCCTTTTGGCCGTACCAAAACCAAGGGCATATGGGCGATTGGCGATTGCACGCCCGGCCCGTGGCTGGCGCACAAGGCAAGCCACGAAGGCGTCACCTGCGCCGAAGCGATTGCGCAGGAACTCGGCAACAAGGATGCCCACCCGCACCCGCTTGATCGCAACGCCATCCCCGGCTGCACCTATTGCCACCCGCAAATCGCCAGCGTCGGCCTGACCGAAGCCAAGGCGAAAGAGGCGGGCTACGACATCAAGGTCGGCAATTTCCCCTTCATCGGCAATGGCAAGGCGATTGCGCTGGGCGAAGCGGAAGGTTTCATCAAAACGATCTTCGACGCCAAAACCGGCGAACTGCTCGGCGCACACATGATCGGCGCGGAAGTCACCGAACTTATCCAAGGCTACACCGTCGGCAAGGTGCTGGAGACGACCGAGGCGGAACTGATGCAAACCGTGTTCCCGCACCCGACGCTTTCCGAAATGATGCACGAAAGTGTGCTTGGCGCCTATGGACGGGCGCTGCACATTTAGGGCAATATCGCCGCTCGGCCTTGTGCCGCAGGGGGGTGGGGCACCGTGACTGATTTCCTCGTAATCGCGTTCAGCATACTGGTCGCGGGCGTGATTGCGGTTCCGCTGGCCACGCGCCTGCGGCTCGGATCGGTGCTTGGCTACCTACTCGCAGGGATGGCGCTAAGCCCGCTGCTGGCAATCCTTGAGGTCGATCTGGAAAGGCTCCAGATCTTCGCCGAATTCGGCGTGGTGATGATGCTGTTTCTTGTCGGGCTCGAACTTGAGCCGAAGCGGCTTTGGGATATGCGCAGGCGGCTGATCGGAATGGGCGGCGGGCAGGTGGTGCTGACCACTCTGGTAATTGCCGCGATTGCGCTGATCTTTGACAACGACTGGCGCACCGCCATGACGACCGGCATGGTGCTGGCGCTGTCGTCCACCGCATCCTGACCCGCCGCACTTATATGGGCGAACATGAGTTCAACAAACGCAGCAAGACCAAACAGCTGAATGACTGACGCCGGTAGGATCATGCGGAGGGGCTGAAGCCATTTTTGTGGGTATGTCGATCGAGATAACGCATGATGATGTCATCGGTGATGTTGCCGGATGTGGTTGAGAAGTAGCCGGGTTGGCGGTATCACGCTTTCCCGGCCCGCACATTTCTAACCTATCGCCCAAGGCATGGCAACGGGGGCAAGCACCACGCCATGCCCGGCAGTCTGGCGCAAGGGGTCAGCGGTTATTGGCAATGTTGTTGTAGCAAGCCAGTGACCAGTTATTTGCGAAGTTGTCAATTGCTCTCTCCCGGAACGCAGGCGTCGAATACGCGGGCGTTGAATACGCCTCAAGGATCATGTCTTCGGCCACTTTCCTTAGAAGTGGCATGTGTGCGGCGAAGGCCTCCATGAGTTTGGCCATTGATACGTTGTGCTGCCGCGCCGTCATGACAGAGCGCGCGAACTCCTCGATGAGGGGACACAGTGAAGCAGGATCGCTGTCATCTGCGGCATTCGCGGTTGCGGGGACTGACAGCGCCAGCGCGGCGGTGATAATGATCAACTTCAACATGATATTCTCCTTTATAGATGGCAGACGCTGCGATCCCGGTCTGACGGGACATATTCAATCCCGTGATTTTGGAATTCATCACGCGGCCAACGGCCAGCGTATCGGTCGCCATGCGTTTTGTTAATCCGGTAGCTGCGAATTACCGACGCGAATTCCCTGGCCAAATCCCTTGTCATCCTCAGGGTGAAACAGCGCCCGGCCTTCGTTAAGCGCGGCACCATACGCAAGCCAGCCTTCGATGGCACCGGCCTCGCCATCCGAAACGCGGGCAAGTCCTTTGCGGGCGTCCTCAGCCCTCACAATTTCAGGCGGCGCTGTTTCGTGAACCTTGCGAGCGCTGGCAACGCTGCGCTCGGAGACATTCAGCAGCGTTGCGGCTTCAGCGCGGGTGACTCGCGGATCAAGATGCAAATTTGCGTCTTGCCTATTGCCACCATGCTTCATGCTTTCGACCCGCGCCGCGATGCTGGCCCGTTGGCTCTCCGTAAGGTGGCGACGGTGCAGGTTGTGACTGATGCGCGAGGATTTATTCACGATTATCGAAGGGCATGGCAAATGTTATGGCATGGCCCAAAATATCTATCTAAGTCATTGTTTTTATTGGTATACTGGCGGACAGGGTGGGATTCGAACCCACGGTAGGCTTGCACCTACGGCGGTTTTCAAGACCGCTGCCTTAAACCACTCGGCCACCTGTCCGCTTGCGACTTGTTGGGTATTCAGCCAAGGTGTGACATTCCTGTTAGCATGATTCCACGCTTTCTCCCTGCCGCCGTCCTTGCCATTGCTGCGCTTGCCATGATCGGTGCGCCGCCTGCCAATGCTCCTGCGTCTGCGCAGTTGGCAACGGGCGGCGACCTGAGCTTTGAAGCTTACCTTGAACTGCTGAAGGCGCGCGCGCGGGGGGAGGGCGTGAGCGAGGCGACGATCGAACGGATGACTGCCGGTCTCACCCCGAATGACCGCGTGATCCGGTTGGATCAGAACCAGCCCGGCAGCGCTACCACGCGCGGCTATCCCCCGATGTCGAATTACATCGCCACCCATGTCAACACAGCGCGAATCGGCGGCGGGCAGGCGGTTTTTGTCCAGCACCGCGATCTACTCGCACGGATTGAGCGCGAATATGGTGTGCCGGGGCCGATCATCGTCGCCATTTTCGGCCACGAAACCAGCTATGGCCGGATCACAGGGGATTTTGATCTGTCCCGCAGCCTTGCGACTTTGGCGTGGGAGGGGCGGCGGCGTGAATTGTTCGCGGGTGAATTCGTCGCCTTGATGAAGGTTGCGGATAAGGGTTATCCTCGTTCGCAATTGGTCGGCAGCTACGCCGGAGCGTTTGGTAATCCGCAATTCCTCCCCAGCGTCTATCTGCGCCTTGCCACTGATGGAGATGGGGACGGGCGCGCCGATATATTCAACAATCGGGCTGATACCTTCGCCTCGATCGCCAACTATTTCCGCGATGCCGGGTGGCGACCGGGCCAGCCCTGGGGCGTGCGCGCGGCGGTTCCCGGCGGGTTCGATGTCAACGCCTACCGCACCCGCATCGACGCGCCGCAATGCCCGCGTGTACACGAACGTCTCAGCCGCTGGATGACAGTGGCCGAATGGCGCGCGCTCGGCGTGGTGGCGCAGCGCGGGCTGGCCGATGACGTCATGGTGTCACTGTTCCAGCCCGATGGCCCCGGAACGCCTGCATGGCTGCTGACCGGCAATTACCGCGTGATCCTCGAATATAACTGCTCAAGCTATTACGCGATGAGCGTTGGGTTGCTGGCTGATGAAATCGTGAACTGAACAGGGCCGGTGCCTCGCCAAGCGCAAGGTGCGGGGCTATAGCCGCCGCTGTGAAAACCTCGATCATGTCCCGATATGCTGCCCTGTTGCTGCCTCTTGCGGCGGCGCTTTTTGCCGTTCCTGCCCACGCGCAGTTGTCCGGTACTGAAAGCGGCGCAATTGCGCCCGCAGTGCCGCGTGCTGATGAAGCCCCCGTGGCGCTGCTGGTTGACCTCAGCAACGGGCAGGTGCTCCACGCCCGCAACCCTGACCGCCGCTTCGTTCCGGCATCGGTCACTAAGGTGATGACACTCTACCTCGCGTTCGATCTGATTGAAGCGGGGAAGCTCGACCCCGCGCAGGTGTTCACGATGACCCCGGCCATCGCCCGCGATTGGCGGCGCACGGGGTCAACCATGTTCCTTGACACCGGCGAGCGCGTGCGGGTCGATGATTTGCTGATCGGCATCGCCAATGTCTCGGCCAATGATGGCGCTGCGGTGCTGGCAACCGGGCAGGCAGGATCAATCGCGGCCTGGACAGCCGAAATGAACCGCACCGCGCTGGCGCTGGGAATGACCGGGAGCCATTTTGGCACCCCCAACGGCTGGCCCGACGAAGGGCGCACCTTTACAACGGCGAATGATCTGGTGAAACTGGCCCGCGCCATGATGGCGCGCCACCCTGACAAGTTCGGTTATTACATCGGACGCATGGGGTTCGATTACAAAGGTATCGCCCAGATCAATCACGATCCGATGATCGGGCGGATTGCCGGGGCGGATGGTTTCAAGACCGGATTCACCAATGAATCCGGCTTTTCCTATCTCGGCACGGCGCAACGCAATGGACAGCGGCTGGTGCTGGTGCTGGCAGGGGTAGAAAATGGCAGGCTGCGCGGACGGTTGGCCCGGACTTACATTGAATGGGGATTTAGCGCATTTGAGCGTCGGCAGTTGTTCGACGCAGGCGCGGTTGTGGGCACCGCGCGGGTGCAGGATGGTTCGGCACGCCGCGTCCCGCTGGTCGCGCGCGGACCGGTGACCATCAACCTTCCTCACGGCATGACGGGTGAGCTTTCCGCCACAATCCGCTATGAAGGCCCGCTGCGTGCACCTTTCGCTGGTGGGGAGCAGGTCGCGGTGCTGGAAGTGACCGCTCCCGGCATGGCGCGCGCCGCGATCCCGCTGTTCACTGCCGAAGCGGTCGCCACCGCAGGCCCGCTTGACCGCATATTCAACGCCTTCGCCGGATTGTTTTCATGACTGGCGGTCGCGGCGCATTCATTGCCTTTGAAGGCGGGGAAGGGGCAGGCAAGTCCACTCAAGCGCGTCTGCTGGCAGAAGCGCTAAGGGCGCGCGGCCTGAAGGTCGTCACCACCCGCGAACCGGGCGGAACCCCGGGGGCCGAGGCGATCCGAGATTTGTTGCTGTCACCGCCGGGCGCAGGCTGGACTGCGGAGGCCGAGGCTTTATTGTTTGCTGCGGCGCGGGCCGATCACGTGGCCAACCTCATCCGTCCTGCGCTGGCACGCGGCGAATGGGTGCTGTGCGATCGCTTTGTCGATTCGAGCCGCGCCTATCAGGGCGGGGCAGGCGGACTGGGCGATGACGCAATCCTTGGCCTGCATGATTTCGGCAGCAGCGGAATGCGGCCCGATCTGGTGATCCTGCTGGAAGGCGATGAGGCCGCGCTTGCCGCGCGCCTCGCCGCGCGCGATGGCGATACCAGTGATGCGATTGGCGGTAGGCCAGCGGATTATCATCGCGCAGTGGCCGCCGCGTTCCGCGCCTTGGCTGAACGTGACCCTGATAGCTTCGCCAAGGTCGAAGCCATCGGCGATCCACTCGCCGTGCATCAGCGCGTCATTACCGCTGTCGCCCCGCTGATTGAAGGCGCTCGCGCATGACCCGCTGGCCCAACCATGGCGAGGCATGGCGGCAATGGCGCGATGCCATTGCGGGCGAACGGATGCATCACGGCTGGCTGCTGGCTGGCAAGGCGGGGCTGGGCAAGCGTGATTTCGCGATGGCCGCCGCGCGCGAGTTGGTGGCTGAGCCGGGGGTTCCGCAACCCGCAGGCGCGCACCCCGATATCATTGTGCTCACCTACGGCCCCAAGGACGACAAGGGCGAGAAAGCACAGGCAGAAGGCAAGCCGTTCGACCTCGCGCGGTCGATCCGTATCAAGCAGATTCGCGCAATGCAGAAGCGGCTGATCACGCGCCCCACCTTGGGCGCGAGGCGCGCGATCATCATCGATCCCGCCGATGATCTGGAAAAAGCCGCCGCCAATGCGCTGCTCAAAAGCCTTGAGGAACCGCCCGCAGGGACATTCTTTCTGCTCGTCACGCACCGCCCGGCACGGCTGCTGCCGACGATCCGTTCGCGCTGCCGCACTTTGCGTTTTCCAGTTTTGAGCGATGCGGAGCTGGCCACGATGCTGGAGGATGCAGGGCTGCCGCCCGATCCGGGGGCAATTGCCGCAGCGGACGGCTCGTTCGGTTCAGCAATGCGGTTTGCTGCGCAGGATCTGGCACCGGTTTCACGGGCCATCACCGCACTGATTTCCGGCGGTGAAATCGGCGTTGCCAAACGCGGCGAACTGGCCCGGCTGATCGGGCCGCGTGCGGATCGTGAACGCATACAGGCGGTGCTCGATCTGGCGCAGGCGCTGGTATCCCGTGCCGCGCGCGAGATTGGCGATTCTGTGCAGCGCGCCCGCTTGATCGACACTCACACCGCGTTGGTTAGCCTTGCCGCAGAAGCGCCCACCGCCAATTTCGATCCCGGCCTGTTGCCGTTTGAGATCGGCAGCTTGCTTGTCGCCGCCGCGCCCGCTAGCGAACCGGCCTATGGCTGACCTCGACCCGCTCCCGTTCTACATCACCACCGCCATCAGCTATCCCAACGGGCGACCGCATATCGGCCATGCCTATGAAGCGATCGCGGCCGATGTCATCGCCCGTTTCCAGCGGCTCCGGGGCCGCGCCGTGCGGTTTCAGACCGGGACTGACGAACACGGGTTGAAAATGGCGCGCAAGGCTGAGGAACAGGGCCGCAGTCCGCGCGATCTTGCTGACGAAATGTCAGGCTATTTCCGTGAGATGTGCGATGCTTTGAATGTGTCGTATGATCGGTTTATTCGCACCTCTGAACCCGATCATCACCGCGCCAGCCAGGCCATTTGGCAAGCGATGGAAGCATCGGACGACCTTTATCTTGACCGCTACGAAGGCTGGTACTCGGTCCGCGACGAAGCCTATTACGACGAAAGCGAACTGGTTGCGGGCGAGGGAGACGAAAAACTTTCCCCGCAAGGCACCCCAGTTGAATGGACAGTCGAGGAAAGCTGGTTCTTTCGCCTGTCGAAGTATCAGGACTACCTGCTTGGACTGCTGCGCACGCCCGGTTTTCTTGAGCCCGCAAGCCGCCGCAACGAAATGATCGCCTTTGTCGAACAGGGCCTGCGCGATCTGTCTGTCAGTCGCACCAGTTTTGATTGGGGGGTCAAGGTGCCCGGCAGCGAAGCCCATGTGATGTATGTTTGGGTCGATGCGCTCACAAATTACATCACGGGACTTGGCTATCCTGATGATATTCCAAACGGAATGAGCACGTTCTGGCCTGCCGATCTACAACTGATCGGCAAGGATATTGTGCGCTTCCATTCAATTTACTGGCCCGCATTCCTCGAAAGCGCTGGCCTTCAGGCGCCCAAGAAGGTGTTCGGCCACGGTTTCCTGCTCAATCGTGGCCAGAAGGAATCTAAATCGCTCGGCAATGTCACCGATCCGCTGGAGCTGTCGGAACGGTTTGGCGTGGACGCCTTGCGTTACTTCCTGATGCGTGAGGTCGCCTTCGGACAAGACGGCAGTTATTCGCCTGAAGCCATTGTTTTGCGCACCAATGCGGAGCTGGCAAACAGCTTTGGCAATCTCGCGCAGCGCACGTTGTCGATGATCGTGAAGAACATGGATGGGCGGCTGGAAGCGTTCAAACCAGATTCGGCTGATGATGCTCTGCTCGCGATTGTCAAACAGGCCTGTGCAACTGAATTGCCCCGCGATTTCGAAGCCCTGTCGTTTTCGACCGGGATCGAAGCCTGGCTGCGCGCGGTCTATGCCTGCAATCAGTATGTTGATGAACAGGCACCGTGGGCGTTGAAGAAAACCGATCCCGAACGGATGAAGGCGGTGCTGCAAACGCTGTTCGTTGCGCTGCGCGATCTTGCCATCGCGATACAGCCCGTGGTGCCGCAGAAATCCGCTGCGCTACTCGATCAACTCGGCATCCCCGCGGATGAACGCGCCTACGCGGCGCTGAAAGACCACGACTGGTTTGGCCGCCTCGTCGCCAGCGGCTTCACCGTCGCCCCGCCGACACCGTTGTTCCCCCGGCTCGAACTGCCAGTTGACGAAGCGGCGAACGCCTGATGCTGATCGATAGCCACTGCCACCTTGAATACAAAGGTCTGGTCGAAGATCAGGCCGGCGTGCTCACCCGCGCGCGCGCGGCAGGGGTAGGGGCGTTCCTCAATATCTCGACCCGGCAAAGCGAATGGGATCAGGTGGTCGCAACCGCTGCGCGCGAGGCGGATGTCTTCGCCAGCGTCGGCATCCACCCGCACGAGGCCGACGCGCATCAGGATCTGGGCCGTGCAGCGTTGCTGGCCGCGACCGAGCATCCGCGCGTGATCGCGATTGGCGAGACGGGCCTCGATTACTATTACGATCATTCGGATCGCGGCGCGCAGCAGCGCCTGTTCCGGATGCATATTGATGTCGCGCGCGAAACGCAGTTGCCGCTGATCATTCATACCCGCGATGCTGAAGATGATACTTTTGCGATCCTTGCCGATGAGATGGCCAAGGGGACGTTTCCGGCGCTGATCCATTGCTTCACCGCTTCGGCCGAATTCGGGGAGAAGGTGCTGGAGCTGGGCCTTACAATCTCGCTATCGGGTATCGTAACATTCAAGAATGCCAAGGGCTTGCAAGATGTTGCAGCGACAGTTCCTGAATACAGGCTGCTGATTGAGACCGACAGCCCGTTCCTTGCGCCCGTGCCGCATCGCGGGCAGGTTTGTGAACCGGCCTATGTTGCTGATACGGCCGCATTTATAGCCAATTTGCGAAGGATGGATACGCAGGCTCTAGCAGAACAGACAACCGCCAATTTCGCGCGACTGTTCCAGAAAGCAGGTCTGTGAAACTGGTGATGCTCGGCTCTGGCACCTCGACCGGGGTGCCACGGCTCGGCGGGCCAGGCGGAGCGGGCGACTGGGGAGATTGCGACCCAGATGAACCGCGCAACCGCCGGACGCGGGTGTCAATTCTGGTAGAAAGCAATGATGGCAGGCGGTTGCTGATCGACACGTCGTCCGATTGCCGCGCGCAGTTGCTTGCCAACCGGATCGATAGCATCGACGCGGTTTTCTGGACGCATGATCACGCCGATCACTGTCACGGAATCGATGACTTGCGGGCGTTGCGATTTGGTCGTGCGGGGCCGATCCCCGCGTTTGCCGAAACTGAAACCGTTCGGCGCCTGCGGCAACGGTTCGGCTATGTCTTTGCCGGACAGGATGGTTATCCAACGATCTGCACGCTCGACACGCTTGATCGTTTACGAATGATCGCCGGGTTCGGAGTCGACTGGTGCCAGATGGAACATGGCGGCGGTGAGACAACAGGTTACAGATTTGAAGCTGATGGTAAGTCTATCGGTTATGCCACGGATTTTAGTGCAATTTCTGACGAAATGATTAATCTGTTTCACGGTGCCGACATTCTGGTGAGTGATTGTCTGCGACGTGAACCCCATCCAACCCATGCGCATCTTGCGATGGCGATCCAGTTTGGCGAAAAGTGCAAGGCTGGTCGCGTAGTGTTAAGCCACCTCGACAAAAGCATGGATTACCGCAGCCTTTGCAATGAGGTGCCGGGCTTCGTGGTTGTCGGATACGACGGGTTGGAGCTTGTCGCATGAACCCGGAACTGATGTTGCCGATCATTGCGAGCATTGGCTGGTTGATTCTGGTTGGCGCTGGTCTCGCATCCTATCGGCTCCAGTGGAGTCAGTTGGTAAAGATGGCGCTGGTGTGGTTCGCAATTTTCCTTGGCCTTTACCTGCTGGTGGAGTGGTTCATGATTGCGCACGACACCACCAGCGCACTGATGTGAATTTTACATAATATATATTATCCATCTTAAGGATTGTAGGCGCTAAATAGAAATGACACCCCTCTGCTAGATAGAGATGACACCCTCGGGCGTCTACCAGCGGAGCAACGGTGGCATGGTTCTCTCGGCGGATGGGAGAACGCTTCTATGACGGTGCTGGCAATGAGCGATGGCGAGCTTTCACGCTTTGATACGTTGATGCGGGTCGAGCGCGGCGAACTTCGGGTTGAGGATGCGGCTGCGTTGCTCGGGCTGAAGCGTCGTCAGGTCTTCCGACTGCTTGACCGGCTGCGGAGCGATGGCGCTGCGGGTTTGATGTCTCGCAAGCGCGGCAGGCCAAGCAACCGGCGCCATAGCGACGCCTTTCGAGAACAGATCATCGCGATCGTACGCGAGCACTACCACGACTTTGGTCCCACCTTGGCGCGCGAGTATCTCATTGAACGCCATGAGATAACGGTCTCCTGCGAGACGCTTCGCCAGCTGATGATTCAGGCTGGCCTTTGGAAGGATCGTGATGCGCGCCGGCCGCGACCCTATCAGCCGCGTTACCGCGTTATCGGCGGGACTGCCGCGGCGAGCTGATCCAGGTTGATGGTTCAAAGCACTGGTGGTTCGAGGATCGCGGGCCGCAGAGCACGCTCTTGGTGTTTATCGATGATGCGACCAGCGAGCTGATGCACCTGAGGATGGTCGAGAGCGAGAGCACCTTTGCGTACATGGATGCGATGGCCGCCTATATCGAGGCGCATGGCAAGCCGGTGGCGCTTTATTCCGACAAGCACGGCGTGTTCCGCAACAACACGGCTTCGGCCAATGGCGATGGCATGACCCATTTTGGGCGGGCGCTGGAGAAGCTCAACATCGACATCATCTGCGCCCACTCGCCGCAGGCCAAGGGACGGGTTGAACGCGCCAACGGCACGTTGCAGGATCGCCTGGTCAAGGCGATGAGGCTCGAGGGCATCTCCACCATTGCCGAGGCCAATGCGTTCCTGCCGGGCTATATGGCGCGCTATAATCAGCGCTTTGCCAAGGCTCCGTTTGACTCGCGCGATGTGCATCGCCCCCTCGCCCTGCATGAGGATCTCAAGGCGGCGATGGTCTGGCGTGAGCAGCGTACTGTGACCCGTGCCCTGACGCTGCATTACAACAAGATGCTTATCATCCTCGATCCGACCGAGGTCAGTCGGCCTCTGGTGGGCAAGCGGGTTGATGTATGCGAGTATCCTGACGGCGGGCTGGAGATCCGGTACGGCGTTGACGTTCTGCCCTATCGGGTGTTCGACAAGATCCGGCAGGTAAACCAGGCGGCGATCGTCGAGAACAAGCACCTCGATGCGGCCTTGGCGATGGCGAAGCTGATCCAGGAGCAGTTGCCGCCGAGGAGACGCAACCTCAATGAGCCGAGCCGCCGATCGCAAGGCGCGCACATGTTCTCTGATCCGCAACCGCCCGCAGGAGAACCGATCAAGCGCAAGCGCGGTCGGCCTCCCCTTCCCCGGCTCACACCGATCGACGCGGTGCGCCGCCAGTTGGAGAGCATGTGAGGGGGCCCGCTGCCTTCGCAGCGGGTCCGGGGTTCTTTGATCGCCAGGGCAGCGCACCAGCGGGGGCTACGCTGCACGAAATGGAGGGGTTCCGCGCAGCCCCCGCTGCATCAGGCAGTGACATCTCTATCTAGCGGAAATAGTG
>PHEL01000098.1 GCA_002842925.1 Alphaproteobacteria bacterium HGW-Alphaproteobacteria-14
GCTGGTATCGGGCACCAATGATCCGGGCTCATACTGGCGGATGCCGGTCGATCTGGTGTCCACCCGCCCGCTGACCGGCAGCCTGACCCTGACACAGGGACGCAGCAGCGTAACCGTGCCGGAAACGGACGCAGCCGTGTTCACCCCGCGCCGCCGCGCGCTTGCTGCCAGCGGGCCGGGAACGGGCGTGCCGGTGGTGTTTGTGGGTTACGGCGATGGATCGGTGCTCGGCGATGCGATGGCGGGCGCGGTGGCGGTGATGCTCGCCGATCCGGGCCGCGATGCAGCACGGCGCGCGGCATTGTTCGCGCAGCGCGCGACCGCAGTCGTCACCGTGCTGCCCGATACCGCCGCGCTCACCCGCGTGCGCATGGCCAGAACGCGCGAAAGGCTGCAACTTGCCAGCGAGGATCAGGACACGTTGTCAGCCTATGTCACCGATGCCGCGCTGGCAGAAGCGGTGGGGGCACATCGCTGGGAGGGCTACAAGGCAGATGCACAAACGCCGGATTTCGCCCCGCTGGAGATCAATCTGGCAATCACGTTGCAGGCGAGTGCAGAGCGGCGCGAATTCACCTCCAGCAATCTGGTTGGCAGGATACCGGGTAGTGCGCCGGGGGCGGGCGCGATTCTGCTGCTGGCGCATTGGGATCATCTTGGCGAATGCCGCCCACCCGAAGAGTTCGACCATATCTGCAATGGTGCGGCGGATAATGCCAGCGGGATTGCCGCAATGCTCGAACTGGCGCGGCGGTTGAAGGCCGGCGGGCCGCTGGGGCGCGATATTTACGTGCTGGCGACCACCGCCGAAGAAGGCGGGCTTGTGGGCGCGCGGGCATTTGCCCAAACCCCGCCGTTGCCGCTCGAATCCATCATCGCCGCGTTCAATTTCGACATGGTAGCCATTGCGCTAGAAGCCAGCCCGGTAGGATTTATCGGGCGCGGGCAGACGCCGCTGGATCAGGTGATCCTCGAATATCTCGCACAAAGCGGGCGTGAACTTGGCGAGCAGGACTTGGCTGACAGTTTTGTCCAGCGCCACGATGGCTGGGCGCTGCAACAAAACGGCGTGCCGGCGGTGCTGCTGTCAAGCAGTTATGGCAGCCGTGATATCCTGCGCCCGTTCCTTGACAGCCGATACCATCGTCCGTCGGATGATACGGTGGAATTCGAACTGGGCGGGGCGATTGATGACCTGTTGCTGCACGAAGGGTTGATCCGCCTGCTGGCAGACCCGGCGCGCTATCAGCCAGTGGCAGATGACCAGCCCTAGCCTATTGCGCCAAGCGCGGTTACATGGGCCGCCACGATTCCCCCTCTCCCGATGATTGCAGCGATTGAATGAAAGTGGCGCATATGGATATCCCGCTCGGCCTGACCTTTGATGATGTGCTGCTCCGCCCGGCGCAAAGCAGCATCTTGCCCAGCATGGCCGATACCTCGACCCGGCTGACGCGCGACATCGCGCTGGCGCAATTGGGCGGCATCGGCGTGCTGCACCGCAATCTCGAGATCGCAGAGCAATGCGCGGCGGTGCGCGCGGTCAAGCGGTTTGAAAGCGGGATGGTGGTCAACCCGATCACCATCGGCCCCGATGCGACGCTGGGCGACGCGCAGGCGCTGATGCAGCAGCACCGGATCAGCGGTATTCCGGTGACGGATCGCGATGGCAAGCTGGTCGGCATCCTCACCAACCGCGATGTGCGCTTTGCCGAAAACCCGGCGCAGCCGGTGCGTGAGCTGATGACAACGGAGAACCTAGCCACCGTGCCGCTCGGCACTGGGCAGGAGGAAGCGCGCCGGTTGCTCCACGCACGGCGGATTGAAAAGCTGCTGGTGGTCGATGGTGCCTTCCGCTGCATCGGGCTGATCACGGTCAAGGATATCGAAAAGGCGGTGAATTACCCCAACGCAACCAAGGACGCCGCCGGGCGCCTGCGGGTGGCGGCGGCGACCACGGTGGGCGACGCCGGGTTTGCCCGAACCGAAGCATTGGTCGATGCCGAAGTTGACGTGATCGTGATCGATACCGCCCACGGGCACAACGTCGAAGTCGCGCGCGCAGTCGAACGGGTGAAGAAGCTTTCCAACGCCGTGCAGGTGATCGCGGGCAATGTCGCCACCGCCGAGGCGACCCGCGCGCTGGTCGATGCAGGAGCCGATGCGGTCAAGGTCGGGATCGGGCCGGGATCGATCTGCACCACCCGCGTTGTCGCGGGCGTGGGCGTGCCGCAACTGACCGCAATTCTGGAAAGCGCCGCCGAAGCCGCCAAATCGGGTGTGCCGGTGATCGCTGATGGCGGCCTGCGCACCAGCGGCGATGCGGCCAAGGCGCTGGCGGCGGGCGCTTCCAGCGTGATGATCGGATCGATGCTGGCCGGAACCGCTGAAAGCCCCGGCGAAACCTTCCTGTTTCAGGGGCGCAGCTACAAATCCTATCGCGGGATGGGCAGCGTTGGCGCAATGGCGCGCGGCAGTGCTGACCGTTATTTCCAGCAGGACGTTTCCGCATTGAAGCTGGTACCCGAAGGGATCGAAGGCCAGGTGCCGTTCAAGGGATCGGCCGCCAATGTCGTCCACCAGCTGGTGGGCGGAATCAAAGCGGCGATGGGCTATACCGGATCAGCCACGATTGCCGATTTGCAAAAGCGCGCACAGTTCGTGCGGATCACCAATGCCGGGCTTTCCGAAAGCCACGTGCACGATGTCGCCATTACCCGAGAGGCACCCAATTATCCCACACGTTAGCCCCAGGCAATGACCCCCGCAGCACGGGTTCAGGCCGCGATCGAACTGCTCGATACTGTTATAACCGCCGCGCGCACAAAGGGCGCGCCTGCTGATCGCATAATCGCCGAATATTTCCGCACGCGCCGCTATGCCGGATCGAAAGACCGGCGCGCGGTGCGCGACCTGGTTTATCAGGCGATTCGCCTGTGCGGCCCGGTGCCCGAAAACGGGCGCGCGGCGATGCTGGCGGTCGCGGGGCAGGACGCAGCCATCGCGGCATTGTTCGATGGTTCGCCCCACGGCCCCGCACCGAAAGCCGAGGGCGAGCTGGTGGCCAAGACCGGCCTCGCGCCCAAATGGTTGGTGGCGGCGCTGCGTGCTTCGGGGCTGGGCGGGCCCGAGATTGCTGCGCTGCTGGACCGCGCTCCGCTTGATATCCGGGTCAACGCGCTCAAGGCTGATCGTGCCACGATCACATTGCCCGAAGCAGGCGAGCCACTCGCCGCCGCGCAGGCGCTGCGGTTCCCGTCGGGCACGCAGGTCGAACAGTGGGAAGCCTATACCGCTGGGCTGATCGAGGTGCAGGATCACGGCAGTCAGCTGATCATCGATGCGCTGCCGGTAAAGCCGGGCGACACCATCATCGATCTATGCGCAGGCGGGGGCGGCAAGACTCTGGCGCTGGCAGCAAAGCTTGGCAATGCGGCGAGTATTATTGCGGCCGATACCGACAAGCGGCGGCTGGGCAACCTTGCGCCGCGTGCGCAGCGGGCGGGCGCGCAGATTGATCGCACCGTGCTGCTTGATCCCACGCGCGAAATGCGCGCGCTGGGCGATTGGGCGGGCAAGGCCGATCATGTGCTGGTGGATGCCCCGTGTTCGGGCAGTGGAACGTGGCGACGCAGCCCCGAAGGGCGCTGGCGGCTCGATCCGGCGGAACTCGCTCGGCTCAACACCTTGCAGGATCATGTGCTGGATGTCGGCTCCTATCTGGTGCAGCCCGGCGGTTCGCTGGTGTTCGTCACCTGCTCGGTGCTCGATGCCGAAGGGGTTGACCGGATCACCGCATTTCTTGCGCGCCATCCCGGCTGGCAGGCCGAACCATTGCCGCTGCCATTGGGCCGCGCACGCGGGGCAGGCCACCGGCTCGATCCGCTCCATGATGGCACGGATGGATTTTTCATCGCCTGCTTGCGTTCACCGTGATAGTCTCCAATGCTATGACCCAACCTTCCGGTTCCCGGTCCAAAGCATTGAAGGAGTTTTTGATGCGTTTTGCGCCTGCTGCTGCAGCCCTTTCGTTGTGTCTGGCCATGACGGCGAGCGTGACTTTCGCCGGGTCAGGCCTTCCTGATGCGCGCGCAGCGGCGCTGGTGGCGCAGGGACAGGCGGCGTTGCAGGCGGGCGAAACGCAGGCCGCGATTGACGCATTCGAGGCTGCGCTGGCGGTTGATCCGGGCTATACTCCGATCTTCATCGATCTGGCCGAAGCCGCGCGTCAAAGCGGGCTACAGGGCAAGGCGATCCATTACTACCGCGAAGCGCTCGAACGTGATCCGGGCAATTTCTCCGCGATTTCAGGGGAAGGCGAGGCCTTGGTTGAAAAAGGCGCGCTCGAAAAGGCCAAGCGCAATCTTGCCACGCTGCAAAGCCTGTGCGGAGATAATTGCCCCGAAACCGTGGCGCTGAAAGGCACCATCGCGCGAGGGGTTCCGGCAGCGCGGCTTGCAGCCGATAGCGCGCTTGAGAGCGCAGCGGTCAGCAACTGACGGCCTGGCGCCTGGCGCTAGAGCAGCGGCAGAAACTCCGCCACCAACGCGGCGTAAACATCGCGTTTGAACGGAATGATCAGATCGGGAAGCGTTTCAATCTCGACCCAGCGATAGGCGTTGAATTCGGGCGTATCGTGGGCTTCCAGATCAATGTCCGCATCGGTGCCGAGAAAGCGGCCAAGGAACCAGTATTGTTCCTGCCCGCGATATTTGCCTTTCCACACCTTGCCCAGCAATTCGGGCGGCAGATCATAGAGCAGCGGGCGTGAGGCAGGTGCGATCACGTCGACCAAGTGCGGCCCGATACCGGTCTCCTCTGCCAGTTCGCGCAGCGCAGCGGTGCGCACGTCCTCGCCCTTGTCGATCCCGCCTTGCGGCATCTGCCAGAAACCGTGGGCTGATGCGTCGATGCGTTCGCCCACGAACACCAGCCCTTCGGCGTTGACCAGCATGAAGCCCGCGCATGGGCGATAGGGCAGGTCTTCGTGGCTCATGCCGGATTCGCCAGCATGAACTGCATCGCGGCGATGATGCGTTCCAGATCGGCTTGCGTGCTCGGCACGGCCTGGCGCAGGTTGGTGAAGGAGTGCGTCACCCCGCGCATTTCAATGAACACCACATCGCGCCCGGCATCAACCAGCGCCTTGGCATAGGCGCGGCCCGAATCGCGGATCGGATCGAGGCTGGCGGTGACGACGATCGTGGGCGGGGCAGTGCTGTGATCGCTGAGGATCGGGAAGCCGCGCGGATCGCTGCGGTCGGCAGCGTAGGCGGCATCGAAAAAGCCCATCGTATCGGCCGTCAGCAGGAACCCTTCGGAAAAAGCCGCCATGCTGGCCGAACCATTGGCATCGGCAACCAGCGGGAAGATCGGCACTTGCAGCACCACCGGCGCTGCGGCAGGTTTCGTGCCCAGCATTTGGCTGACGACCACAGCCGCATTCCCGCCCGCGCTATCCCCGATGGTGATGATGCCGGAGACGGCGCGGCCCAATTCGGCAGGGCTACCCGCCACCCAGCGCGCCGCCGCTTCGCAATCGAGGATCGCGGCGGGGAAGGGCGCTTCGGGCGCGCGCGCGTAATGCACAGCCACCAGCGGCAGATCGATCAGCGCCGCAATTTCGGTGCACAGCGCATGGTGCGTGTCGAGATCGCCGATCACGAACCCGCCGCCGTGGAAGAATACCACCACCGGCGAGGCCGTATCGCGGGACTCGCGCGCATCGTAGAGCCGCAGCGGAATGTCGCCATTGGGGCCGGTGCAGGCAAGATCGCGGATCACGGGAAGCGTGCGTGCCGGACGGTCAGCGATGTTGTGCATCGCCAGATAGGACGCGCGGGCCTCCTCCAGTGTCATGTCGGCCAGCTTCGGCCCGCCCGCCGCCGCCATCATGTCGAGAAAGCCCTTCATGTCAGGGCGGATGAAGGGGGTCTGATCGGTCACTGTGGTTCTCTCCCGGAATTGCTTTGGCGCTGCGATAGGCGAGGGCGGGGCGGTTTTCCAAGCGCATTTGCAGTTCCCTTGCCATCCGCGCGTCGTTAGGCGGTCAAGCGATGGATAATCTGACACATAGTCTTGTCGGCGCGGTGCTGGGGCAGGCGGGGCTGAAGCGCACCACGGGCCTCGCCATGCCCGCGTTGGATTGCGGCGGCGACTGCGTCGTCTCGCAATAACGGGGGTGAATTAGAAGGACGAAAATGAACCAAATCGTATGGCTGCGTCGCGATCTGCGCTTGGCTGACAATCCCGCGCTCTATCACGCGGCAAAGGACGGCCCTGTGGTGTGCGTCTATGTGCTCGATGATGAAAGCCCCAGGCACCACGCCTATGGCGGCGCGTCGCGCTGGTGGCTGCATCATTCGCTGGTGAGCCTTGCGCAGAGCCTTGAAGCACGCGGAAGCAAGTTGATTTTGCGACAGGGCGATGCGGTGGAGGAGCTTTGCAAACTCGCCGCGGAGATCAGCACGGCGACCATCCACGCCAATTGCCACTACGAACAGTGGTGGCTGAACGCCGAACGCAGGTTAGCCACGACCCGCGACCTGCAACTCCACCACGGCAACTACCTGATGGCGCCGGGCAGTGTCACCACCGGGACTGGAGGGCTGTACAAGATCTATACCCCGTTCAGCCGAGCGGTGCGCGCAGAACTCCCCCCGCGCGATGAATTGCCAGCACCCGAATCGCTGAGTGCACCGGATAACTGGCCCGCCAGCGAAGACCTCGCATCATGGAACCTGCTCCCCAACAAGCCGGACTGGGCGGGCGGGTTGCGTGATTTCTGGCAGGTGGGAGAGGCCGCCGCGCATGAACGCCTCGATTGGTGGGGGGATCACGTCGACGATTACGACGACAAGCGCAATTTCCCCAGCGCCGACAAGGTCTCGCGCCTCTCCCCGCACCTTCATTTCGGCGAGATTTCGCCCGTTCAGGTATGGCACCGCTTTCACCATAAACGCTCGGACGGCTGGCGCACTTTTGAGGGCGAACTCATCTGGCGCGATTATGCGCAGAACGCGATCCTGCAATTCCCTGCATACGCCACCCAGAATTACCGCGAGGACTTCGACCGCTTCCCGTGGCGTGATCCCGCGACGGACGACGCTGCTGCCCGCGACCTCAAAGCATGGCAAGAGGGGCGCACCGGCTATCCCATCGTCGATGCCGGGATGCGCCAACTGTGGCAGACCGGGTGGATGCACAACCGCGTGCGGATGATTACCGCCAGCTTCCTCATCAAGCACCTGTTGATCGACTGGCGCGAAGGCGAAAAGTGGTTCTGGGACACGCTGGTCGATGCCGACTACGCCTCCAACGCCACCAACTGGCAGTGGACGGCGGGGACGGGTGTCGATTCCAACATGTTCAGCCGGATTATGGCACCGCTGACCCAGTCCGAGAAGTTCGACGCGGCGCGCTATATCCGCGAATACGTGCCCGAACTTGCCGCGCTGGAAGCGCCATATATCCACGATCCCGAAGAGTTCGGAAGGCGGCCGGCGGGCTATCCGCGCAAGATCATCGCGCATCGCGCCGCGCGCGAACGCGCGCTCGCAGCATTGATGGCGATGAAGGACGGATGAGAAAGCCTTGCCCCGCCATGCCCCGTCCGCCTATGCCTTGCGCATAACAGGCGAGAGGATGATATGATGGGACGGATCACAGGTTTGGTGTCGGGGCTGGCGTTGGCTGCTGTTTTGGCGGGCTGCACCGTAAGGGTCGGCAGCGAGACTGAATTCGCCGCTCCACCGCCGCCGGCGATGGCGGCAAAAACGGTCGCCATCACGCAGCCACCCGCACGCGACCAATCGGATTTGCAAGTCTTGTTCTGGTCGGACAGCCAGCGCAGCGACCGCTTCCGCGCCATGGAGCAGTGGTTCGCCGGACACGAAGTCCCCGCCGCCAAAACCGTGCGCGCGTTGCCCAAGGGCGCACCGCTCAACGCCGAATTGCAGGCCGAAATCGCTGCTTTGATGAAGGACACCAACGCCGCCGGGATCATGGTGCTGGTTGACGGCAAGGTGCGTTATGAAAGCTATGCTCTTGGCCTTGGCCCCAAGGATCGCTGGACCAGTTTCTCGGTTGCCAAGAGCTTTACCTCGACCCTGCTAGGCGCGGCGATCAAGGATGGGTTTATCACCAGCCTTGATGATCCGGTGACCAGGTATATCCCTGAGCTGACCGGTTCGGCCTACGAAGGCGTGAGCGTGCGGCAACTGGCCACCATGACCAGCGGGGTTGCCTGGAACGAAGATTACACCGACCCCAATTCCGACGTGGCGCAGATGGCGCGGTTTGTGATTGAATACGGCCCCGATGCGGTGGTCGCGCAGATGAAGGCACTCCCGCGCGAGGCGCCTGCGGGTGAGAAATGGGTTTACAAAACTGGTGAGACCAACCTGATCGGGGTGCTGGTTGAAAACGCGGTTGGGATGCCGCTGGCCGAATATGCGCAGGCCAAGATTGTCGAACCAGCCGGCTTTGCAGGCGGATTATTCTGGATGGTCGATCCGCGCGGCGGCAATATCGGTGGATGCTGCCTGTCGCTGCGGCTGTCGGATTATGCGCGGATGGGCCAGTTCGCGCTTGAAGGCGGCAATGGCACAGTTCCCGAAGGCTGGTTTGCCGAAGCGGGCAAGCCGCAGGTCGATTTCGGCGCTGATGCGCCGGGCTTTGGCTATGGCTACCAGTGGTGGACCTATCCCGGCGGCAATTACGGTGCGCAGGGGATTTTCGGGCAGGCCATCACGCTGGTGCCGGATAAACGGATGGTGATGGCGGTGGTCAGCAATTGGCCCACGGCAACCTCCAGCGAAGCGCGCAGCCAGGCGCGCGCGGTGGCGGCCAATATTGCTGAGAGCCTGGAGTAATTTCCAGACCCTGCGCGATCAGATCACTTGCCGGTACACGCCGATATTGCTGTAACGCTGCAGGATATTGTCGTGGACGATCGGGCTGAGCAGTTCCGAAAAGGCGCAGCCGACGATGCAGTTGTCCCACCACACCACTTCGGCCTGCAGCGATTCGAGCCCCGGCAATGTCAGCCAGCACATCTGGCCTTCATGCATCCGGTTAATCGACGCGGCGGAAAAGCCGGAAATCGACAGGTCATGCACCACGCTCTGAAAAGCGCGCCCGCCCGATGCGCGCAAGGTCGCCGGAATCGTCAACCGTGTTCGCGGCGCGCAGCGATCTTCCTGTGCGGCCGTAAGG
>PHEL01000099.1 GCA_002842925.1 Alphaproteobacteria bacterium HGW-Alphaproteobacteria-14
CACCAGCGTATCGACGATTTCCAACGCCTGTTCGCCGGTATCGGGCTGCGAGACGATCAGCTCGTCAATATCCACGCCCAGTTTCTTGGCATAGACCGGGTCAAGCGCATGTTCGGCGTCGACAAATGCTGCCGTGCCGCCGGCCTTTTGCGCTTCGGCGATGACGTGCAGCGCCAGCGTGGTTTTGCCAGAGCTTTCCGGCCCGTACACTTCGATCACCCGGCCTCGCGGCAAGCCGCCGATGCCAAGCGCAATATCCAGACCCAGCGACCCGGTCGAAATCGATTCGACCTGCATCGTTTCTTTCGAGCCCAGCTTCATCGCTGAACCCTTACCAAACGCCCGGTCAATCTGAGCGAGGGCTGCTTCGAGCGCCTTTTGACGGTCCACGGCTTTCTTATCCTCTTCCACCAACTTCAATTGCGTAGCCATCGCATGCGCTCCTTACCTTGCCTAGGGGTGATCGGCAGTTATCGACCATCAGTCCCTACCAACGATGTATCGCATTTGTTCCAGTGGAACAAGTGGGGAACGAAAATAATTTCCTACAGGCAGCGCAATTACTTCGCTGCGCTGGCCTCGGCCTCCTGTTCGGCGCGTGTCTGACGCAGCACCGCGCCCACCTTGTCGCCAATCTCCGCCACGCTGAACGGTTTGGCGATGAAGTGCATATCGGGGATGTTGATGTCGCGGCGCAGCTGTTCTTCGGCGTAACCCGACATGAACAGCACCGGCATTTGCGGCAGCCGCGCCCGGATTGCGCGCACCATCGCCGGGCCGTCCATCCCCGGCATTACCACATCGCTGACTACGATATCGAAGGCCGCGCCCGGTGCGGCAATCGCGGCCAGCCCTTCTTCGCCGCTGGCGCAGGCGGTGACATCATATCCTGCGCGCACCAAGGCGCGTTCGGCGACGATGCGCACCATGTCTTCATCTTCCACCAGCAGCAGTTTGCCCCCTGCCGACCAGTCCGAGGAAACCAGTGGCTTGGCTTCGCGCTTTTTCGGAGCTTCGCCGCGATGCACCGGGAAATAGACGGTAAAGCGCGCGCCGGTTGTCCGGCCCGCCTTGTCGGTAATGTTGTCGGCAAAGATGAACCCGCCCGATTGCTTGACGATCCCGTAAGCGGTCGACAGGCCCAGCCCGGTGCCCTTACCCTGTTCCTTGGTGGTGAAGAAGGGTTCAAACAATTTGGGCAGCACATGCGGCGGAATGCCCCCGCCGGTGTCCTGCACGATTAGCACGGTGTAATCGGCAGGCGGGAGCACTTCGGAACCCAGCTGGAGCACCTGTTTGGCGTGCAATGACCGGGTGAACAGCGAAATCCGTCCCGTCCCGTTGCCGCGTGACTGGATCGCATCGCGGGCGTTGACCGCCAGGTTCATGATCACCTGTTCCAGCTGCTGCGGATCGGCGCGCACCGCGCCCAGATTGCGATCATGCTGGACGTAATAGGTGACCTTTTCGCCAAGCAGGCGTTTGATCAGCGGGCTGACCTCGCTTACCACGTCGGGCAGCTGGATAACCTCAGGCCGCAGCGTCTGCTGGCGCGAGAATGCCAGCAATTGCCGGGTCAGCGCGGCGGCGCGGTTGGAATTGGCGCGGATCTGCTGGATATCGTCGTAATCGCTGTCGCCCGGAATATGGCGCAGCAGCATCAGATCGCAGGTGCCGATGATCGCGGTCAGCACATTGTTGAAATCATGCGCGACCCCGCCTGCAAGCTGGCCCACGGCCTGCATCTTGGTGGCCTGCGCGACCTGACGGCGCAGCTGGTTTTCCTGGCTCGAATCGGCAAGGCTCAACAGCACCGCCGCCTCGCCCAGCCCGCGCACGCCTGCCAGACCGAGCGATACTGGCTCTTCGGGGCTATCCACCAGCCGCACTGCAACATCGCCGCTGGTCGATGGCCCGCGCCCGTGGCGGCGCACCGCATCGGACATCGCGGCCTTGTCTTCGCGGACCACCAGATCGGTGGGAAAAGCGGGCAATCCGCGCCCTTCGCGCCCGACCGACCGCAAGAAGGCTTCGTTACCGAACAGGAACCGCCCGTCGCGGTCTGTCATCGCAAGGCCCAGCGGCAATTGTGCAAGCAGCGCGTCGAGCTGTGCGACCCCGGCCTGCGCTGCCCCGTCCCAGCCCGAACCGATGCCCACCCCGCTATCGATCAGCAACATCAACGAAGTCGCCTCGTCCGGCCCGGCGGGTGCAGCCCGCGTTTCCGGATCGACCAGCGGTATATCGACCAGCGTCTGCGGAGTGCCGCCGCGCCCTTCGCGGGCAAAGAAGATGCGGTCACGTTCGTCCGAGCGCAGGAAGCTGACGAAATCCTGTCCAATCAAGGTCGCGCGATTATCACCCGCAGCGCGTTCGGCAAACCCGGTGCTGACCGCGCGGATCACGCCGTCTGCCGTAGTGATCGCGGTTTCAATCCCGGCGCGGCTTAACATTTTGCCAAACGGCCCGGCCAGATCCAGCGCACCCAGGTCAGTTCCGCTTTCGCGCGCGATCGGGCGCAGCCGCCAGATCAGGTGGTCTTCGCCCCGCCCGGCGCGCTGTGCGGAAATATGCCAATCGCCTTCATCCAGCCCCGCCACCTTATCGAGCGCGGCCGATCCGTCGCGCCACGCCGTGCGGGCGAGCAGCGTCACCGCCTCCAGCGCCTCGCGTTCAAACGGCAGCGCGGGCGGCGCGGCGCCAACCCCGAAGCTGTCCAGAAACAGGCTGTTGGCGCACACCATGCGGTTGGCGCGGTCGGTGATGGCGATGGCCTCGCCCGTGCGCTCGATCGCGGCGACGGTGACGCTCCAGTCTGATGCAGCGATGCTGTCAGTCGCAGGTTTGGCGCGCAACCGGTCAAGCAGCATCACTCCGCCCAGCAACACGCCTGCGCCCAGCACAAAGGTGATCGCCACCAGCCAGCTTTGCGTTGCGGCGAACAGCACTGCCGCGCTTATCACCAGCGCGCCGCCAAGGCCCAGCATCAGCGTAGCGGGCGCCGCTGCGCCTTCGCTCTGCGCCTCGGCTTGGGCGGGAAACACGTTGTGCCGGTGTGAAGGGGTGCCGATGGGGCGGGACAAACGGGACGCTCCTGTTGCAGAATCAGCCAACCGCAAACGCCCGCGCGTGCCGATGGCTTCGCGTCTGTCCTACTGCGAGCCGAGCCGCTGGTCGAGCCGCGCTTCCATAACCTTCAACCGTTTGGCGCGCCGCCGCCACACCACAGCGCGCCAGATCCAGCCGGAAATGATCCAGCCAAGCGCGGCACCGACCACCGCCAGAACGATGAAGCCGAACGCAGTCGTTCCGGCCATCTCGAAGAAATCGACCATCATTGCCCACGCCCCCGAATCCATCGCTACATTCGCCAGCGCGGGCCCGTCCGCATCAATCCGCAAGGTGAAATGGCCAACCTTGTTGGCAACCACCAGCCAGAATGGCAGGGTGAACGGGTTCGTGACAAATGTGACCAGCGCTGCCAGCGGAACATTGGCGCGCGATGGCAACGCCAGAAACGCGGCGAGGAAAATCTGTCCAACCGGGATGATGAACGCCGCGAACAGCCCCAATGCCACGCCGCGCGGCACCGACCTGCGGGTAAAGCGCCACAATTCCGGCGACAGAAAACGGTGCGCAATCGGTGCAAGATATTTGTTTCGCGCCATGTCCTCGCGCGAGGGCATATATTTGCGGATCAAATCCATCGCCCAGGTCTTGGAAGGCGTATGTTTGCGAACGAAATCCGTCGCCCAGGTCGTGGAAGGCCGGGACGCAGGCGGTTGGTTAGGGTCAGGGATGGTCACAACCGCAGCTCACCTCGCCGCGCAAGTGCGGCGGATGTGCTGTCAGGAGCTGAGCTGACAGGAAAGGCGGGGTTGGGCTGGGCCATCATGATTGGCCATATGGGTAACATGGGGTTGCTGACCAGTGCGTGAATCGCTGCCTGATGGAAAAAATTTTCTCGCAAGTGTGCCAATCAGCCCTTTTCGCGCATCAACCGCGCCTTGTCGCGTTTCCAGTCACGGTCCTTGGTGGTGGCGCGCTTGTCGTGGTTCTGCTTGCCCTTGGCGAGCGCGAGTTCGACCTTTGCGCGGCCGGTGCGGTTGAAATAGACCATCAGCGGCACCAGCGTCATACCCTTGCGTTCCACCGCGCCCAGCAGCTTTTCGATCTCGCGTTCGTGCAGCAGCAATTTGCGCGGCCGGCGCGGTTCGTGGTTGAGGCGGTTGCCGTGGCTGTATTCGGGGACGTTGGCGTTGATCAGCCACACCTGGCCATCTTTCACCTCGGCATAGCTTTCGGCAATACTCGCCTCGCCCGCGCGCAGGGATTTCACCTCGGTGCCGTGCAAGGCGAGCCCGGCTTCGAAGGTATCCTCGATATAGTAATCGAACCGCGCACGGCGGTTTTCGGCGACGATCTTGAGCTTGTCGAAGGTGACGGGTTTGGGGCGTGCCATGGGACGCGCGATGTAGGCATTGGTGCGCCAAAAAGCGAGGGGCTTTGCGCTTTTGCTGCGCGCAAGCTAGTCGATGGGCACACAGCACGGGGAAACGCGCCAGCATGGAATCAGCCCAGCCATTCACCATCGCGGGCGAGGATGTTGCCCCCGGCACCGCGCGCAATGTCGCTTTCCCGATCACCACTATGGCGACCGGCACGGCGTCATCACTGGGCGTGCGAGTGCTCCACGGCGCGCGTCCCGGCCCGGCGGTGTTCGTCAGCGCCGCGATCCACGGGGACGAGATTATCGGCACGGCGGTGGTGCAGCGGCTGGCGCAGGAACTCGACCCGCAGACATTAAGCGGCACGGTGTTGTTGGTGCCGGTCGCCAATATCTTCGGCTTCATGACCCGTTCGCGCTATCTGCCCGACCGGCGCGACTTGAACCGCAGCTTTCCGGGCAGCGCGGGCGGATCGCTGGCCGGGCAGCTGGCGAGCATTTTCTACCGCGAGGTGGTGGGGCGGTGCAGTCTTGGGATCGATATCCATTCGGCTGCGATCCACCGTTACAATCTGCCGCAAATCCGCATCGCGGCGGGCAACAACCGGCTGGTGGAACTGGCGATGGCATTCGGCGCGCCGGTGATTATCGAAAGCCCGCTGCGCGACGGATCTTTACGCGATCTCGCCCAGAAAAAAGGCGTCGACATGCTGCTGCTGGAGGCGGGGGAGGCCTTGCGATTTGACCGGCTCTCGATTGAAACTGGCGTGGCGGGCGTTGCCCGCGTGCTGGCGCATATGGGCATGATCGCTGCGGATGATGGCCTCGTCACCGTGGGCATTCCGGCGCGCGCCAACCACTCGGTATGGGTGCGATCTCCGCGCGGAGGCGTAGCGCATATGCAGCGCGAATCCGGCGATCCGGTGCGCAAGGGCGATGTGCTGGCGCAGGTCAGCGGGGTGTTTGGCGAGGAAGCATTGGAACTCGCCAGCCCGATCGACGGCATCATCATCGGTCACGCCACCTTGCCGGTGGTGCATCAGGGTGACGCGCTGTTCCACATCGCCCAGATCGCCCACCCCGAACGCGTCGGCGCGCAGATCGAAAGCATCACCGAAGCAATTCTGGCGAGCGAGCCGGAAGGTTCAGCCGAGGCGCTGCTTGATGAGGACGAGGTAATTTAGGCCCCCACAACCCCTGCCGACACCAGCGCCTCGTCCACCGCCTTCTTCGCCTCGTCGCTGCATTCCACCAGCGGCAGGCGCACTTCGGGTTCGATCCAGTCGTGCACGCGGCTGAGGGCATATTTCACCGGCGCGGGGCTGGCGTCGGAGAACATTGCATAGTGCAGCGGGAACAGGCGATCATTCAACTGCCGCGCCTGTTGCAATTCGTTGGCGGCAATCGCCGCGTGGAACTCTGCACACAGCGCGGGCGCGACGTTGGCGGTCACTGAAATGCACCCGCGCCCACCTGCTGCGGCGTGGGGCAGCCACAACTCGTCATTGCCCGAAAGCTGGCAGAAATCGCGACCGATCCCCATGCGGTGATCGGCAACGCGCGACAGATCGCCGCTGGCATCCTTGATCGCGATGATCCGGTCGGGATATTTGCGCACCAGTTCCACCACGGTGTCATCCAGAATATCGGTCACCGTGCGCGCGGGCACATTATACAGCACGATCGGCAGTTCGCAGTTTTCCGCCAGATAGCTGAAATGCGCGACCAGCCCGCGCTGGCTGGGGCGGTTGTAATAGGGGGCGACGCACAGGCCAGCCGCCGCGCCGGCCTTTTTGGCAAAGTTCATGTGCAGCGCGGCGTTGCGGGTATCGTTCGATCCGCAGCCAGCGATCACCGGCACGCGGCCCGCCGCCTGTTCGATGCACACCTCGATCACGCGGTGATGTTCCGCGTTCGACAGGGTCGATGCCTCTCCCGTCGTGCCGCAGGGCACCAAAGCCGCGCTGCCATTATCGATCTGCCAGTCGACCAATCGCCGGAAGGCCGCCTCGTCAAACGTCCCGCCGCGAAAAGGAGTCACCAGAGCGGGTATCGATCCGCTGAACATTGCCATTTTCCTGCCAAAGCCATTAGGTAAGGTGGATCAAGGTGCGAAATGAAGCTTCACATCCCTCTCCTGTTAAGCGCCTGATAAGGAGCCGATTGGCACTATGTCCAGCATGGACCGTAATTCTATGATTTCCTTGCGGGTTCTGACCGCGATTGGATTCGGCCCGCAGCGATCAGCGCAGCAGTGGCCCGGTGGGAAGTGCTGCACGCCAATCGGGAGCTGGCATTTGCCGATTATGCGGGTTTCGTGCTGGCCTATCCCGGCTTCCCGCGAACGGAAGTCCTGCGCCTGCGCGCTGAGGCTGCGCTTGAGAACGAGGCCCCGCCGCAAGCCGATCTGCTGCGCTATTTCGATGCCAACCCGCCGCTGACCAATCCGGCGCGCGCGCGCTATGCGCTGGCGCTGGCCGGGGCGCAGCGGCCCGAAGCCCCCGGCGAAGCGCGCAAGGCATGGCGCGGCGGCACGATGAGCGAACCGGCGGAGCTGTATCTGTCCGGGTTATACGGCGCACAATTCTCCCGCGAAGATCACGCGGTGCGGATGGATGCGCTGTTGTGGCAGGGCAAGGCCGATGCGGCGGCGCGGCAGGTGATGAACCTGCCCGAAGCCGACCGGGCGCTGCCGCTCGCCCGCCTTGCGCTGCTGCGCGGCGCGCGGCCCGAAGCTGCTGGCCTTGCCGTGCCCGCCGGGGCTGAGGCCGATCCGGGTTACATCTTCAACCTGGTCAAGCATCTGCGCGCCAGCGGCCAAGCCGGGGAAGCGGTGCGGGTGTTCGTCAGCCGCCCCGATTTCACCCGCCCTGCCAACGATCCTGAAACCTTCGTGGGTGATCTGCTGGCGCTCGCCAAGGCCAGCGGCGCGCGCAGTGCAGTCCAGGTTGCCAGTCGCACCGATGATCTGTTCGCGCCCGGCACCGACCTGTCGCTCACCAGCTTTGCCTTGCGCGATCGTTACACCGATCTGATGTGGCTGGGCGGCACCAAAGCGTTGTGGGATCTGGGTGATGGCGCGGCGGCAGCGCCGCTGTTTCAGCGCTATGGCGATGCAGCCAAGACCCCACTGACCAAGGCCAAGGGCTATTTCTGGGCGGGCCGCGCCGCGCGCCAATCGGGCAATGAAGCCGATGCGGTGCGTTATTTTGAAATGGCGGCGCGCTGGCCTGATTATTACTACGGCCAGTTGGCGCTCGCGGCGATGAACCGCCCGATGCCCGCCTTTGCCGCCCTGCCCCAGCCCGCGATGGACGCATCCGTGCGCGCCGAGTTCGAAAGCCGCCCGCTGGTCAAGGCGATCCGCGCGATCGCCGCCAATCGTCGCGACTGGCGCACCGAACGCCGCTTTTTCGAAGCATTGGGCGATGAGGCAGACAGCCCTGAAGAAATGCTGATGGCCGCCATGCTGGCGCGCGAGACGGGCCTTGATGAAATGGCCGTGGTGCTGGGCCTGAAAGCGGGCGAAAACGGGCTGGCCGGACTGGAACGGATCGGCTTTCCTACCATCTCCACGCCGCCAGCCATCAATGACTGGACGATGGTGCACGCGATCAGCCGTCAGGAAAGCGAATTTGATCAGCACCGCGAAAGCCATGCCGGAGCGCGCGGGGTGATGCAGTTGATGCCGGGCACCGCGCGCGAACAGGCAGGCAAGCTGGGGATCAATTACCTGTCAGCCGATCTGACCGCCGCGCCGCAATACAATATCCAGCTTGGCGACGCCTATTTCTCCCGGATGATGAGTTATTACGGCGGGGCCTATCCGCTCGCGGTGGGGGCTTACAATGCCGGGCCGGGGCGCGTGAACGAATGGCTGCGGCTGAACGGCGATCCGCGCCGGGGCGATATCGACTGGGTCACCTGGGTCGAAAAGATCCCGGCCAATTTCGAAACCCGTTATTACATCATGCGGGTGATCGGCAATGCCGTGACCTATTCGCATATGTATCCGGCCGAAGCGGGCCTGCCGCGCCCGGTCGATGATTTCCTGCGTTGATCCTCCGCGCGATATGAAGGTTCAGGGCCAACCGATCACGCCTGCGGGCATGGCTGCGTTAAAGGCGCGCTATGACCTGCTGCTCGGCAGCGAACGCCCGGCGATTGTCGAAATTGTCAGCTGGGCGGCGGGCAATGGTGATCGCAGCGAAAACGGCGATTATCTGTATGGCCGCAAGAAAATGCGCGAGATCGACCGTGAACTCGCGCATCTGATCCGCCGGATGAAGGCGCTGCGGGTGGTTGATCCGGCGGCGCAGATTGACCGCATCCGGGTGTTTTTCGGCGCGCGGGTGGCCATCGCTGACGATGATGACAACAGCCAAACCGTGACGCTGGTCGGCGATGATGAACAGGACGCAGGTGCAGGGCGGATCGGCTGGAACTCCCCGCTCGCCAAGGCATTGCGCGGGGCACAGGTGGGCGATCTGCGGGTGGTCTCCGTGCCATCGGGCAGCCGCGAATGGGAAGTTTTGAGCATCGCCTATGACTAGGCTTTTCACCTCTGCTGCTTGGGCCGCCGCGCTGCTGATCGCCGCGCCGCTGGCTGCGCGCGACAGCCTTGGCGTTTACGACGGGTGGGCGGCGTTCAAGGATGTGAAGCCGCTGCGCTGCTACGCGATTGCCAAGGCGCAAGGATCGCCGCCCGCGCCCGCCTATGCCACGATTGCGACCTGGCCGGACAGGAAGGTGCGCGGCGCGCTGCATCTGATGCTGTCGCGCGAGGTGGCGGAAAAGGCTCCGGTGCGGCTGGTTATCGGCGCAAACCGTTTCACCCTCGTCGCCAAGGGCCGCAACGCCTGGGCCAAGGACGCGCGCGACGATGCAGCGATCATCGCCGCACTGCGCTCTGCCGCGCGCATGAGCGTATCGGCAAGCAGCGCCACAGGCGGCAGGTTTACCGACCGCTATGCCCTTGCCGGGGTTGCCACCGCGATGGATGCGGCCACCATAGCTTGTGCGAAGCCGCGCTGACTGGTCAAACGCCGCGCTTCTCCGTATATGCGCACCCCTCATGGCCGATACCGCACTCATGACCATCCCGGGCCTCAGCGACCCGGTGCCTGCCGCGCGTGACATCACGCCGCGCGCCGACGGGCGTATTGACCTCCTCGGTCTGTCTCGGCCGCGCATCTGCGAATTGTTCGCCGCCGCCGGGCTGGACGCCAAAGCGGCCAAACTGCGCGCCAAGCAGGTGTTCCACTGGCTCTATCACCGGGGCGTCACCGATTTCGACGCGATGACCGACATCGCCAAATCGATGCGCCCGTGGCTGGCGGCTCGCTTTGTGATCGGGCGGCCAGAGATTGTCGAGGCGCAGCACTCTACCGATGGCACCCGCAAATGGCTGCTGCGCACCGCCGATGGCCATGATTACGAAATGGTGTTCATCCCCGATGAGACGCGCGGAACGCTGTGCGTATCCAGTCAGGTCGGCTGCACGCTCAACTGCACCTTCTGCCACACCGGCACGATGCGGCTGGTGCGCAACCTGACACCGGGCGAAATCGTGGGCCAAGTGATGCTGGCGCGCGATGCGCTGGGTGAATGGCCCAAGGGTTCGATGGCGAGCATGGCAGATGCAGACGACGAAGACGACGAGGCGGGCCATTATACCGCCGATGGCCGCCTGCTCACCAACATCGTGATGATGGGTATGGGCGAACCGCTGTATAATTTCGACCACGTGCGCGATGCGCTGATGCTGGTGATGGATGGCGACGGACTCGCCCTGTCCAAACGCCGCATCACCTTGTCGACCAGCGGCGTGGTGCCGATGATGGCGCGCTGCGGCGTTGAAATCGGGGTCAACCTCGCGGTGTCCTTGCACGGCGTGCGCAAGGATGTGCGCGATGAATTGGTGCCATTGAACAAGAAATACGGCATCGAAGACCTGTTGCAGGCCTGCGCCGATTATCCCGGCGCGTCGAATGCGCGGCGCATCACGTTTGAATATGTGATGATCAAGGGCAAGAACGATTCCGATGACGACGCGCGCGAACTGGTGCGCCTGCTGCGGCAGTATGACCTGCCCGCCAAGGTCAACCTGATCCCGTTCAACCCGTGGCCCGGCAGCGGCTATGAATGTTCCACGCCCGACCGCATCCGGGCCTTTTCCAACATCGTGTTCGAAGGCGGGATTTCCGCCCCGGTGCGCACGCCAAGGGGGCGCGATATTGACGCCGCCTGCGGGCAGTTGAAAACCGCCGCGGAGAAGAAATCCCGTGCCCAGCGTGATCGCCAGGCGGCAGCGGCGGCAGAGCTTGCGTGAGCACGGATCCCGACACGATCGCATTCTATCAGGCGCGCGCGCCGCATTATGTTTTGAAGTTCGGACAGGCTCACTCCTATCAGCTTGACCCCTTCCTTGATCGCCTGCCGCCCGGCGCGCGGGTGCTGGAACTCGGCTGCGGCGGCGGGCAGGATAGCGCGCAGGTGGCGGCGCGCGGGTTCAGCGTCGATGCAACCGACGGCACCCCGGCGATGGTCGCCAAGGCCAATGAACGCTGGGGCGTCGGCGCGAGGGTGATGGCATTCCACGAGCTGGAGGCAGAGGCCGCGTATGACGCCGTTTGGGCGCATGCCTGCCTGCTCCATTGTCCGCGCGGCGCACTGCCCAACGTGCTGGGGCGCATTCTCCGTGCGCTCAAACGCGGCGGTTGGCACTTTGCCAGCTACAAGCTGGGCGAGGCCGAGGGGCGCGATAATCTTGGCCGGTTCTACAATTTCCCTGATGCTGAATGGCTCACCGCGCAATATGGCGCGCTTTCCGGCTGGCGGATTGCCGAGACGCGGCGCTACACTGCAGGCGGGTTTGACAATGTGGAACGCGACTGGATCGACCTAGTGGTGCAAAAAGCATGAGCTGGACCATCGAAGCCGTCTGCACCGGCGCCGCGCGGCCCTTTAACGGGGCGGAGTTGAGCGCGATTGCCAAGCGTCCCCGCGAAGGCACGGTTCAGGTGCTGGAAGATGGCCTCGCGCCTGACGAACAGGCTGACACACGCCACCACGGCGGGCCGGACATGGCGCTGCACCTCTACCCGCTCGATCACCATGATGACTGGGCCGAGGTGCTTGGCCCTCACCCGCTGCTGCCCGAGCCTGGCTGCTTTGGGTCAAACCTCGCGGTGCGCGGGCTGACCGAGGGCATGGTGCATATCGGCGATCGCTTCCGGCTTGGCCCTACGACAACCGGCGCGCTTATCGAGGTCAGCCAGCCGCGCCAGCCGTGCTGGAAGATCGAACACCGCTTTGATCGCAAAGGAATGGTCGCGCGCATCATCGAGACAGGGCGCTGCGGCTGGTATTTCCGGGTAATCGAGGCGGGCGACGTAACGGCGGGTGATTCGCTGGAGCGAGTCTCGATCGGGGCGACAGATTGGAGCGTCGTACGGGTATTTCGCGCGCTGATGGCCGGAAAAGCCACCGCTGCCGAACTTGCCGAACTCGCTGCGCTTGCCCCGCTCAGCCTTAAGCTGCGTGAAAAAGCGGCTCAAAAACCCAGGTAATTTCGCCCTGTCGCGTGTGCGGCCCGGTTCATCCAAGCCTGCTGCTTCCTGATCAACTCGTTCATGCTACATTCGCTTTAGATGAACGATAACGGTCGTGCTCCATCAGGGAGCCCTCACAAGGGGAACGACCATGAACTATCTCGCCATCCTCGCCGCTGCCAGCTCACTGGCAATTTTTGCCGCCCCCGCGCAGGCGGTCGAGCTGCCCGCCGCGCCGGCCGCCGCTGCATTCAACCACAGCGCGAAGCCCATGGCGCCGGTCGCCTCCTATGATCGTGATCGCTATGATGATCGCCGCAATTGGCGCGGGCGTGACCGCGACGATCGCCGCTACAATAATGGTCGCCGTCAGAATAATGATCGCCGCTACGATCGTGACCGCCGCTACGATAATGACCGCCACTACGACCGTGATCGCCACTACGATAATGACCGCTACAATGATGGCCGCCGCCTGAGCCGCAATGACCGCGTGTGGCGCGGCAATGACGGGCGCTATCGCTGCCGCCGCGATGATGGCACCGTGGGTCTGGTGATCGGTGCCGGCGTCGGCGCGCTGCTGGGCCGCGAAGTCGATAATCGCGGTGATCGCGCGCTCGGCACGATCATCGGTGCGGTTGGCGGCGGTCTGCTGGGCCGCGAAGTCGACCGGGGCGGCGCGCGTTGCCGCTGAGTGATCGGGCAAGGCGGGCTTACCACTGAAGGCAGGCCCGCCTTGTCGCCGTGCTGTGTTCATGACTCTTTAAAGCAGGAACCAGCATGGATAATGATGCCGTGAAAAGCAGCCAACCAAAAGGAACTTCCGTCAAGAAAATCGCGATAATTCTCGCCGCTGGCGCAATGACGCTCCCGATCGCTGCGCCTGCGCAAGCCGATCCCCCGCCGCACGCGCCCGCATATGGCAAGCGCGCCAAGGACAGGGTCTATGATGATCGCGGCCATTATCTCGAACCGCGCCGCCTGAGCCGCAATGATCGTGTATGGCGCGGGGACGACAAACGCTATTATTGCCGCCGCGACAATGGCACCACCGGGCTGGTGATTGGCGCAGGCGTAGGCGCGCTGGCCGGGGCTGAACTTGCGCGCGACAAGACGCTTGGTGCGGTAATCGGCGGTGTCGCAGGCGGCCTGATCGGGCGCGAAATCGACCGCGGCGAGCTGCGCTGCCGCTAGGCTCGGACAGGGCCGGCGCGCAGCTCCCCGATTGAAACGGCCCGATTGAAGCGCGCCGCTGACCCTGTTAGCGATGGCTTATGCCCATTGTCGCCCATCTGCCCGCATGACCCGCCCCGCTGTGCTGGTAACTGGCGGGGCAACCCGCATAGGCGCGGAAATCGTGCGCGGCTTTGCTGCGGAAGGCTGGCACGTGGTGATCCATTCGCGAACGTCCGGTGCAGAGGCCGATACGCTCGCCGCCGGCTTGCCCTCTGCCGAAACGGTGCAATTCGACCTTGCCGATGATGAAGCCGCAGTGGCCGCAATTATCGCGTTGGCGGCGCGGCTGCCCGATTGGCGCTGTCTGGTGAATTCGGCTGCGGTGTTCGAATATGACGGCGCAATTGCGCTCGACCCGGCAACGAACCGGGCTGCAATGCAGGTCAACGCGCTTGCCCCGGCGCGGCTGGCGCAGACCTTTCTTGCCCATGCGCAGACCGTAGGTGTGCGCAGCGTGATCAATATCACAGACATGAAGATCGAAAACACCAACCCCGATTTCTTCAGCTACACCATGTCCAAACACGCGCTGGCAGCAAGCATCGGGATGTTCGCCAAAAGCACCGCATATGCAGGTGCGCGCATCTATGGCCTCGCGCCGGGAGCGGTGTTGGCCAGCCATGATCAGCGCGAGGAGGAAACCGAGGTTTCGCACCGCATGAACCTGCTGAAACGCAAGACCGGCGCCGATGAAATCGCGGATGCGGCAGTATTTCTGGCGAGCGGCGCGCTGGCGAGCGGGCAGACATTATTCGTCGACAGCGGGCAGCACCTGCTGGATCAGCCACGCGACGTGATCTGGCTGGCGCGCGCGGCGGCGGCAGAGGGCGGCGCGGCTGACGGGTTCTGACCCGAACCTGCCCGTTGCGAAAACCAAACTTTTGAGTAACATAGTCCGTTAAACACACGAAAGAGTCCGCATGAGCAAAACCCTCCTTGATCGCTTCCTTTCGCGCGGAGTTACCCACGGCCGCCTTGGTGTCGTATTTGCTGATGGCAGCACCAGCACTTATGGCACCCCTGCCCCCGGCTTTCCTGAAATTGTGCTGCGCTTCACCGATGCCAAAGTGCCGCGCGACATCATTCTTGATCCGCGTCTGGGCGCGGCAGAAGCCTTCATCGATGGCCGCCTGCTGATCGAGG
>PHEL01000233.1 GCA_002842925.1 Alphaproteobacteria bacterium HGW-Alphaproteobacteria-14
AATCGTCGCTTGGGAGGCCGATCCGGCCGATCGCGCGCGGCTGGATACGATCTTCCGCTTCGTCCATACGGTAAAGGGCAATTGCGGGTTTTTCGACTTCCCCCGGCTTGCTGATCTCAGCCACGCGGCTGAAGATGCGCTGGCCGATTGCCGCGCAGGTCGGCGCGATCCTGACCCGCAGATGGTCTCCGCTGTGCTCGCCATTATTGACCGGATCGCCCAGATGGTGGACGCCATCGAAGCGGGTGAGGACATCAGCAATGCAGACCCCGGCGGCGGCGATCAGGCGCTGATCGAGGCGGTCAATGTTTCACGTGAAACATCGGGCGAGGACGGGGCAAGCGCGATCAAGCAGGGGTCAAGCCCCCGCCTGCACGCCCCGGCCAGCGCGTTGATCAATCGCGCCGATGATGTCGCAATTGACCGCACCGCCTCTGGTCGCCGCGCGGACCCCGCCGGTTCGGCGCATTCTGGCCAGCGCACTATCCGCCTGCCCGTCGAACTGCTCGACCGGGTGATGAGCGGCGTGTCCGACATGGTGCTGGCGCGCAATGATCTGGCCCACCGGCTGCGCCAGGCGGGCAATCAACCGACCATTGATGGCCCGTTCGAACGTCTCACCACGATCCTGTCCGATGTCCGCGATGCGATCACCCGGATGCGGATGCAGCGGATCGAAACCCTGTTCAGCGCGCTGCCCCGGCTGGTGCGCGATCTTTCGGCGGAACTCGGCAAGCAGGTGATGGTCGATCTTGATGGCGGCGACGTTGAGCTCGACCGTGAGATGATCGAGACGATCCGCGATCCGCTGACCCACATCATCCGCAATGCGATCGACCACGGGATCGAACCGCCTTCTGCCCGCCTTGCCAATGGCAAACGCGAAATCGGCCTGCTCGCCATCGCGGCACGGCAATCGGGCAACACCATCGCCATCGTGATCAGCGATGACGGGCACGGGCTGGATGAAGACCGCATCGCTGCCAAGGCGATCGCCACCGGATTGATC
>PHEL01000100.1:0-7860 GCA_002842925.1 Alphaproteobacteria bacterium HGW-Alphaproteobacteria-14
CTGATCGGCACGCTCGTCGACATCTTCCAGCCCGATGAATGCGCCAATTACTTCAAATCCTGTGGCTACGAACCGGAATGAACGGAAACCGCTCTAGAGCGTTTTCCCCACGTTTTGACTCGGTGGGGATTCCCTTGCGGCCGCGGTTCTGTTTCATCCTTCTTGCTGGATGCAGGAGGCCAGCATGGATGGCACGGACGCTTTGTCAGGACCTGCGGGACAGGGTTGTTGCGGCGATCGACGGCGGCATGAGTTGCCGAGCGGCTGCGGCCCATTTTGATGTCAGCATCTCGAGCGCTATTCGCTGGAGGCGCCTTGCTCTTCAGCATGGTAGGGCGGTTGCGAGGCCTCGCGGGGGCGACCGGCACTCTGGCAGGATCGAGGCGCACGGGGACTTCATCAAGGCACTGCTCGCTGAGCAGGGAGATATCACCCTGACCGAGATCCAGACGCGACTGACCGAGCGCGGTGTGCCGGTTGGCATTGGCACCGTGCATCGCTTCTTCGCGCGTCACGGGATCACGCGCAAAAAAAGACCGGGCACGCGATCGAGCAGGATCAGCCCGACGTCCTGAGGCAGCGGCAACGCTGGTTCGACGGCCAGCTTGATCTCGATCCCGAGCGCCTGGTCTTCATCGACGAGACGTGGACCGCTACCAACATGACCCGCAGCCATGGCCGCTGCCCGAAGGGCGAGCGGCTGCCCATGGGCTTCCCGCACGGCCACCGCAAGACCACTACGCTGGTGGCGGGCCTGCGCATGACCGGCATGGTCGCACCGATGGTGCTCGACGGCCCGATCAACGGCGACTAGTTCGAAGCCTACGTTACCCAAATGCTGGTGCCCGACTTGCGGCCCGGCGACGTCGTTATCATGGACAACCTCTCGAGCCACAAGCGGGCGGCTGTGAAGGAAAAGATCGAAGCAGCCGGTGCCACCCTGCGCTTCCTTCCGCCATACAGCCCCGACTTCAACCCGATAGAGAAGGCCTTCTCCCGGCTCAAGGCAATGCTGCGAAAGGCGGAAGAGCGCACCGTTCGCGGCCTCTGGGACCTGATCGGAAGGCTTGTCGACATCTTCCAGCCTAACGAGTGCGCCAATTACTTCAGATCGTGCGGATATGATCCAGAATGATCGAAAACCGCTCTAGAAGCGAACGTCCACGCCAGCATAGAGCATTCGGCCGAAGAGATCGTATGTAGTCGCCGAAGTCTGTGTGCCGGGGAAGGTAACGAGATTTGTGTCACCGAAACGCGGCGGCTTCTTGTCACCGACATTGTTCGCCCCCAAGTAAAACTCAGTCGGCCCGATAGAATCGGCCTTAAACCGCAGCTGCAGGTCATTGTACCAAAATGCACCAGTTCTGATGGCAGTCGGCCCCAGCGTGTCGACTACAGAACTCATCCAGCGGCTGCGCCAGTTCAGTGCAACATTCCCAAGGCTGAAGGTGGTTGAAGTATTCACCCTGTCTCGGAAGCCGGTGCCCAGGCGGCCGCAGGAGAAGCAGTCAAGCTGGCCCAGCTCGTTCTGGGTGGGGCCGCCAGGAAACGAGGTTTGCTGCTGTTTGAGGAGATGATTCCAGATCAGTCTGAGATCAAGGACCGCACCGGCTCCGAGTTCTTTCCGATAGTCGATCTGCGTGTCGATGCCCGAAACCAGAGCCGCTCCAGTATTAAGGTTCAGCGCGTTGACCGACGTCACCCGACCGCTACCGTCACGGATAATGTTGGTGCAGAAGATGGCGTCCCCACCGCCAGTCAGGCATTCATCGAGTGAAGTCTGCTGGCCGATAATGCCGATGGCGTCCTCAACCTTGATCCGATAGTAATCGATCGAAATGGAGATGTCTGGCACCATACGCGGTGTGAAAACTGCGCCCAGCGTGAGTGTTTCTGCTGTCTCCTGCTTGAGGTTTGGGTTTCCGCCCACGAAGCCGTTAATCGTCTGAATCTGTGCTGTCGAATAGACGAACCCACCTGGGGTTGCAGCAGCTGTTGCAATGGCAGGGATGGCGAGGCAAGCAGCTGGGAGCGAGACGACCGAGATCGGGGCTCCATCACCACCACCGGCGCGCTGGTCGCAGGGGTCAACGATTGCGGGGAAGGTTTCACTCTGTGCGGAGAATAGGTCAGCAATGCTCGGAGCACGCACAGCCTCCGCATAAACCCCGCGGAACCGCAGTCCCGCAAGCGGTGACCATGTTGCGCCAGCTTTCCAGTTCCAGACGCCGCCGACGGTGGAATAGTCGGCATAGCGAACAGCGCCCTCAATACCGAGATAATTGAAAAAAGGACGGTCCGACAAGATCGGTGCGACGACTTCGACGAAGCCTTCCTTCACATTATAGCTGCCACGCGTGTCGGAGAGCTGGTTGCCTAGCGTCTTGCCATCGTTCGTCGCCTGATCGAAATCCTCGACACTGCTTTCGCGGCGATATTCGAATCCAGTTGCAAAACTGAGCGCACCGCCGGGCAATTCGAAGATATCGCCACTGAGGCTAACAGCGGCAATATCCTGCTTGACCTTCGCATCGTAGGTTGAGAGTTGGCCGCCATTGGTGACATAATTGGATGCAGCCGCACTCGCGGTGTTGAAACCGAAGATGTCTAGAGGAGCACAGCCGGCTGCGCGCGCCGCCGGATCGCGACAGACAAGCTGGCCGTCGACGAAAACCGCGTCGAGCGCATTGATGTAGTTCGGTCCGAGAACTGTTTCGGACGATGTGAAATCACGCGTTTCGCCATGAGTATAATAGGCGTCCCATTCTAACTGTCGGCCGAGCGAACCGCGCAATCCGGCGACGACCCGCCAAGTTTCGCGGTCGTTCGAATTAGACCTGTCGAATATCTCATTGGACCGACGGCGAAACGGCAGTTCGGTAACACTCTGTGCGATCATGGAATTCCGGATCGCATCCGGGATCAGCGGGTTGGTGATCGGGATGCCTGCATAGACCGAACCGTCCGGGTTCGTGAGGAAACTGTTGGCGACAGCTTGGGGCTCCAGTCTTGATCGCGATTTCGTATCAGCATAATTCACTTCACTATAGGCGGTCAGTCCGTTGTTCAGCGCGACCTCGGCAAGGCCAGTAACAAGAAAGCGCTCAACCGGAACTGCAAGGAAACGATCCTCGTTGCGGTTGAAGCCGTCGATGTTAGCCCCTTCGAAGGGCTTGAGCACGTTGTTCTCGTCGAAGGTGAAGGTGCCTGCACCGGGAGCGAAAGATCCGTTTGGGCTGAATAACCCTTGCGCGTTAAAGGAACTGCGGTTGGGAATGTCCACAGCCGAGAAGGATCGGTTGCGCGAACGCAAGCCTTCATCCCGGTCATATTGGCCGTTGACAACGAAATTTCCGCGGCCATCAGCAAACGACGTGCCCGCAGTCATCGAGAGCAACTGGCGCGCGGCATCGCCCTTGTCGGAAATACTTGTTTGCCCACGAACGCGCAGTCCCTCGAAATCCTTGTCAAGAATAAAGTTCACAACGCCAGCGATTGCTTCCGAGCCATAGGAAGCCGAAGCACCCCCGGTTACGACTTCGACCTGCTTCACGAGATCGGTCGGAATGTTGTTGAGGTCGACAATCGAGGTGCCCGGCAGACCTGCGACGAAACGACGGCCATTCACCAGGACTAAAGTTCGCGATGATCCAAGGTTGCGCAGGTTCACCGTTGCCTGACCATTGCCTGTCACCGAAAAGTTGGTCGACGTGCGGCTGATATTCTGTCCGACTGCCGGAAGGTCTGCCAGCACGTCTTGAATATTGGCAGCGCCGGTGTCGCGGATCGCCTGCTGCGAAACGATTACAACCGGCACGGACGCCTTATTGCTGTCACGCGCGACTCGCGACCCGGTAACCACGATCACGTCCGCCGCATCACCTGACGGATTCCCCCTAGCATTACAGTTGCAGATTGAGTGAAACTCTGAATCAATAGGTCTCCATGGTAAGGAGGCCGTGGATGACGGGTGCATCGATCGAAACGACACTGGAGCTGTGGGCATCGTCGCTGCGCGACGTGAAGGCTCGGATGCGTGGGCTTTTCACGCAGGAGCGGGTGGCGGCATCAGCGAACCTTTTCCTGGACGGTTTGCTGGGTGACGAGCGGCGCAAGACCGGTTGGATGCGCGCTGAGGCGGCGGGTGATCCAGGGCCTTGGCGTCAGCAAGCCATTCTGGGCCGTGGGAAATGGGATGCGGAGGCCTTGCGCGACATCGTGCGGGATTACGTTGTTGAAAACCTCGCCACAAACGATTCGGTTCTGGTCATCGATGAGACCGGATTTCTCAAGCAGGGCAAGGCATCGTGCGGCGTTGCTCGCCAATACACGGGTTCGGCGGGCAAGATAACGAACTGCCAGATCGGTGTGTTCGCCTGTTATGTGTCTGCTCGCGGTCATGCCTTTATCGATCGAGCTTTGTATTTGCCCAAAAGCTGGACCAGCGATCCCGCGCGGCTCGCCGCTGCCCATGTGCCTGAAGCTGTCGCGTTCGCGACCAAGCCAGCGCTTGCTGTTCAAATGATACAGCGTGCGCTGACAACCGAAGTGCCATTTTCCTGGGTCGCAGCAGATGCGGTGTATGGTGTCGGCGATGTCGAGCAGACTCTGCGCCGGGCCTGCAAAGGCTATGTTCTCGGGGTCAAATCGGATCACCACTTTGGCTCCTGGGGCAAAAAACCGTCGGTTGCCGGTAGGGCTGACGAGATTGCACGAGACCTCGAGCCAGACGCATGGCAGCGTCTTTCCGCTGGCGAAGGCACCAAGGGTGCCCGGCTCCATGACTGGGCTTACTGCGAGCTCGCCGATCTCGAAGCTGGTGAATATGATGATGCCCAGTCAGGGCTATGGACCCGTGGCCTGCTGATCCGCCGTAACATCAGCGACGGTGATCTCGCCTTTTTCACGACATGGTGCCCGGCCGGTACCAGTATCCAGACCCTTGTCGCTGTCGAAGGCCATCGCTGGGCGATCGAGGACAGCTTCGAGACCGCCAAGAATGAGTTCGGCCTCGACCACAACGAAACCCGGTCGTGGCATGGCTGGCACCGCCACGTCTCGCTCGTCATGCTCGCATTCGCCATGATGGCGGTAATCCGTTACCGCGCCAACGACGTGACGCCCCCAAAAAGACCGAGGGTGCCGAACATCAAGACTTGATCCGATGGTCCATGCAAGAAGTCCGGCGCATCGCCAACAAACTTGCCATGCGCCAGATCCAACCCGCATATATTATCGCGTGGTCGTGCTGGAGGCGCGCCCACCAAGCCGCCGCCAGACGCGCACATCTCAAGACAAAAATGCAACTGTAATGCTAGGAACGCCCGTATCCTGCGCTATCGCGGATTGGGTCATCAGGGCCGCAACCAAAGCGCCAGTCGATGCGCCGTATAAAATTTTCACTCACGCCTCCTTTTTAGAAACTCAACTTAATAAGTTGACAATTTGGCGTCAACTAAAAAAGTGGGCTTCCCCGCACTTGGTCAGAACACTCGGCACAGGTCACGCCCAACAGCAGCTCTCGTTCTGGAAATGGCGCAGAAGCTCTGCGCCTTGTCCGTCGTCAGACCATTTGGCTCAACTCGCGGCGTAGATTAACGGAATGCGGGTCTCGTCTGGGGTTTGGTTTTACCTCATTCGTCGCCCTCCCCATCCGCGATCATGCGTTTTTTGAGCAGACGGTTCTCGAGCGTCAGATCGGCCACACATTCCTTCAGCCTCCGGAAAACCCGGGACGCTTCAGGTCGATGGCGGGCGGTTTGTGAGTGGCATTATCTTTGTGATCAGAAACGGGCTTTGGTGGCGTGATGTGTCGGCCGGTTATGGCCCGCATAAGACGATCTACAACCGGTTTATCGCTGGAGCCGCCTAGGCGTGTACGGCTTTGCGCTGGACAAGGTTTGCCGGAAACGGGATAAAACCCTCCGCTCCTTTCCATTCCAAGAGGGCATCATTAACATGT
Organism: Alphaproteobacteria bacterium HGW-Alphaproteobacteria-14; assembly: GCA_002842925.1. GTDB lineage: Bacteria > Pseudomonadota > Alphaproteobacteria > Sphingomonadales > Sphingomonadaceae > Erythrobacter. The sequence continues at coordinate 5,963 of PHEL01000100.1, forward strand.
CTCACAGTTTGCACGCTCTTTCCCGCCGTGGCCTTCTGACCGCCGCATCGGGCGCTTTCCTTTTATCCTCGCGTAGCCTTGTCGCAACGCCACTATCCAACGGATATTTCGACGGGCTGAGCTTTCTGCCGGAAGATCTGTCCGATCTCCAACGCGCTGCGATGGGCGCCATGGTCTGCGACGTCTCTGAAGTGGAGGAGGTACGCGACGCGCAAGGTGCACCGCGCTACCTGCGCACATTTGACCGGAACGACAAGGCGCTCGACGCGGCGCTTGCGCGGATTTCCGAGTCGAATAGCGTATTTGTCGCGCGCAAGGGCTCCGACATAGGCAAACGGCCGGGCTGTGCAGCCTTCCTACAGTTCCAATCTGGTGAAATGGTCGAGGATGATCTTTCGCGCATTAGTTATTTCCACGGAAAGGGACTGCGAGTTCTGCAGTTCACCCACCACAATACAAACCGGCTAGGTGGCGGCTGCATAGAGACGGTCGAGACTGGCCTCACGCCGCTAGGTTTCGAAGCTTTGGACGAAATGAACCGGCTGCGCATGGTGCCCGATGTTGCGCACGGATCGAACTTGACAATTCTTGATGCCGCCCGCCGTAGCCGAACGCCGATCGTCTACTCGCACGGAGCCTGTCGTTCCATTGTCGATCATCCACGCTGTATCACCGATGATGGTATTCGTGCGGTCGCGAAAACGGGCGGCACAGTCGGCATTTTCATGATGAGCTTCTGGCTGACGCGCGATCCGGAGCCCAGCATCGAGCATCTGCTTGCCAATATCCGACATGTGGTTCGTTTGGCGGGTATTGACGCGGTCAGCATTTCCAACGACTTTCCCGTTGGAGGGCAGGCCAACCTCCTGAAACTGTCCAACGACAATAAGGAGGGCGTTAAGGAATATCTGGAATGGTGGAATGCCATGCGCGACAAGGGCATTCCGGGGTTCGAAAATCTGCCCGAACATGTCGTGATCCCAGAGTTGAACGCCATTGATCGGTTGTCAACGATCGCTGCTGCGCTCGAACGCGACGGCTACTCCCCGGCTCATGTGGAAAAAGTCATGGGTGGTAACTTGGCTCGCGTCATGCGTGAAGTGCTTGGGTAAGAGCCTGATCTGAAATTAAGTTTAGCAGATTCAGTGGGTTAGATTGACGCCAGCCCAAGTCGCTGATTGTGCTTTGCACAGCTTCGCTTCGAGGGGGTTTTGCAACAAACTTCCGGAGTTCAACGATGTGGACTGACACCACCCGTGCGCAGTATGCGCGGGCCGATCTGGCTTTGCCAAGCGATTTGACCAATGCCGAATGGGCGGTGCTGGAGCCGTTCTTTCCGCCGCCTTCGCATGTGGGGCGACCGCGCAAATGGCCATTGCGTCGGATTGTCGAGGCGATCTTGTATCTGCTGCGCGGCGGGCTGCCATGGCGGATGTTGCCGCCCTGCTTTCCTCCGGTCTCGACGGAGCGACGTTGGTTCTAGGCGAGCCACGCCGACTTGGCTTCGTCGGCAAGCTCCCGGAAGGCAATGAAGCGTTGGGCTGCACAGCCATGTTCCTGCCATGCCGTGTCGAGCGCGTTTTCGGCCTCGGCGAGAATCCCTTCGGCTGTGGACTGCGAAAGTTCTCCGGTCGCAGGATCGCTGGGTCGTCCGCCCTTGATCGAGGTGCCCCGGCTTTCATAGCTGCGGCTGTCAGCCAGCGCGAAGATGGCGAAGTCGAGCGCGAGCCCGGCATCGCTGAGGAGGGGGATGCCGACAGGATATTGCGGCGCTGAACCGAAAGCTCGTCGAACAGGCGGGCGAAGAAGGCGCGCTCGCGGCTTGCCGCTGTCCAGCGTGCGGCCGGATCGGCCACCGCCAACTGCTTGGGCGGCACCGGAGTTGCGCCCCCGAAGGC
>PHEL01000100.1:7876-8511 GCA_002842925.1 Alphaproteobacteria bacterium HGW-Alphaproteobacteria-14
CGGCGCGCACGAGGCTGCCATCGACCGCGAAGCCTTCGCCGCCGACCAACCCCTCGGCAATGCAGCGCGCCACGGTCGTCTCGAACAGCTGGCGCAGCAGATCACTGTCGCGGAAGCGCCCGTGCCGGTTCTTTGAGAAGGTCGAGTGGTCGGGCACATCGCCCTCCAGCCCAAGGCGGCAGAACCAGCGATAGGCGAGGTTTACATGCACCTCTTCGCACAGCCGCCGCTCGGACCGGACACCCATGCAGTAGCCGATGATCAGCATCCGGAGCATCAGCTCGGGATCGACCGAGGGCCGACCGGTCGAGCTGTGGAACGGGCGCGGATGTTCGCGAATGCCCGACAGGTCGACGAACCGGTCAATCGAGCGCAGCAAATGATCCTGCGGGACATGCCGCTCCAGGTTGAAGCTATAGAACAGCGCCTCCTGCGCCACCGTTCTCTCACCCATCATCCGACCGTCTCCGCTTGCTTGCCGAGACATAGAATCAATACTTTAACAGCATTGCAAGGGGGAGTTTTTCAACAGAATCGGGTCGCTGCACGAACCCGCTTCGCGGGAGTGTCGCTGGCGGCGAGTTGATGCCGTTTCATTGGCGTAGCGAGTAGATCGAACAAGGCCGAGCATTGCG
>PHEL01000101.1 GCA_002842925.1 Alphaproteobacteria bacterium HGW-Alphaproteobacteria-14
CGATCTGGCGCAGCGCACGCTGACAGCGGGCGGGTGGACGGGCAGCGGCTTGTGGCTCGGCATCCGCAAGATGAACCTGCCCGAAGCCCACACCGATTATATTTTCTCGGTGATTGGCGAGGAATTCGGCCTGATCATTTGCGGCCTGATCGTGTTGTTATATTGCGGGCTGGTGCTGCGCGCGCTGATGCGGTTGGTGAATGAAGGCAACCTGTTCGCGCTGCTGGCGGGCGCGGGGCTGATCACCCAATTCGGCGGGCAGGCCTTCATCAACATTCTGGTGAACCTCAAACTGTTCCCGTCCAAGGGGATGACTTTGCCGCTGATTTCTTATGGCGGATCATCGACACTGGCGGTGTGCTTCACGCTTGGGCTATTGCTGGCGATCACCCGGCGCAATCCGTTCCTCGCTCGCGAGGGCGGCGGCTTGCGCGGGCTGATCGATCGCAAGGAGGAACGCGCATGAGCAGCGAGATACCGACCCCCTTGCCCTCTGGCGCATCACGTCATTTCGTGCTGGCGGCGGGCGGCACCGGCGGGCACCTGATCCCGGCATTTGCGCTGGCGGCAGAACTGCATCAGCGCGGTCACCATGTTGCGCTGATCACCGATGAACGCGGTGCGGCCATCCCCGGCAAGCCCGATTACCTGACCGCCCACGTCCTGCCCGCAGGCCGGTTCGGCAAGAACCCGCTGGGCTGGCCCACCGGAGTGCGCGCGGTGTTGCAGGGCCGGGCGATGGCGCTGCGGCTGTTCGATGCATTCGCGCCTTCGGCCATAGTCGGCTTCGGCGGCTATCCCGCGCTGCCTGCGCTGCTGGCGGCCACGTCTGCGGGTCTGCCGAGTGTGATCCACGAACAGAACGCGGTGCTGGGCCGGGTCAACCGGCTGCTGGCGGGCAGGGTCGATGGAATCGCGACGTCTTACGGCGTGGTCGACCGGCTGAACCCCAAGCACGCCCCCAAGGTGCATCTGACCGGCAACCCGGTGCGCGCCGATGTGCTGGCGCTGCGCGATCAGGATTTCCCCGCCTTTACCGAAGACAGCCTGCTGCGCATCCTCGTCACTGGCGGATCGCAGGGCGCGCGGGTGCTGTCCGAAGTGGTGCCCGATGGCCTCGCCATGCTCCCACCGCCGCTACGCCAACGCTTGCAGGTGATCCAGCAATGCCGCGCCGAGGATCTTGACGCGGTTCGCAAACGCTATGCCGAGCATGATATTCCCGCCGAACTCGGCACCTATTTCGAAGATATGCATGAACGGTTGGCGGATGCGCATCTGTTTATCGGCCGCGCAGGGGCCTCGACCATTGCGGAACTGACCGCAGTGGGCCGTCCGGCGATCCTGATCCCGCTCCCTATTGCCACCGATGATCATCAGGCGGCGAACACCCGCGAGATGGTCAAGGCTGGTGGTGCAAGGATGATCCGTCAGCCAATGGAAACAATTGCTCTCCCTGAGGGTGATAGCGAGCGAGCCAACAAGCTGCGCCTGAGACAGTCGGAACTTTTCGCCAAGCTCGCCAAGGATATTGCCAAGCAGATACAGGCGATGGCGATGAACCCCGCCAGCCTCGCCAACGCGGCGCATTGCGCCTTCAATTGCGGGCGGCCCGATGCGGCGAAGGACCTCGCCGATCTGGTTGAGAGCATGAGCGGGATTGATCTGATGGATGTGATCCGGGTGGGCGAGAGCGCTCCCCGCGCCGCGCAAACCGCCACGCGCCCGCAGGCCGCGACCCGCAAGGCCGCGAAAGATCGGGCCGAGCTATGAAAGGCGTCGGCACCGATATCGGCACGATCCATTTCGTCGGCATCGGCGGGATCGGGATGTCCGGCATTGCCGAGGTGATGCGCAATCTTGGCTATACCGTGCAGGGCAGCGACATCGCCGAAGGGCCAAGCGTTGAACGCCTGCGCGCGCGCGGGATCAAAGTGCATATCGGCCACGCGCGCGAAAACGTCGAAGGCGCAGCGGTGGTCGTCACCTCCACCGCCGTGCGCCGCACCAATCCCGAAGTCGCCGCCGCGCTGGAAAACCGCATCCCGGTGGTGCGCCGCGCCGAAATGCTGGCCGAACTGATGCGCCTCAAATCCACCGTCGCGGTGGCGGGCACGCATGGCAAGACGACAACGACCAGCATGATTGCCACCCTGCTCGATGCGGGCGGGGTTGATCCGACTGTGATCAATGGCGGGATCATCGAACAATATGGCTCGAACGCGCGGCTGGGCACATCCGACTGGATGGTGGTTGAAGCCGACGAGAGCGACGGCAGCTTTCTGCGCCTCGACGGCACGATCGCGGTGGTTACCAATATCGATCCCGAACACCTCGATCACTACGGCGATTTCGACGGGGTGAAGCGCGCCTTTGTGGAGTTCATCCACAACGTGCCGTTCTACGGCGCGGCGGTATTGTGCATCGATCACGCGGAAGTGCAGGCGGTGATCGGTCAGGTGCGAGATCGCAAGGTGGTGACCTACGGCTTCTCATTGCAGGCCGATATCTGCGGGGTCAATGTGCACAGCAACGCGGGCGGGAACACCTTCGACGTGATCGTTCGCCAGCGCGGGGCAGAGGATCGCCGGATCGAAGGCGTGCACCTGCCGATGCCGGGGCGGCACAATGTCCAGAACGCGCTCGCCGCGATTGCGGTGGCGATAGAAATGGGCTGTTCGGATGACGTGATCCGCACCGGATTTGCCCGGTTCGGCGGAGTGCGGCGGCGCTTCACCAAGGTCGGCAGCGTGGCGGTGGATGGCGGCACGGCGACGATCATCGATGATTATGCTCATCACCCGGTGGAAATCCGCGCGGTGCTTTCCGCCGCGCGTGAGGCGGTAGCGGGAACAGATGGCCGCGTGATCGCGGTCGCCCAGCCGCACCGTTATTCGCGGCTCAATGATCTGATGGAGGCGTTCCAGACCTGCTTTGACGATGCCGATATCGCTTATGTCGCTCCGGTATATTCTGCGGGCGAGGAGCCGTTGCCGGGGGTCGATCACGCTGCGCTGGTGGCGGGGATGAAGGCGCGCGGGCACCGTGCGGCGCGCGAGATTGCGGGGGCCGATGCGCTCGCCCAAGCGCTGGCAGACGAAATCGCTCCGGGTGATATGGTGGTGTGCCTCGGCGCGGGCGATATCACGCGCTGGGCGGCAGGCCTTGCCCCGGCGATTGCGGCGAAACGAGACGCGGCATGAACCAGCCCGGCGATGATTATGAATATGATAGCGGCGCGGCTCCGACCTGCGCGGTTGATGGTGCGGTCGCTGCGCCCATCCCGCTCGAAGGCATTCGCGGCAAGCTGACCTGCAAGGCGCCGCTTGCGCCCTATGTCTGGTTCAAGACCGGCGGCGCGGCGGACTGGCTGTTTGAACCGGCGGATCTGGATGATCTCAAGACCTTCCTCGAACGGCTCGGCGGGGAAATCCCGGTGATGGCGCTCGGCCTGGGATCAAACATGATCATCCGCGATGGCGGGGTTCCCGGCGTGGTGGTGCGGCTGGGCAAGGCGTTTGCGGGCTGCGCGGTGACGGGCGCAAACGAGCTAACCTGCGGCGGCGGGGCAAGCGGCATTCTGGTCGCCTCCACTGCGCGCGACAACGGGATTGCGGGGCTGGAATTTCTGCGCGGGATTCCCGGAACGGTCGGCGGGTTTGTGCGCATGAACGGCGGGGCTTATGGGCGCGAGGTGGCCGATATTCTCGTTACCTGCGATGTGATCCTGCCTGATGGCGATCTGGTGACGCTGCCGGTGGATGATCTTGGCTATACCTATCGCCATTCAGCGCTGCCTGACGGGGCGATTGTGGTTTCGGCGCGGCTGCGCGGTCAACCCGGCGACCCGGCAGAAATTGGCGCGGAGATGAACCGCATCGCCGCCGCGCGCGAAGAATCGCAGCCCTTGCGCACCAAGACCGGCGGGTCGACTTTCAAGAACCCGGATGGCAGGAAGGCTTGGCAGTTGGTGGACGCTGCCGGATGCCGCGGCCTTGCGCTTGGCGGGGCGCAGGTGAGCGAAAAGCACACCAATTTCCTCATCAACACCGGCACCGCCACCAGCGCCGATATCGAAGGGCTGGGAGAACTGGTGCGCGAAAAAGTCTATGCCCATTGCGGGGTAACCCTCGAATGGGAAATCCAGCGGGTGGGGCGGCCGTGAGCGCACGCAAACCCCTGCACGTCGCCGTGCTGATGGGCGGCTGGGCGAATGAACGCGAAGTGTCGCTTTCCAGCGGCGCGGGCGTGGCTGACGCGCTTGAAAGCAAGGGCCACCGCGTCACCCGGATCGACATGGGCCGCGACGTTGCCCTCAGACTGGCTGAGGCGAAGCCCGATGTGGTGTTCAACGCGCTCCACGGCGTTCCGGGGGAAGATGGCACGGTGCAGGGGATGCTCGACCTGATGGGGCTGGCCTATACCCATTCGGGCCTCGCCACATCGGTGATCGCGATTGACAAGCAACTGACCAAGCAGGCGCTCGTCCCCCACGGCATCCCCATGCCCGGCGGGCGGATCGTTACCCGTGAAGAACTGTTCGAACGTGACCCGCTGCCGCGCCCCTATGTGCTCAAGCCCGTCAACGAAGGATCGTCGGTCGGCGTCGCGATTGTCACCGAGGGTAGCAATGTCGGCAACCCGATCTCGCCAGACGCCAAAGGCCCGTGGCAGGAATTCGCTGAGCTGCTCGCCGAACCCTTTATCAAGGGCCGCGAACTGACGACAGCGGTGATCGACGGCCCCGATGGCCCGCGCGCGCTGGGCGTCACCGAACTGGTGATCCAAAACGGCTTTTACGATTACGAACACAAATATACCGCCGGGCAGACGCAGCACATTTTCCCCGCGGAACTTCCGCCGGAAATCACCGCCCTTTGCCAACATTACGCGGTGCGCGCGCATCAGGTTCTGGGCTGCCACGGCACCAGCCGCACCGATTTCCGCTGGGATGACGAAGCGGGCGAAGCCGGGCTGTTCGTGCTCGAAACCAACACCCAGCCGGGGATGACGCCGCTTAGCCTCGTGCCCGAACAGGCGGCGCATTGTGGCATCCCCTATGCCGAACTGGTCGAAATGCTGGTGGCAGAGGCGCTGCGGGTGCACGGGTTGAAACAGACCGTTAAAAATGGTGGGGCAGGAGGATCGCATGGCGCAGCAGATCCGGCGTAATGGCTCTACCGGGGTGCGCCGCGCCGCCAAGGCGCAGAGCCGCAGCCTGACCGCGCGCCGCGCGCAAGGCCGGGCGAGCGGGTTTATCGACCGGCTGATGGGCCTGCTGCCCTTCACCGAAGACCAGTGGAGCCGCATCTGGCTCGCCATGATCATCGGCGGCGCGGTGGGAATCGCCTTGGTTATCGCCAGCCTTGCCGGGGTGCCAGCCTTGGCAGAGCGTCAGGTTGCGAAGATTGCCGCCGATGCGGGCTTTGAAGTGCGCAACGTGCGCGTCACCGGCACGTCCCGCATGGACGAGCAGCAGGTCTATGCCCGCGCGCTTGCCCAACCCAATCAGGCGATGCCCGACGTGGATATTGCCGCCCTGCGCGCCGAATTGCGTCAGTTGCCGTGGGTCGAGGACGCGCGGGTTTCAATCCAGCTGCCGCAAACGCTCGCCATCGATATCGTCGAACGGACGCCCCATGCCGTGCTGGAAAAGGCCGACAGGCTGGTGTTGATCGACGCGGGCGGGGTTGAGCTTGAACCGATCAGCGCGGACAAGGCCAAGGGAATGCTGCACCTTTCCGGGCCGGGGGCTGCCAAGCAGGCCCGCAATCTGGAACAATTGATTGCCGCCGCCCCCGCGCTTGCCCCGCAGGTCGAGGCCGCCGAATGGGTCGGCAACCGCCGCTGGAACCTCACCTTCCGCACCGGGCAGTTGCTGGCCTTGCCCGAAGGCGAGGTTGAGGCTGCCACCGCACTGGTCAAATTCGCGCGGCTGGACGGGCAGAACCGCTTGCTGGGGGGCAAGGTGCTGGCGTTCGATATGCGCTCACCCCCGCGCCTGTATATGCGCCTGCCCGAAGGCGTTCGCGAAGGGCCGACCATCGCCGCCAACACCGAAGGCAGCGAATAATGGCCTCGCGCGCTGCCCCCGCTCGCCGGCTCGCCCGCACCTTTGCGGCTGTGAATGTCGGCAGTTTCCGCATTTCTGCGATGATCATGGGCGAAACCGAAAGCGGTGAATTGCAGGTGCTGGGATCGGGCCACCGCGCCAGCGCCGGGATCAAACGCGGTTATGTCACCGATATGGAAAGTGCCACCTTCGCCATCCGCGATGCGGTGGAACGCGCCGAAAAAAGCGCCAACAGCAACGTGCGCAGCGTGTGGATTGCCTGCGCCGGGGCCGGTCTGGCGAGCAGTGTGGTTGCGGTCGATATCGAAATTGGCGGGCGGCGGATCGAGGATGAGGATGTTGAACAGCTGTTGATCCACGCGCGCGCAATGATCCAGCCTGACGGGCGCACCGTGCTCCACGCGCAGCCTGCGCATTACACGCTCGACGGTGCGCACGGGGTCGCCAATCCGCGCGGGCTTCATGCCGAGCGGCTGGGGGTCGATATCCACGTGATGCTGGCCGATGGCGCGCCGGTGCGCAATCTGACCGAAGCGGTGCAGAACGCGCATCTTGAGGTTGAAGGCGTGGTTGCAGCGCCGCTGGCAGCGGGGCACGCCTGTTTGTCGGTCGAGGAGCGCGAATTGGGCGTGGCTCTGGTCGAAATCGGCGCGGAGGTTACCAATGTGGCGGTGTTTGCAGGCGGGATGCTGCTGGGGCTGCGAGCCTTGCCGATTGGATCGGCCGATATCACCGATGCGATTGCCAGCAGTTTCGGGATTCGCCGCTCGCAGGCGGAGCGATTGAAATGCGTTGCCGGATCGGCGGTTGCCAGTCCGGCAGATCACCGTGAACTGATCCCGGTCAATGGCCCAGTTGAAGGGGGCGAGGGCGCGCCCGTCGGCCCGCTGGCGCGCGGCGCGGATGACAAGAACCGGATCGTGCGCGCCGAACTGATCTCGGTTGTCACCCAGCATCTGGAAATCCTCACAGGTGAGGTTGGCAAGGCCTTAAAGGAAATGGGATTTTCTGGCGCGCGCGCAGGCCAGGTGGTGCTCACCGGCGGCGGGGCAGAAATGGCCGGGATGGCCGATTTCGTGCAGGGCGCGCTGGGGATGCCGGTGCGGCTGGGGCGACCGCCGCAGCTTGCCGGAATGCCCGAAGCGCATCACGCCCCCGGATTTGCGACGCTGGCGGGGCTGTGCCTTTATGCCGCCGAAGACCCGGTTGATATCCGCGCAGTGGGTGCGGGGCGCGGCGGGGTCTATCGCGGTTTCGCGCGTGAAAGCGGGGCAATGGCGCTTGCGGCGCGGCTGTTTCGCGCGCTCAGGGAGTATTTCTGAGGTGGCTGATCACAGGTTTGCCGCGACCTGTCGCCTCACCGAGCATTGTGGATAAGGCCTTCGTGACTATAAAATGTACAACCTTATTATGTCACAGAGGAATTAAAGTGGGGCGCGTGTCGAATATTCTGATTACCTGCGCCTGGAGGGCAAGCTGATGAGCATCAATATCGGACCTGCGGTGATTGACGATATGCGTCCACGCATCACGGTTATCGGGATTGGCGGCGCGGGCGGCAACGCCATTGCCAACATGATCCAAGCTGAGATTGAAGGCGTCGAATTCATCGTCGCCAACACCGATGCCCAGGCGCTGAGCACTTCGCCAGCCGAACGCCGCATCCAGCTTGGCCCCGAAATCACTGGCGGCCTTGGGGCAGGTGCGCGGCCCGAAGTGGGCAAAGCCGCCGCCGAGGAAACCGTTGCCGAAGTCGAAAGGGCGCTCGAAGGCGTCAACATGTGC
>PHEL01000102.1:0-19247 GCA_002842925.1 Alphaproteobacteria bacterium HGW-Alphaproteobacteria-14
CCTCCATGACGGCACATCTCGGCAATGCAAGAAACCAACCGGCAGACAATCCACTTATCCGTTGCCGATCTCTGTGCAGACAAACCGGGCCACCTCTGGGCAAGAAAGAAATCATGGCTACATCTCGCCGCAGCCTCGTTGAAATTTGGAAACGACACGACATCAAAATCAGCAGCGGTCCCAACTAAGAGTTTTTCGGGGGAAATCGGTAGAACGATAACAGCGACTTCATCCCAATCTGCAAACATTGCGGGGGTGGACTGGCCCGCTCGATCAATTGCCAATGCTGCGCAGTCAGGCAAGATCGCACCTTGCTGCGGAGCGGCCACAATGCTCCAACTCAACTCCTCAAACATTTTGAGGCGGGGTTTGGAGACGGAAATCTGAGCGAGTGCCTTGTTGTGACTTTCTCGAACAAGGCCCCCCGATGCCTGAAGCCAAGTCGCAAAAGTGCTGCGCATCATGGGGAGAATATCAGCCACCACCGTGGTGAAGTTCTCTTTCGCCATGAAAAACGCAATGCGCTGGATCAGTTCGGCGGGCAGGCCTAGATTTTCGAGACCTCCGATCTGGTTCAGCTTGTCAGCGAGGTTCTGTCGGAACACCTCATTTGGTTCGTCTTCATCTAGCCCCATCAGCGATTGAAGACGCTCATCATCGTTGAGAATGGTTTGGACGCCATCCGCCATCATTCGTAAACCACGCTCTATACTCACTCGAACATGGGCAGTGCGAGGCACAAGGTGGTTCACGATCTCAGCAGCACTTGTTGGGTCTACTGTTGCACCAATAGACTGAGCGCGCATACCAGACAGCATTCGGGAAACAGGCGTTTCTATTTCTGTGATTTCGTCATCAAGAGTACGCTCCCCTGCGGCAATGGGATCGGCATAGAAATTGTCCGAAGCGCCCACTTCTTTGACTCGCTTCTGCTCTGGAGCAGAGTTACGCGCAAAGACCCAAATCTCCTTACGCTTCGGGCGAATGCCAAAAGGCTTCTGAAGGAAGCGGGGCAAATAGTGTTGATTGGGGCCAGTTGGCAAATCCGTTCTCCATATAGGGACTCAGGAAACACAATCTAGTTTGCATCCTCCCCCGTGACGACCGGATGACGAGGGTCCGAATAGCTTCGGGAATTCATGCTAGCCTGTAAAGGCGGCCCTCTGGCGACCAGCGCCCCGGATTTTTCGACGTCGCATCTATACCGGGATGATTTATTCGATGTCTGCTTTCGGGAATTCGGAAAGAGTGCTTGAATAACCGATCTTGGGGCGCGTAGCTGCCAGGGTCTGGATCAAGGAGGCCGTCAGCTCGCGACCCAATAGTCGCTATCTCACCGAATCTTGCGTGCGCATTACCCAAACGCCGGATCGACTCCAACGCTGATCTAGCTTAAAGAACTAGGGGTTAGGTGACGTATGGCGAAGGTTGTTCTGTCCGATCGGGAGGTCGGTCTCATCAAGGGACTGATCCACCACAAGGCTCTGAACGACCAGCAGGTTCTGGCGATCTTCAGCTTCCTCGACCGCAACTTCAACCACCGCGAGATTGGGGCAATCCGAAAGGGGACAAAGCCACGCTACGCGGCGATCGCAGCCGCGACGGTCAGAGAGGTGGACGCGCTTCTCTACCAGTATGCCAAGCTGGCCGCACTAGCCGAACAACTCGGATTCTATGCGACCACCTACGCCGGCGCGCAGGTCCGCAAGGCCGTCGAGATATTTAAGACCGCCGTCCTCGTTTACAACAACAACACGCTTTCTACCCGATCCGAGACTTTCATCGTCCTGTCGATCATTGCCTGGACATACCTCCTGCACGCGCGACTAACCGAACAGGGCGTGACGCCTGCCTTCAAGAACGCTGATGGCTCACCGGTCATGATTGATGGTCAGGAAAAGCTCTGGGAGCTGGGCTACTGCATCGAGCGTCCGCAGTCGGGGCTGTCGGCTGGCGAGAAAGCCAACCTAAGATATCTGATCGCAATCAGGAACGCCATCGAGCACCGGTCCGCCGAGGACGTTAACGATGCGCTGCAAGGGAAGATACAGGCGAACGCGTTGAACTTCCTGCGGTTCGTCAAGGATAACTTCGGTAGCAAATACGACTTCTCCCACGACCTCGCGTTCGCCATCCAGTTCCAAGCGCTGACGCTGCAGTCCCCAAACGCGCTGAAGGGCGCGGTGCCGGTTGCCAAGGCCGTCGCTGCCGTCAACACACTCATCGAGGGTCCGATGTCGCAGGCCGAGTTCGACGACCCCGCCTACTCTTTCCGCGTCTACGTGGTGCCGAAGGTGACGAACAACGCCAAGAAGGCAGACCAGGCCGTGATCTACAGTCCGATCGGCTCCAACGTGGAGGTGGCGATCAAGCACGTCGAGCGTCCGAAGTATCGGATGAAGGAGGCCATCAAGAAGCTGCAAGACGACGACGGCGTGGCTGTTACTCCCTATCAGTTCACACAGGCATGGAAGCTAAACGACCTGAAGGATCCGGCGAAGGGCCTCGCGGTGCGGCTGGGCGGCCAGTGGTTTTGGTATCAGGAGGGCATCGACCGGATCAGGGGCATTTTGACGACCTGAGGCCGTCGTAGCCGGATCGACGATGTCCCGGATCTACCCGGGGGGCTATGCGCGTCAGCTTATCAAAAAACCTGTCAGTGAACTTCTTCCCCAAAGTCGTGCATCTGCGGGTGCGTCAGCGACCGGCAGCTTTCAGTATCGCTGGCTGGCAGGTCAAACGACCGGGTTTGGGGAAGGGCAGGTCGGCGCGTCGGAGGGGTCCTACGTCGCCTCACCACAGGTCCCGTAGTTCTGCTCCGGATGCTCGCTTAATTGGCGGCTTTGCCCGCCTTTAGGTCATCGAGATAGTCGCTCCACCACTGCGCCATCTTTACACGCTCATCCCAGTATTGACCTCGGTTGTATGTACCACGAATGGCGTTGCTGTCGCCGTGCGCGAGTGCACGTTCGATCGCATCGGGGTGCCAAAGCCCGCTTTCGTTAAGCAGGGTTGAAGCCGTTGACCGGAACCCATGCGCTGTCATTTCATCCTTGCTATAGCCCATGCGCCGAAACGATGCGTTGATGGTGTTCTCGCTCATTGGGCGCAGCCGCGTGTGGAAGGCTGGGAAGATGTAGCCCTTACCTCCGGTGATTGCCTTCAGTTCTGTGAGCAGTTCGAGGACTTGGCGCGACAGGGGCACAGCGTGTGTACGGCGGGCCTTCATTTTACCCGCAGGGATCGTCCAGATTGCCTTCTCGAAATCGATTTCCTGCCACTCGCCGTGCCGCATCTCGCCCGGGCGCACGAAAATGTGCGGGGCGACTTTCAGCGCCAACTTGGTGATCGGGTAGCATTCGAACGCGTCGATGGCGCGCAGCAGCTCGCCCAGCTTCTCCGGTTCTAGGATCGCCGCGTAGTGGCGCGCCTGTGACGTCAGTAGCGCGCCTTTGAGGATGGCGGTCGGGTCCGTGGTGCAGCGCCCGGTGGCCGCGCCATATCGGAACACCCGGCTAGCGAAGGAGCGGCACTTTTTGGCAGTCTCCCGATTGCCGCGTGCCTCAAGCTTCTTGAGCGGGGCGAGCATCATCTGCGGGTCGACATCCGAAATCGGCATGTGCCCGATCGCTGGCTTGAGCAGATCGAGGAACCAGCGAGCCTTGAGCAGGGTGGCCTCGGCGCGGCCTTCGCCGACCATCTTGCTCTCGATGTACTCGCGGGCAACCGACTCGAATGTGTTGGCGGCGCTGATTTTGGCCGTCGCCTTATTCTTCTTTCGAGTCAAAGCAGGGTCTTCGCCCTTGGCAATACGCAGCCTCAGTTCGTCGCGCTCGAGGCGAGCCGCCTGAAGACTAACTTCGGGCCAAGCTCCAAGAGCGATCCTCTTTTCTTTGCCGCCTACATAATATTTCAGCCGCCAGAGCTTCGAGCCGTTGGGGAAGATTTCGAGGTAGAGGCCGCGCTCATCGGCGCGTTTGTAGGCGGTAGCACCGGGCGAAAAAGCTCGGATTTGCAAGGCTGTCAGTGACATTTGGGGGCATGACCTTTCGCCAGAAAGGGGCATGAGGGGGCATATGCCCCGCTCCATGCCCCTGATTGTGGGGGCACGGCCTGAAACAGCGTGAAACACGCGGCATCAAAATCCAGCCAAAAATGGCAGATTTCTGCGGTTTTTTCAAGGTTTTTGATGCCACTCCCGCAGGAGTTTTGGTGCCCAGAAGAGGACTCGAACCTCCACGCCCTTGCGAGCGCCAGCACCTGAAGCTGGTGCGTCTACCAATTCCGCCATCTGGGCACGGTTGCGACCGCGGTTCCTCTGGCAAAAGCGAAGGGTTTGCGAAATGCGAGGTGGATTGATGGGACTATTGGGGGTGCGACCCGTGCATTACCCGCAGGCAGGGGCACATCATCCGCGATACCGTATCCTGCCGCTGGGAGGCTGGCTGGGGCCCTATTCCTGCACAGTTGAAATGGGTTTGCGGGTCAGACGCGGCACCGGTGCCAGGGGGGGGGGGCTTCAACCCGCCGCCGATTGCAGCCTCTTGCGGGCCTCCGCCTCACCGATCAACGGCAGCAGTTCGCCCATGTCGGGGCCATGATCCATGCCGGTCAACGCTTGCCGCAATGGCAGGAACAGTGCCCGGCCCTTGCGCTGCGTAGCTTCCTTCAGCGCCGTGGTGAGCGCGGCCCAGGGGTTGTCGTCCCACGTCAGCAGGCGTGCGGCCTCAGCAAGAAAGGCTTTGTCCTCGGGTGTGAAATCACCCTGCTCGATCGGGCCAGTCACCAGCCGCCACCATTCACCGGCCTCATCAACATGCGCCAGATTCGGCCGGATCGCATGCCACCCAGCCTCGTCCATGCCCTGCGGAAGCCGATGCTGCACGGCTGTGTAGGGCAGTTGGTGGACGATTGCCGCGTTGAGACGATCAAGGTCTTCGTCGTCAAACTTGGCAGGCGCGCGGCCAAACGTCGACAGGTCGAAACCGGCAATCAGCGCAGACCGATCAGCAATGGGTTCAACCGGCTGTGACGTGCCGAGCCGCGCCAGCAATGCGATGATCGCTTCGGGTTCAATCCCGCGTTCGCGAAAGGCATCGCAGCCAAGCGAACCGAGGCGCTTCGACAGCTTGCCTTCGCGTCCCACCAGCAGCGCTTCATGGGCGAAGCCAGGAACGCATTTTGCTGCACCGCCTGTTGCAGCAAAGCCCGCAGCAAAAAGTGCGGTAAATATCTGAATCTGAACAGCTGTATTGGAAACGTGGTCTTCACCACGCAGCACCTGCGTGACACCCATATCAATGTCGTCGGCCGCGCTCGGCATCATGTAGAGCCACGAACCATCGGCGCGGCGTATGACCGGATCGGACAGCTGTGCGGGATCGAACTTCTGCGGCCCGCGAATTCCGTCATCCCATACGATCGGCTCGGCGTGGTCGAGCTGGAACCGCCAGTGCGGTGTGATGCCATCGGCTTTTTTGTCAGCGCGCTCCGCGTCGGACAAAGCCAGCGCGGCGCGGTCGTAAATCGGTGGCAGCCCGCGTCCCAGCGCGATCTTGCGCTTCACTTCCAGTTCCTGCGCACTTTCATAGCAGGGGTAGATCCGCCCGGCGGCCTGCAATGCGGCAAAGGCGGCTTCGTATCGGTCAAGCCGTGATGATTGGCGTTCTTCGCGATCCCACCCGATCCCCAGCCACGCCAGATCCGCGCGGATTGCCTCGACATAATCCTCTCGGCTGCGGGCAGCATCAGTGTCGTCGATCCGCAAGATGAAGGTGCCGGATGACTGGCGTGCGAGCATCCAGTTATGCAGCGCGGTCCGTATATTGCCGACATGCAGGCGGCCAGTGGGCGATGGGGCGAAACGGGTGGTGGTCATGACGGGTTCGGTAGAACGCACACCGCGCACCCGCAAGCGTTGACACTGTTCGCATCAACTAACATGCCACTTCACGTTGAAGCTGTGGAACAGCGCCTCCTGCACCACCGTTCACTCACCCATCATCCGTCCGTCTCCGCTTGCCTGCAGAGGCATGGATTTTATACTTTACACGCATTGCACGAGCGAGTTTTTCAACACAATCCACCCAACCCCGGTAAATCAGCGGAAGCCGAACGTCGTGGCCGCTGATTGTTTGGCGCGGCGGGGGGTTTCGATGTATTGATCGGGAAGGGAAAAACGGGGGCGTAGCGCGCAAGGGGTTGAAAATGGGTTGCGCGGGTTTCCCTTAACGTGATTTTGAACAGTCGCGTGACAGGCTGGCGCAATGGGCAGGATCGTTCCGTTTCGCAAAATGCAGCGCGCGCCGCGCAGGCCAGCACGGCAAGCCGCGTCGGCGCGGTGGTTTCCGATGGCGCTGGTGGCGCTGCCGCTCGCCGCATTTACCGCCGTTATGCTGCTGCCCGCTGGCGGCGGCGGGCGCGAGGCGCAGGGCGCGGTGGGCTTCGCCGCTGCCAAAGACACCGAGCAGGCGCGCTTCTCGCAGTGCTCCGGCCCGGTGCGGGTCACCTGCGTCGTCGATGGCGACACTCTCTGGTACAAGGGCGAGAAGATCCGCATCGCCGATCTCGACACGCCCGAAGTGAGCAAGCCCGGCTGCGCCAACGAGGCGATGATGGGCCGCAAGGCGACGCTGCGGTTGCAAGCGCTGCTCAACGCGGGGCCATTCAGCCTTGAGCCCAATCCCGAAGGCCGCGCTGAGGACAAATATGGCCGCAGCCTGATGCTGGTGACACGAGGCGGCGCGAGCCTTGGCGCGGTGCTGGTGGATGAAGGGCTCGCCGAGCAATGGGGCGGGCCGAGGCGGGCTTGGTGTTAGCCCCATAACCCACTGTGTTCTTCCCGGGCTTGACCCAGGGATCCCGCTGTTTTTTTCACCGGCACAGAAGGAAGCGGGACCCGGATCACGTCTGCGGTGACCGGGAAATGCTGACGGAACGCGAATTCGGGTTCAGTCGAGATAGCTCATGCATTCGACATATTTCGTCGCGCTGTTGTAGTAGTCGTCCACCTGCCCAGCATATTGTCGAAGGTTCCGATAGTATCGATCGACGTCGCTTTTATAGCTGGTGATCTGCCATTCGGGACAATTCCGGGATGTGTAGCAGAACGGCTTGCTCGGCTTCGAGAAAAAGGCCGATGGTGCCGATGGCTGCGGGCAAAAGCCGTAAGCCGCATTCGCGGTCCCGACATTTACGACCGCACCGGCCGCAAACGCTGCGACCAATGCGGCGGTGATCTTCAACTTCCCCATAGGCTTGCCTCCTTTGATTTGGTGCGGGAGCATAATGGAGAAATGAGATTTACATCACCGGGGGATACCTCTCCCACCGTCATCCTTGCGCAAGCCGGGATCCAGAGCGGGATGGCGCGGAGGTCAGCGGAAGGACGCTGGGCCCGGGTCATGTGTGGGGTGACGAGCTTTTGGCCAAAATCTCAGCCGCATGATCCGGGAATTTTTCAGTTAGAAATTTCAGCAATTCGAGCTGGTCAGCGCCGCGCGCCTTACGAATCTGAGCCTTCAGCTTGATTACGCTAGGCCGATCCGGCGTGATATTTGATGCACCCTAGTTACACACGGAGCAGACAGCGCGCAGATTGCCTGGCTCATCCGAGCCGCCCATCGACTTATCGATGATGTGCCCGATATGCAGCCGTGTCTTTCGGGTTGGGTCCACCGGATGCGGTGCCCTGACCCGATCAAGGACTGGCCGTCCTTGTCCATGATGCAATGGGCTGCGGTGAGCACCCAGCCCTCAGCGATCAGCGATCCGCCGCACGCCACCCGCTGCCCGGGAGCGAGGGTTTGACCACCCAACTGGGCCGGTCGCCACAGCAACGCCTGCCAGGGTGCCTGCCCCGGACGGAGCTGATACCCTCTGCTGACCCGCTGCACTGGATCGCACAGGGCATCGAGATAGACCGCGCCGCGGAAACTTACCGACGAACGTCTGCACGGATCGAAGCGAGCATTCTCAGCCTCGATTGCCAGCGATTCCGCTACCCGGCGCGCCTCTTCAACCGGGTCGGTCGGCTCGGTCGGCGGGCCAAAGCGGACGTCCGCAGCCATCAGCGGCGCTTCGGGATCGAACCCGGCGCGCTTGTACAATTCGTCGCAGAGCCTGGGCAGGCCACGTTCGCAAGCGCCGACGAGCAAGGCGTAGCCGCGCGCACGATCCTCCGACAGGCGGTTTTCGCCGGTCAGGCGCAAGCCCAGAGTTACGCAATCGGCTTCAACGCCGCCATTGCAGCCGAAGGCATACCACTGTTCCGCCAGAGCCGCAGCTTCGGGCGAGGGGTCGATGAGCGCCATTTGCGCCGCATCGCGGCAAACCTCGCCCTCGCCCCCTTCGCAAGCCATCCCAAGAAGCCGCAATCCTTCGGCCGGGGAATGCAGCGGTGACCATTCCGCAGCGTAGATCCGCCCCAGTGCGGCACAATCGGCCATCCCCCCGTTTGCACAACCGGCGGACAAGGCGGGCCGGTCGCGGATCTGCTGCGCTATGGTGCAAAAATCGGGATCGCTCGCACAGGCCCGGTCGAACAGGGCATGCGCCTTGACCCGGCGTTCGGGTGGCCCGCGACCCTCGGCAAATACTACTCTGCCGAGCGTCTGGCAGGCAAAGGCCGACCCCACATCGCAGCCGTGATTGAGCGCGTCGCGCAGTTCAGGCTTCAAACCCTCTGTCTGGTGAGCGTAGCGCCCGGCCAGCAGGTCGCACGACCGGACGGCCCCCGCGCGGCAATCGCTTATGCGCGATCGCAGTTCTTCGGCGTGTTCGTTCTCGGCGGCGATGATGTCTGCCAGCGCGTCACAGGCCTCAGACGCGCCGAGGGTGCAGCCGCGCCGCAGTGCGATCATGCCCTCTTCCTGCGCGCCCGTATTGTCGACCTTTCGCAATTGCGCGCCAAGCGCAAAGCAGCCCTCCGCCTGGCCGCCGTCACAGGCCTGACGGAACAGCAATTCGGCCACCGGGCGATTCTGCGGCCTGCCCGCGCCATCCCGGTATGCCCGGCCAAGCGCGGCACATCCGGTGACGTCGCCCGCATCGCAGGCTGTTTCGGCCCGCGCGGCGTCGGCTTCGTCGTGCGCGCGCTCCGCCTCCGGTCGATCCGGATCAGCGCGGTTCCAACCTTCGCTGCTTGAGGGATAATCGTGCGGCACCTGCGCCTGAACTGCTGCGGGAACCGCCAGCGCCAGCAATACGCCCATCAATATCGCAATCCGTCCGATCACCGCACGCCCCCCGCTTCCCCGAAGAAATAATGCGCCTTCCTGCGCGCTCCGTCAAACCGGGGGCAGGCGCGCATCGCCCCTTGAAAGCGTGCAAGACTACACGTTAAGGTTGCTCCATCCGGCCTGTCCGGCAAATAAGGACAGCCCGACCATGCCCTCCTCGCCTTTTGCAGACCCCGACGCCGAATGGCAGCCGCGTCTTGCGCTGGGGATCACCGGCCACCGCGCCACCAACCCTGCATTTTCCGCGAATAGCGCAGCGATCACGGATGCGCTGGCCGGGCTGTTCGCACAGATCGAGGAGATCGCGGCAGGCCTTAGCGGCAATCAGGGCGCGGTGCGATTGCATAGCCTGCTGGTTGACGGCACCGATCAGGTGGCGGGCGAGCTGGCGCTGGCGCGCGGGTGGGAACTTGTGGTGCCGATGCCATTCGGGGCCGATCTCAACCTTGCGATCAACTCCCATCCGGCGACCCCGGCCGATGCCGCCGCGCTATGCCGCGGGCAGCCGGCCGCCGATCCGGAGGTGGAGGCGCGTGCCGCTGCAATCCGGACTATCACGGCGCGCGCGCATCTGTTCGAACTGGCCGATCGCGATACTCAGATCGCAACGCTGTTGCTGGCGACCCTCACCAATCCGCAAGACCGCGACGCGGCCCGCGCCTATGAGGCGCTTGTTTCGGGCAATGTCGCGCTTGCCGGGCGGGTGATGATCGAACGCACCGATCTTGTGGTCGCAGTGTGGGATGGCAAGATCGCCAATCTGCCGGGCGGCACCGGTCACACGGTCATCAGCGCGCTGGAAATGGGCACACCTGTGTTGCTGATCGATCCGACTGCGCCGCAAGAATGGTCGATCCTGACCCGACCAGAGGAGCTTGGGCATCCCGAACGCAACAACGCTCCCGTTGCGGTGCGGCAGGCGCGGCTTGAGGCGACCATTCGCGCTGCGATGGTGGCGCAAGGGTGGCTCACGCAGGGGCCAAGGCGCGAACAGTGGCGCGCCCGCTCCGGCCTCGCTTTCAGTCTCTATCGCCTGATCGAACGGGTATTCGGCGACGGCAAGCTGACCCCCGGCCGGATGCGGATCGAATACGAGTCGCCCGATGCCATCAGCACCGGCAGTGCTGCCGGTTTGCTGGCGGCGGCTGAGGCGGCACCTGGCGCTGACCCCCTGCTCGTAGCGCGGCTGCGCGGAGCGTTGCTGCCCATGTTCGCCCGGGCCGATGGCATCGCCAGCCGTCTCTCCGATGCCTATCGCAGCGGCATGTGCGTCAACTTCGTGCTCGCCGCATTGGCGGTAATCATCGGTCTCGCCTTCTACCCGTTCGGCCTCGCGAAGGTAAAATGGGTGTTCGCCTCGGCCGAACTGCTGCTGTTGGCGGGGATCCTGGTCATCACCCTTGCCGGATCGCGCCTTGCCTGGCACCGACGCTGGTTCGAAATGCGGCGGGTTGCCGAATATCTGCGTCACGCGCCCGGCCTGCTGTTGCTCGGCGTGTCCCGACCGACGGGGCGCTGGCCCAGGAAAGGCGGGCGCGGACACGACGCCGAATGGCCCGAACATTTCGCCCGCCACGCGCTGCGAGAGGCCGGTCTGCCCCGGATCCGTGTGACCCGCGCCTATCTGCGCGCCTGCCTTGAAGGGGTGGTGCATCCCCATGTTGCGGCCCAGCGCGCCTATCATGAGTTCAAGGCCGCCCGGCTGGAACGCGTTCACCACCGGCTTGACCGGCTGGCGGGGGCCAGCTTTCTGCTCGCGGTGATTTCGGTTCTGGCCTATCTGCTGCTCAAATTCGCGGCACTCGCGGGCGTGGCCCCCACAGCCTGGGCGAGCGACCTTTCGCCGCTCTTCACCTTCCTTGGCGTCGCCTTTCCAACCCTTGGCGCGAACATCGCCGGGGTGCGCTATTTCGGCGATTTTGAGCGATTCGGGGCGATTTCGCGGGCGGCGGCGGAGCGGTTGGGTGAGGTTGAAACGCGCATCGGTTTGCTGTTGACCGGTACCGAGACGGCGCTCAGCTATGAAGCCGCCGCCGAACTCCTGCATGCGGTGGATGATGCGGTAGTGGGCGAAATCGAAAGCTGGCAGGCAGTTTTCGGCGCGAAGCATCTTGCGCTTCCGGCCTGACCCTGGCGGCGCCTATCCGAAGCGCAACAATCATGCGCCCGCCTGTGCAAAAGATTTCCGATTGGATTCGAATGATTCAATCACCATTTTTTTCTTCACAGATTCGATTTGGGGGTTGCGCGCCGCGCGACTCAAGCTTGCTCCACGCGTCGCGTGGTCGCGGGCCTCGGCCAGACCCGCCCAATCGCAATTTAAGGGTTAATTGCCCGTTGACGGGATTCGCTGTCTGATTCATCATCTAGTGGTTCGGTGCAAATCGGACCCCCAAGCTTTGGTGAACACCCCGCCGCTCTGATCAGAGCACAAGGGGGAGGATTCGCTCCGGCCAAAGGGTTCCCAAGCGCGCCAAAATGCGATCAACAGGTACGACAACAGGCCCGTTCAGGGATGATCCTGTTGGCAAGTCTGTGGACCGGCCGGTATAGAACAGAATTGGAACATAGCCCTTGCGGGGGCTGCCGATTCGGGGGACAAGTGGGGCAACAGATGGATTTCAAAGCGAGCGATAATGTGCCGGGTGATGTGGTGAACGAATTGGATGCAGGCACGCCTGCCGAGGCACAAGCGGGGGCCGAGATGTCCGCAGGGGATGAAAAGGCTGTGACCATGCTCATCGCTGCCAAGGCTGGCGAAGCGCTGGCCGGCGCGCTCGCTGGTGCCGCAGCCGATGCGGCAAGGAGTGCTCCTGACAGCAAGAAGGTCAACGCTCGCCGCTTTACCGTCGTCACCGATTCATCGCGCGATGCCCGGCTGACCGATTTCGGCAAGGACACGCTGACCGATCGCTATCTGCTGCCCGGTGAAAATTATCAGGATCTGTTCGCCCGCGTGGCTGATGCCTATGCTGATGATCAGGCCCACGCCCAACGGCTGTATGATTACATCTCGAAATTGTGGTTCATGCCCGCCACTCCGGTGTTGTCCAACGGCGGCACGCACCGTGGGTTGCCGATTTCGTGCTACCTCAATTCGGTGTCCGACAGCCTTGAAGGGATCGTCAACACCTGGAACGAAAACGTCTGGCTCGCCAGCAAGGGCGGCGGGATCGGCACCTATTGGGGCAATGTCCGCGGGATTGGTGAACCGGTCGGCCTGAACGGCAAGACCAGCGGGATCATCCCGTTTGTGCGGGTGATGGACAGCCTGACGCTGGCGATTTCGCAAGGTAGCCTGCGGCGCGGGTCGGCGGCGTGCTATCTTGACGTCAGCCACCCGGAAATCGAGGAGTTCCTCGAAATCCGCAAGCCGAGTGGTGATTTCAACCGCAAGGCGTTGAACCTGCACCACGGTGTGCTGCTGACCGATGAATTCATGGAAGCCGTGCGCGACGGGGCCGAATTTGACCTCAAATCGCCCAAGACCGGCGAAGTGCGCGCCACGGTTGATGCGCGCTCGCTGTTCCAGAAGCTGGTCGAAACCCGGCTCGCCACGGGCGAACCCTATATCGTGTTCAACGACACGGTGAACCGCATGATGCCCAAGCATCACCGCGATCTGGGACTGAAGGTTTCGACGTCGAATCTGTGCAGCGAAATCACCCTGCCGACGGGCATTGACCACTTGGGCAATGATCGCACGGCGGTGTGCTGCCTGTCGTCATTGAACCTGGAAACCTGGGACGAATGGAAAGGCGACAAGCAGGTCATCGAGGATGTGATGCGCTTCCTTGACAACGTGTTGCAGGACTATATCGACCGCGCGCCCGACGAAATGGCCCGCGCCAAATATTCCGCCGCGCGCGAACGCAGCGTCGGGCTGGGCGTGATGGGCTTCCATTCGTTCTTGCAGCAAAAGGACATTGCCTTTGAAAGCGCGATGGCCAAGGCACTGAACCTCCAGATGTTCAAGCACATCCACGCCAAGGCGTCGGAAGCTTCGATGCTGCTGGCGCAGGAACGCGGACCGTGCCCCGATGCCGCCGATATGGGCGCGATGGAGCGGTTTTCCTGCAAGATGGCGATCGCACCGACCGCGTCGATCAGCATCATCTGCGGCGGCACGTCGGCCTGCATCGAGCCGATCCCGGCCAATATCTACACCCACAAGACCCTGTCGGGCAGCTTCATCGTCAAGAACCCCTATCTGGAAAAGCTGCTCGACAAGAAGTCGAAGAACTCGACCAATGTCTGGAATTCGATCCTTGAACGCGGCGGCAGCGTGCAGCACCTTGATTTCCTCAGCGTTGAGGAAAAGGCGGTCTACAAGACCAGCTTTGAAATCGATCAGCGCTGGCTGCTCGAATTCGCGGCTGATCGCACGCCCTATATTGATCAGGCGCAGTCGCTGAACCTGTTCATCCCGGCCGATGTCGACAAGTGGGATCTGATGATGCTGCACTTCCAGGCGTGGGAGCGCGGGATCAAGTCGCTGTATTACCTGCGTTCCAAAAGTGTGCAGCGCGCCGGGTTCGTGGGCGGGGTGGAGGCTGACAACACCTCCGAACTTGCCCGGATCGAACTCAATGCCGGTGATCCGACCGATTACGAGGAATGCCTCAGCTGCCAGTAAGGCGCGGCCGTTTATCTGATATACTGATTCCTTAGCCGGAGAATTCGCCATGTCGCTGCTCGAAGCCCGCTCTACCTACAAGCCGTTCCAGTACCCCTGGGCCTATGATTTCTGGAAACGCCAGCAGCAGATCCACTGGATGCCCGAAGAAGTGCCCTTGGGCGAGGATTGCCGCGACTGGGCGCAGAAGATCACCGAGAACGAGCGTAACCTGCTCACCCAGATTTTCCGCTTCTTCACTCAGGCCGATGTCGAGGTGCAGAATTGCTATCACGAAAATTACGGCCGGGTGTTCAAGCCGACCGAGATCAAGATGATGCTGGCGGCATTTTCCAACATGGAAACCGTGCACATCGCGGCGTATTCGCACCTGCTCGACACCATCGGGATGCCCGAAAGCGAATATTCCGCCTTCCTCGAATATGAGGAAATGAAGGACAAGCACGATTTCCTCAACCAGTTCGGGGTCGATACGGACGAGGACATCGCCCGCACCCTCGCCGCATTTGGCGGATTTACCGAAGGGCTGCAGCTGTTCGCCAGCTTCGCCATGCTGATGAACTTCCCGCGCTTCAACAAGATGAAGGGCATGGGCCAGATCGTCAGCTGGAGCGTGCGCGATGAAAGCCTGCACTGCGAAGGCATCATCAAACTGTTCCATACCTTCTGCGAAGAACGCCAGTGCCTGACCAAATCGGTCAAGGAAGACCTGATCGACATCTGCCAGAAAACCGTGCGGCTGGAAGACAACTTCATCGACCTCGCGTTTGAAATGGGCCCGGTCAACGGCATGAGCGCCAAGGAGATCAAGCGTTACATCCGCTACATCGCCGATTGGCGGCTGAAACAGTTGGGCCTGCAGGAAATCTACATGATCGAGGAACACCCGCTGCCGTGGCTGTCGCCGTTGCTGAACGGGGTGGAACACGCCAACTTCTTCGAACAGCGCGCCACCGAATATTCGAAGGGCGCCACGCGGGGCGATTGGAATACCGTGTGGTCAAGCTTCGACAAGCGCCAGAAGGCGAAGGCCGTGAACGAGGACGGCGTTGAGGTGGCCGAGGCCGGGCTGTTTGGGGCCGAGGCTGCGGAGTAGGGGATGGGCAAAGCGCAAGGAAATTGCCTTCCATATCGTGTATAGTTCCGGCCACGCATCATTCGCGGACCTACACCGCATGGCGCAGGCCGTTGCACCGCAACGCCTTTTGCCGATCCGCACCGTCCACCCAGAGAGATATGCCTCGCTGTCTGCCAACACCGTGATTGCGGCCAACGGCGAATGGGTGGCAGTCTGAAATACTGAGGTTTGCATGTGAGCCAGCGTGACGAAATTGCGCGTTCGTTCAAATGGCGAAATGCCTGCGAAGATGAAGCTACTATCTCACCCTTCAATAACGACGATTGGTGCCTTACATTGGCAGTTCAATCAGGGGGACCACCGTGAGAGTTTTCGACCTGTTCTCTAAGCGTCAGGCTGACGCAGCAAAGTCCGGTGCCTCAGATGTCTATCAGTATGATGATATACCCAAGAATCTTCGCGTCCAAGTGAAGCAGATCGCAATTGAGGCAGTTGGGAAAGTCGGCGCGCATGGCGATCGCATGATCAGGGGCGATGAGGAAAACGACCTTTGGTTCCAAATTGAGCGCACCTACCTTCGCGAAAAGGGCCTTGAAGGGATTGCGCAAGGCGATTTCGCTGGCAACCGAGTGCTGGCATTCATGCGCGAGTGCCCAACTGCTGACTGGTTGGACTTTTTAGAGCTGGTCGCCTTGGGCATCGAAATAATGGCTGGCGATGAACATCACTACCAGCGCCAAACGTGGCAGGTATCAACACCGGGCCAAGCAGCCATCGACGAAATCAACTACCGGCTTCGACAGGCCGGGGTTGGGTATCAGTTGGAGGGCGCGCGCCTGATCCGCGTGGATAGCCAATATGTACACGCGGAAGTGGTGAAACCAGCACTTGCACTTCTGTCAGGGCAAGACTTTGAGGGGCCGAGGCAGGAGTTTTTGGCAGCCCATAAGCATTATCGGGCAGGCGAACATCGGCAGGCAGTCGCGATGGCCGCAAACGCGGTTGAGAGCACCTTCAAGGCGATCTTTGATCAAAAGGGTTGGGCTTACCAGAAGGGCGCGCGCATATCCGATTTGCTCAAGGTTGCACGAGCGAACGCCCTCTGGCCCGACTATCTGGACGCGAGCTTCGACCAACTCGTTGCCACAATACAAAGCGGCCTGCCCAAGATCAGGGACAATGATGCCTCGCACGGTCAGGGTGCCACACCGAAGAACGTACCGGGTTATATCGCTGCCTATGCGCTCCACCTTGCCGCGAGCAAGATTGTATTCATCACCGAGGCAGCGAAAATTTCAATCAGTCGGACCGCCTGAAAAGCCTAAGCCCGCCTTCCATGAACTGCATCCCCGTGGCGACCTGGTGGCGACACAGATTGTAGGCGTAAACTCGCCTCGCCTAGAAGGCGATTATCTCACTGATTTATCTAGGAAATCTGGAGCGGGCGAAGGGATTCGAACCCTCGACCCCAACCTTGGCAAGATTTCTGGAGCCCTTACCGAAGCTATCCGATCCTACGCTAGAACCCTATTGATTCAGTAGGTTGTTGACTTTCAAGGCGGCGCGCGCAACCTTCTCTACGCCACGAAACGACCTCACGGTGGTATACTGGTGGTATACTGGGAGCGCAAATTGCTATGGGTGTCCGAAGCCAAAATTCCTTGACGAAGCGAACGGTGGACGCCGCCCATCCGACCGACAAGCGCTATCACATCTGGGACAACGATCTGCACGGATTTGGCCTGCGGATCGAGCCATCAGGCATCAAAACCTTCGTCACCAAATACCGCGTCAACGGCGGCGGCCGGAATGCACCGCAGCGGATACAGACTGTCGGGCGCTACGGTGTCCTGACACCGGACGAAGCGCGCAAGAAGGCCAAGGCGATCTTGGGTAGCGTTGCCGCTGGTGCCGATCCTGCCGGTGACCTTGCTTCCCGCCGCCGCGAGATGACTATGGCCGCGCTGATCGATTTCTATGAGGCACATGGCTGCATGGTTCAGCGCGGCAAGCGGATTGGCGAGCCGATGAAGCCGCTGACCAAAGCCTATACCCTCGCCCGGCTTCGCCATCACGTTGTTCCGCTTCTCGGCAATCGCCGCGCCAAGGACGTCACGAGTGGCGATATCGAACGGTTCTCAGCGGATGTCTTGGCGGGCAAGACCGCAAAGAATGAGAAGCTCGGCCCGCGTCGGCGCATCATCGTCAAAGGCGGCCCTGGGGCTTCGCGTAAGGTCGTCCGTGATCTTTCGGCAGTGTTCAGTTTTGCGAAGCGGAGCGAGATCGTCGAGCGGAATCCCATCGAGAATGCAGCGGTGCGCAAGACCGATGGCCAGAAGACCCGTTTCCTCACCCTGGAAGAAGTCGGCCGACTGGGGCGCGCACTTGACGAACTGGAGGCCGATGGCACCAATCTCAAGGCGATCAACATCGCCCGGCTCTGGGCGCTGACTGGATGTCGCCGCAACGAGATCGCCGGCCTCAAATGGGGTGAGGTCGATTTCGAGAACGGCCTGCTGGTCCTGGAAGACAGCAAGACCGGCCATTCTGTGCGGCCACTTGGAACCGCTGCCCTGACCCTGCTCCAACAGATCGAGCGGACGGAAGGCTCCGAGTTCGTCTTCCCTGCCGACACGGGAGAAGGTTACTTCCAAGGGACAAAGACACCCTGGGCGCGGGCTATCAGGAAGGCGGAACTGCCCGGTGTGACACCGCACACCTTGCGCCACACGATCGGTTCGACTGCGATTTCGACCGGGGAAGCTATCGCATTGACGGGCGCTATCCTTGGCCACTCCAATCCCCGTTCTACGGCAATCTATGCCCATATCCAGCATGAGCCTTCGCGCAAGGCCGCCAACCGCGTCAGCAAGAAGATCGCGGCAGCCCTGTCGCCGGACGCGGCCCATAGCGGGCCGCTGATATGGGAGGATCAGAAGCTGCTTCAGTCGCTGAAAACCCGGTTTGGCAAGGCGGATGTTAGCGCACAAAAACTGCGCGAAGCCATTGCCGTTCTCGTCGCTCAGAACGCGTCCGATCCGGAGGTTTCCGATGTGGCCTAGACGCAAGGTAACGAATATGTTACTGAAGGCGGTGCAATGTGACTGTTGAGGAATATGTCCGCGAGGATGGCACCTGCCCGTTCCGGGGTTGGTTTAACGATCTCGATGTCCAGGCTGCAGCCAAGGTAGCGACCGCCATCATCCGCTTGGAACTGGGCAATGTGTCGAACGTCAAATGGATCGGTAGCGGGCTTGGCGAGTATCGGATCGATTGGGGGCCGGGCTATCGGCTCTATTTGACCAAGGACGGCGAACAGCTAGTCATCCTATTCGTTGGCGGGACCAAGAAGCGGCAACAGGCGGATATCAGGCAGGCGGGCGCATTGCTCGTTGAATACAAGGCCCGCAAGGCCAGAGCGAAAAAGACAAGGAGTTAAGCAAGGTGGCGCTGACACGTGATTTCAAGGAAACGGTGAAGGAGCGCGCCGCGCGCGATCCTGCCTTTGCCAAAGCCATGCTCGACGAAGCAGCCACCGCCTTCCTCAATGGCGAGCCGCATGTTGCACGCCTGATTTTGCGCGACCTGGTCAATGCGTCGATGGGGTTCGAGGAACTTGCAACCGAAACCAACAAGCCGAGCAAGAGCTTGCACCGGATGCTCTCAGAACAGGGCAACCCCAGCATGGATAATCTCGCAGCGATTTTTGGGGTAGTCAGCAAACGGCTTGGCGTCGCTTTCGAGGCGCGTGCTGTTGAAGCTGCCTGACAATCAGCCTGTGCTCTGACATGATCTTAAGTTTTCACCCAGCTGGGATTAGAGCCGAGCCGCGCTGTTGCGCATGAGCGCGGTTGAAGCAATGGGCTGCGTAGCGGAGCCCATATGGCGTAGCGAAGCAGGCAATTGCTTGTCCAGTTCGGCGGCGAACCGCTCGCAGGCACTCCTTGGTCACATCGTCGACGATGTTGAGCACGCGGAACCGTCTCCCTGACGCCATTTGATTGTGAACAAAGTCCAGGCTCCACCGCTGGTTCGGGAGGGCAATCACCGGAGCCGGGGCCCTCGTTCCAACGGCACGCTTGCGGCTACGTCGCCGCCTGATACCGGCACGCCAAATGGATTGGTTCCGAGGTTGCGAATAATGCGCGTGCAAACGGGGTAACTGTATCTTTCACCGGGCATTCGCTTGGAGGCGCCCTAGCACTACTTTGGCAGATTTCTAGATGTTATGAGTTTACGGCAGTGTGGGCACCGTGATGGTGGCGGTTGTGCGAGCGCGATGAGGATTGCCTGG
>PHEL01000102.1:19405-22476 GCA_002842925.1 Alphaproteobacteria bacterium HGW-Alphaproteobacteria-14
TGCGCTCTCCGGTCGAGCGATGTTCGCCGACCAGCCAGACTTCCTCGCCAGGCAGATGCTGGGCTCCCATGTCATGGATACGTTGGGGCGTGCCGTCGGGGCGATAACGGATCTTGCCCCCGATCTTCAACGTCCAGCGCGCATCGACATCCTTCTGGTGCGCCTTGTTCGGCTTGCCCCGCCCGATCTGACCGCCCATCGCCAGGTATCCTGCCTCGCGCAGTTGCTGTTCGAACGCCTGCATCAGCGCCTCGAGCGTGCCGCTTGTCGTCAGCCGGCCCTCGATAGTGGCGGATGGTGTTCTCATCGGGCATCGCGCCGCCAAGGTCGAAGCCGAAGAAGCGCATCCAGCTCAACCGATCCCGGATCATGAACTCCATGCGTGCATCTGACAGATTATGCTGCGCCTGAACCACCAGCACCTTGAACATCGCGACAGGGTCAAAGGCTGGGCGACCGCCCTTGGCGCCGTCGCTATAGCCGAGCCCGCGGGTCAGAAGCGGCCGGAAACGCTCGAACTCTACCGTGCCTGACAAAGCCTCCAGCGGATCGCCATCCTTGCTCAACCGCTCCAGGTGCTCCGCCAGCGAAAACAGGCTGCGTGGGTGCATCGAAACTCTCCGTCCAGTGCTCGGAGTGAATCACAGGACAGCCTTCAAAGCGAGGGGTTTTTGCGGGTGTCCAGATTACCAAAGAGTTCGACACGGTCCTCGGCAATTTCTGGCACGCGACGCACCAACAGGTGTATCGAGAACTAAAGAAAATGGCTCATGAGGGGATTGTCGAATTCCAGGCAAAACCTCAGACAGGAAAGCCGGATCGGAAGATTTACACAATTAACTGCACAGGTCGGGAAGAACTTAGATATTGGCTAGAAAAACCATTACCCCCATCTGCAGTAAAAAATCTCCTGCTGGTGAAGCTCTACGCTTGCGACGATCCCGAAATTTTGAGACGCCACCTCGCCGATTTCACAGCCGAGTGCCGTCGAGCGCTGCAAATTTATAAACAAATCACTCAGAAATATTATTCTGAGACGGTTGATGAAATGGATCCAGCGAAGAAACGCGCATGGTTCACGTTACGCTACGGGGTCACCCAGCGGGAAGCCCAACTGCGTTGGGCCGAAGAATTAGAGTGCGCCCTTCTTGGCCTTGGCCAAGAAGGGCGCTAAACCCGCGCACCAGATCAATAACCGACGCAGCGGCTGTCCAGCACAGAGAGCGCAATCTGGGACGCAAGCGGAATGGCAGCTTCTCAATTCTTTTCAGCGCAAGCCAGACGGCCACTTACCAGCCGAGGTCAAAATGTTCTGCTTCGCGCCCTTCAGTCGTTTAGACTTCCGATTGAGGGGATCGAAAGCTGCCGATCATTCGGCATTCCCGACTTCTGATCGGCGTTGTTATGGTGCGACTACAGCTTCGTCGATAAACGCACGCACCGATCGTTCAAAAGCGTCGGGTGCGGCCATGAGGACGAAATGGGGTGCTCGTGCGACGGGGACCAGCGTAACATTTCCTGCCGCTTCCAAGACGGCGACATGCTCCTGCGCGCCCTGATAGGGTGTCTTTGGATCGAGCGTTCCGTGAAGAACGATCATCGGGGGAACGCGTTTAGGCGATTTCCCGAAGCTCGTATCCGGCTCATAGGTCGGGATTCCACCCGACAGCAGCAGCGATGGCAAGGGGCTGGCGAAGATATACTGCTCCTCCTCGCGTTCCACCATTTGTGCAGTCAAGGTCGGACGGGCGTTGTTTTCCGAGCTGCTTATGAGGCTGACCAGAGGGATGGAGGGGATACCTTGCGCATAGGGCTCAAACAGAGAGCCCATGCTGGCCAGTTCGTCGGTCGCATGCTCGAGCCATGAGGGATCACCTGCCTGCAGGCCCGCGATGACATTTGGAAGCATTGCGCGCGTCGCGGGAAAGTCGAGCATTGCCGACAGGCGATACTTCAATCTAGCGCCAGCCAGTTCCTCTATATCGCTGCGGTTCAGGAGCAGGCGGACAGCCTCCTCCGCACTGCCGGGAAAGTAACGACGGCAATCCGGACGCTCATCGCACTCGCGTAGAACCTCACGACCCACACTATCAGTCACGGCAGACCGGTGACTCAGATCGAGCTGCCCGTTGCTTTCGAGCGGGACGAGGGAATCCAGGATCACGCCATCCAGATCATCCTGCATGCCGAGAGTCAGCATCCGCAAGATCAGTTGGGTGCCATAGGAGACCCCATAAACATAGGCGCGCTTTCCGGTGTCGAACCGGGTCATCAACAGGTCGAGATCGTGAGCGGCGTTGCTGATGGTGAAAGCCCTGGTTCGGTCCGCTTGCGCGTTGAGGGCCCCGAAACATGCGCCCCATTCTTCACCCACAAGCGCGCCGCCCCCCTCGCTCAAGGGATCTTCTTCCTCGGCGCAGAGCCGTGTCGAGAAACCTGTTCCACGGTGATCGGGTATCAGCAGATCGAAACCCGGAGCAGCCGCCCGAACAGTCTGGATGAAAGGATAGAAGGAGGCCCCGGACTCTCCGGGCCCACCAGCGACCATCCACAGCTGCCCTTCAGATTCCTTTTGTGCGGGGAATTTGCGGACGAAGAGCTCGACCTTTCCGGCGACCCTGTGGGCATAGTCCAGCGGAGCCTCAATACGCGCGCATTCCGTACCTTCCAACGAAGAATGCAACCCGGCATCGGCGCATTCGGTAAACTCACCCGCCGGCGTGTCATTCTGGGCAAGGGAGGGAACCGAAACGAAGAAAAGAGCGATCGACAGCGTGACAAACGTATAATTGGCAACAGTCACGATTAGCTCCGGCTGATAAACATATTATCTGTCGCCTAGCGGGCTGCCGACGCTCATGCAACCGGACGAGGTATTCGCTTCGACCAGAGCGTTCCACATGAGTCCGCTTTCTACCGCCAAGCTGTCGAAAGCAGACCGTCTACTTCCGTTTAGAGTTTCGGACGCCGATAGGCGTCGGAAAGTCGACGGTGCCCGAACCCGCGGTCCGCATGCGGTGAGCTATGGGGTTTTCAATTCCGGTCGGGTCCGGGCGTCTGCTGACGGTGGC
>PHEL01000103.1 GCA_002842925.1 Alphaproteobacteria bacterium HGW-Alphaproteobacteria-14
CTTCTGCAACCGCATGGATCTTCATGGCCTCCGTCCAGCTTCTCGCAAGACGCATCGCAAGACCATGTTATAAAACGTAATAATTATGAGTCAGACTCTGAGACAGCATAACACCGTCGATGCAAATCACTCCCAAATCCCGTGCTTCCTGTAAGGCGGGTTTAGTGAATCCATTAGAAGCAATGAGCACAGGGATCGCATCACCACTACTGGCTATCGTAGCGCCAGCAATTCGGCGAACTTCTGCTCCAGCGACAGGCTTAGCGTGCCCTTTACACTGGCACCAATATGTTTGTCCGTCGAAAGTCACAATGAGATCAACGCCACGGTCTCCAGTTGTTGGAGTTGTCGCTACCCACCATTTGAATCTGACGAAGAGCTTGGCGACCTCACGCTCAAACTCGGTGCCTTTCAAGTTACGCCAAAAATCGAGTTTTTTTCGCTCTTCATGCTGCTCCCACCGAGAAAGCGAAGCTTCGTAGCTAGCTAAATCAGCGAGTATCGGGTCACGGGGAACTTTCGAGTAAAGGTCTGAAACCTTTAACATGAGCAACCCAGATACGAATGTGGCACCCCAGAAAAATAGCGTATTCTCGTTGTCCTGCATGCCGCTGATCATTGAAAAGATCACGCCACCCAAAACGACAAGACCGGCGAAATTACCCAACAAACCCTCAATGCGCCTGGCGCGCCGCAGTCGCTGCTCATGGTCCGCTTTCAACGTTTCAAAATCGATGTCGTTGTTGAGACCAAAATCCTCAAGCCGTGGACGCGCCTCGGGCACCGGCTCGGCTTGCTGATCAAAAACCTTCAGATTGCTAAAAACTGGATCAGGTCTCATGCCCGCGATAGTCCTTTTGGCGAAGGTGCATCAATCTGTGCCAATCACGACGAGATTGATTGGCGGAAGTAACATGGAATTAGGGCTGTAAACAAAGGGACTTCCTGATATCGGCTGGGTTCTGAGTTGGTGCGGCGCCATCTGGCTGCCAAAGCCGCCAGTCGCCTATCCACCCACTTCCGGTCATTCGCCGCGCCCGGGCACAATCCCGAAAGCAGAATTGCAGCAAGCAACTCCATTGGCAACAATCCAAGGTTCGTCGCCCCGTGCTTGACACGGGCCTAGGCTTTTCTTCGGCGGAGTGCGCAAAAAGAGGCCGAACCCCGGATCCCCGGCCTGCGCCGGGGCAGGCAAGTCCGGGGCGACGACAGGGGGGTTAGCTCTTTAACCACCGCGCCACAAAAAACCCGTCCAGCCCGCCACGGTCGGCCAGCATCCCCGGATGGGTGCGCAGCCAGCCTTCGGCGGTCGGCGCAAGGCCTGCGGGCAGCTCCGCCGCTGTGATCGGCATCGGCGCGAGGCCGCAATTCGCGTCAATCCACGCCGCCTGCTGCTCGCCTTCCTCGACCTCCAGCGAGCATACCGCATAGACCAGCACCCCGCCGGGGTTCAGCCATTCGGCTGCCTTGGCGGCCAAGCCGCGTTGCAGTTCGACCATCTCCGGGATTTGCCGCGCGCCGATGCGGTGCAGCACGTCGGGGTGGCGGCGGCAGGTGCCGGTTGCAGTGCAGGGCGCGTCGATCAGGATCGCGTCGAACCGGTGCTTCGGCTCCCACACCAGCGCATCGGCACGCACCGGCGATGCTTTCAGCCCGGTGCGTTTGAGGTTGTCTTTCAGCAGTTCGAGCCGCCGCTTGCTCATGTCGAGCGCGGTCACATTCCACCCTGCCGCTGCCAGTTGCATCGTCTTGCCGCCGGGCGCGGCGCACAGGTCGAGCGCATTCTTGCCGGTGCCATCGCCCAGCAACCGCGCGGGGATCGACGCGGCCAAATCCTGCACCCACCAATCACCCGCCTTGAAATCGGCCAGCGTATCAACCGCCGCGCCGCGCGGCAGACGGACATGGCCGGGCGCGAGCGTCACCCCACCCATCGCAACGGCGCGGGTTTCGGTTTCGGCGGCGTCTTTCAAGGCAAGGTCGAGTTCGGGCGGGAAGGCGAGGCCGGGGGCGATGGCGGCGGCTTTTTCCGCACCCCAACGGGCGACGACCGATTCGGGCAGGGTGGGGTGTTCGGGCAAGGTGCCCGCGCCCGGCTTTACCAGCGTTGAGAACACTCCGTGCGCGAGCCTGCGCGGCCCGCCTGCCAGCAGCGGCAAGCCGGTGGCGATCACCGCGTGCGCCGGGGTGTCGAGCCGCAATGCCTGCGCCAGCATGATCCGCAGCACCATCCGCGCCTTGGCATCATCGGGCAGGCGCTGTTTGGTGACGCTGTCGATCAGCGCATCAATGTCAGTCAGCCAGCGCAATGTCTCGCTCGCAATCGCGCGGGCGAGCGCGCGGTCGGGCGCGGTGCGAATGCCGCTGAGCGCCGCGCCTTCGGCGATTTCCAGCGTCTCCCCACGGCGCAAAACCGCATCAAGCAAGCGAAGCGCAGCGCGGCGCACGGGAAGTCCGGGGGTGGTTGGCATGGGCGCCCCTTAAAGCATCGCACGAAAAAGTGGGAACCGGTTTTTCGCCACCAGCGATGCTGGCCCGAAAGGATGTATTGAAACCAAGCGCCAGCACGCGCATCTGGATCATATGACCAAGCAGAAATCCGAAGCCGCCAGGCAGTTCAAGAAGCCCGCGCATTGGACCAATGACCCGGTGCCCGCGCCCAAACAGGTCGATCCTCTGAAAGGTGAACCGCAAGACCTCTCCCCCACCCGATATGGCGATTGGGAAAAGAACGGCATCGCCTGGGATTTTTAGTCAAACCCCGTCATTGCGAGCCGCAGGCGAAGCAAACCAGTTTCGGGCCTCGGCGTAAATGGCGCGGGCAGATCATGGGTCGCCTTTGGCTCCTCGCAATGACGAAGATTTGCCCTGTGTAGACCCGCCTAGACCCCCGCTAGACCCCCTCTTGCCAATGTTTCACGTGAAACACTTATAGCGATTTGAACGTCACCTTCAGCCCATCCTTGGGCTGCGGGATCGGCCAGTCCTGCCAGTCGGGATTGTAACCCGCCTCAACTTCAATCCGATAGCGTTGCAGCAATTGGGCGAGCAGGATCTTCACCTGCATATAGGCAAAATGCAGCCCCAGGCACATATGCGCGCCGCCGCCAAACGGCACCCAGGCATATTTGTGCCGCGCGCGCACCTGTTCGGGGGTAAAGCGCATGGGATCAAAAACCGCGGGATTGTCCCAGTAATCGGTCGAATGGTGGGTCCAGTGGATATTGATCCCGACCATCGTTCCCGCCGGAATGCGGTATCCGCCATACTCGAATGCGCGCAGCGCCCGGCGCGGCATGGAAGGCACCGGCGGGATCATCCGCAGCGATTCCTTGAACGCCATTTCGGTGAGTTCCAGCTTGGCCAGATCATCATAATCAAGGCCGCGCGGATTGCCGTCACCATCCGGCCCGCCAGTAACCGCGAAAATCTCCTCACGCAGTTTTTCCTGCCATGCGGGATTGGCGGCGAGGTGATAGATCAGCGATGTCGCCGACGACGTGATGGTGTCATGCGCCGCCATCATCAGGAAATTCATGTGATCAACCACTTCATCGACCGGCAGGAGACTGCCGTCCTCGCGGGTGGCAGTGGCAAATTGGCTGAACATATCCTGCCCGCCGCCCTGTTCGCGGCGACGCAATGTTTCACGTGTAAAATAATCGACCAGAAACGCCCGGCCATCGACGCCCTTTTTCATCTTGGTAAAGGGCAGCGGCTTGCGGATCGGCGCAATCGAGGCTTGCACCATGTCGACGAAAGCGGCGTTGATCCGGTCAGCCTCCGGCCCCCAGGGCAGACCAATGAAACTGTCCGCCGCCAGATCAAGCGTCAGCTTCTTGATAGCGGGATAGAACTGTTTCGGCCCGGCCCAACCCGCCACTTCGCGGGCGATCCCGCGGTTCAGCGCGCCCGAATAATGCCGCATCGGTTCGGGCTTGAACGCGATCGACAGCGCGCGGCGATCAATCCGGTGATGATCGAAATCCAGCAGCATCAGCCCGCGCGGGAACAGTTGATCAAGGATCGACCCCCAGCCCTGTTCAGACGAGAAGATCTTGTCCTTGTTGAACAATAGCAGCTCGTTCGCCTCGGCCCCGATCAGCGACACCTGCCACCCACCGAACGCGCGGTTTTTATACACCCGCCCGTGGGTGTCGATCATCCGCTGCGCAAAGCCATGCGGATCAGCGAGCATGGTGAAAGTGTTGCCCACCACCGGCCAGCCCGCATCCCCGGGGATGTGGGCAAGATCAGCCTCGGTCGGATTCCCCTCGCTCCAGTGCGGGAAGGACGGGGTCTGCGGGTCGGTAGCAATGGTGGCCATTGTCAGATCAGGCTCCGTATCGGGTTCGGATTAGCAACTGACCTTGATGTAAATAATCGGCGCGGTCAAATCCACCCCGAAAGCTCGCGCCGGATGATCGCTTCGATCATCGTCACCCCGGCAGTCGAGGTGTTGAGGCAGGTGAGCACAGCGTAATCCTCACCGCCTGCTTCGATAAACTTGTCCCGCCCTTCAAGCGCCAATTCTTCCAAGGTCTCGACGCAATCCGCGGCAAAGCCGGGGGCAGCGACCACCAGCCGCCTGGTGCCCTTCTTGCCTTCTTCGATAAGCGTGGTGTCAGTCGATGGTTCCAGCCAGCGCGCCGGGCCAAAGCGCGATTGGAAGGTCGTTTCAAACCGCACACCTGCAAACTCGGGGCGCTCCGCCAATTGCTCGCGCAGTAATCGCGCAGTTTTGGAACAATGGCAGTAATAGGGGTCGCCCTTTTCCAGCGTTTGCAGCGGCATCCCATGGAAACTGATCAGCATCACCTCCGGGGTGAAGCTCAAGCCTTGCACCTGCCGAGTGAGATCATCCGCCAGCGCGCCCAGATAATCGGGATGATCGTGATAAGGCGGAACAAACCGCAGCGCCGGTTGCCAGCGCATGTCGCCGAGCACGCGGGCGACCTCGTCAAACACCGTCGCCGTGGTTGCCGCGCAATATTGCGGATACATTGGCGCGATCAGGATACGGTCACAGCCCTTACCCGTCAGCTCGGAAATGCGCTGTTCGATCGAAGGGTTGCCATAGCGCATGGCGTAATCGATCACGACATTATCGCCGAACCGGCCCGCCATCGCTTCGGCCTGACGCGATGTGATATCGGCCAGCGGCGATCCACGCTCTGTCCAGATCTTGGCATAGGCTTTCGCGCTCTTTTTAGGGCGGGTGTTGAGGATGATCCCGCGCAGGATCAATTGCCACAAAATCGGCGGAATCTCGATCACGCGCCGGTCAGACAGAAACTGCTTGAGGTAGCGCCGCACCGAAACCGGGTCAGGCCCGTCGGGCGTGCCAAGGTTGACCAGCAAGACGCCTGTCTGGCCGCTCGATACGGGGGGGTGGTCGCCCGGAAGGCGCTGCGTCTGCCAGGTCATATGCCGTCCGAAAGTAAGGGCAGGCGGCGCAGGCGCAACCCCGTCGCTGAAAACAACGCATTGGCAATCGCCGGAGGCGCCACCACCGCGCCCAGTTCGCCGGGATCAGCGGGCGGGGCTTCGCTGGCGATGAATTCAATCCGCATATCCGGGCAATCGGCCAGCGCGGGCAGTCCCAGCGCTTCGTAATCGATCACTTCGGGCACGCCGCCGCGCAGTTTGACCGGGTTGCCCAGCGCCGTCGCGATCCCGAATACCAATCCGCCTTCAATCTGCTGGAGCGCGATGTCGTGATTGATGATCCGGCCAATATCCACCGCCGCCGACAGGCGCGTAACCCGCACCCCGCCTTCGCCCTGCCGCGCAGTAGCGACACAGGCGATGCGCGCCGCCCCCGGCCCTTCGCCGATGCGCGCGCAGGCCAGCCCCTGCCCGCTTTGGTTGACGCCGCCATCCCATCCCGCCAGCTGCGCTGCGCGTTGCAGGCACGCCGCCAGCCGCACATCACCGCCCAGCATCGCCATCCTGAACGATAGCGGTTCACGCCCGTATTTCGCGGTGATTTCGTCGATGAAGCTTTCAATCGCGAAGGTCGTCGGAACATGGGCATTGCCGCGCACCCGCCCGACCGGCAGCCCGATTTCGACCGGGATATGCTCCACCAGCAGCGCGGGCAGTTGATAGGGCGGAACCGCGCCTTCGCACGCCATCGCATCAGCCTGCCCGGTGGTTTCGCGGATCGCGGCCATGCTGGTGAGGTTGTCAAACAGCCGCTTGCCGAATTCGCGTGCGGCGGGCGGTGTCGCGATACGCAGCCGCAGCGCATCAATCGCGCCGGGGTCGGCTTGGGAAAGCTGCGCCCCGATCAGCATCCATGCGGGCGCACGCGGGCGGCTGCGAATCATCTCGTCACGACGCGGCCAGGTGAGCTGCACGGCGCGCGGCCCATCTTTGGCCAGCGCGCGCGCGATCAGTGCGATTTCGATGGCGTGATCATGCTCCAGCCGCGCATCGAAACTGCCACCTGCGGGCATCGGGTATAGCGCGACGTCCTCGGTCGCGATACCGATCGCCCGGGCGGCGGCGATGCGCGCCTGTTCGGGGGCCTGGCTGGCGATCCACAGATCGAGCCGCCCGTCGGCATAGCGCGCGGTTGCGGTCGCAGTTTCGAGCGGGGCAGCATAGCCCGGCTCGACCTCATAGCGGCGCGCCATGTCCACACGCTTCAACGCCGCCCCGCCGAACCCGGTTTCGGCAATCGGAAAGGCCTTCCCGCCATCAAGCATGGTATCGAGGCGAGCGGCGATTTCATTGCTGTTGACCGGCGAGGGAACCGCGAATCTGGGCTTCATCGCATTAAGCGCCTGATCCGCGCTCCACCACGTGTCGGCCGCAACCGCGATCCATCGCTTGCTCTGGATGATCCCGGCCAGCCCCTTGATCCCGGCGGCGGCATCGCGGTTGAACCCGGTCAGTTCGGATCCATCGGCAGGCCCGTGGCGGATCGATGCATAGACCATCCCCGGCAGCCGCACATCGCCGGCAAAGCGATACGACCCATCAACCTTGGACGGCAGATCAAGCCGGGGGAAGGCGGGGGCCGCATCGGATTCGGCGGATAGCGGGGCTTCGCGCAAAGGTTCGGGGCGCAGCGGCGCGGGGTCGGGCGGGGTCCATGCGGCGGCGGCTTCGGCCAATTCGCCAAAGGTGGCGCGCTGTTCACCATGCGAGACAAAGCCCTCTGCGACCTCGCATTCTTCCCAAGCCACGCCCCATCGCGAGGCGGCCTCCTGCGCCAGCATCGCGCGGGCTGCGGCGGCGGCTTCGCGGCAGGGTAGCTCATAGGCTTCGATCGCGGTGCCAGCGGCGGTGGCGTTGAACCGCTGCGCCCCCGCAAATCGCTGCGCCGTCAAGGCGTCGGTACGGGCCGAAAGCCCGGCGGCTACGGGATCCCACAGCGCGATCCATTTCTGCGCCAGCGGCACATTGGCATAGGCACCCGAAACCGGCGCGGGTTCCACGGCAATCTGCCGCCAGTCCGCGCCCAGTTCATGCGCCACGATCTGCGGTAACAAGGTGGTGATGCCCTGCCCCATTTCCAGCTGCGGCACCGCTACGGTTACCACGCCATCATTGGCGATCTTGATCCATGCGCCGAACACCTGCTCGCCCTTCGC
>PHEL01000104.1 GCA_002842925.1 Alphaproteobacteria bacterium HGW-Alphaproteobacteria-14
CCACGCCGCCATCGCGCTCAAAGCCGAGCTTGTCGAATGGCTCATCGAAGACGGGCACGAGGTCGCTGACCTTGGCCCGGAACCGGGGGTCAGCGTCGACTATCCCGATTACGGCTACCGTCTCGCGGAAGTTATCGCCGAAGGGGCGGCTGAATTCGGTGTCGCGCTGTGCGGCAGCGGGATTGGCATTTCGATCAGCGTCAACCGCCACCCGCAGGTGCGCTGCGCCCTGGTTTCCGAGCCGCTGTCAGCAGCCCTTGCGCGCGAACATAATGATGCCAATTGCATCGCCATCGGCGCGCGGCTCATAGGGGCAGAGATGGCCAAATCCTGCATCGCCACATTTCTCGACACCGAATTTGCCGATGCCGGCGATCCCGCCGGACGCCATCAGCGCCGCGTGGGCAAGCTTGGCAAGCCGCCGTTCCTGCCCGATCATATCGAGACCCATCAATGAGCTCTGCCCCGATTGATTTTGCCGCTCGCACACAAAACCCGATGGATGGCTTCTGGCACGATGATCTTGCCACCGCCGATCCCGAAATCGCCGCTGCGGTTGGCAAGGAGCTCGCCCGCCAGCGCGACAAGATCGAATTGATCGCAAGCGAAAACATCGCAAGCCGCGCCGTGCTCGAAGCGGCGGGAAGCGTGTTCACCAACAAATATGCGGAAGGCTATCCGGGCAAGCGTTACTATGGCGGCTGCGATTATGCCGATGTGGTCGAAACGCTGGCAATTGATCGTGCCAAGCAGTTGTTCGGGTGCAATTTTGCCAATGTGCAACCCAACAGCGGTTCGCAGATGAACCAGGCGGTGTTCCTCGCGCTGCTCAATCCCGGCGACACCTTCATGGGGCTGGATCTGAACTCCGGCGGGCATCTCACCCACGGATCGCCGGTCAATATGAGCGGCAAGTGGTTCAACCCGGTGTCTTACGGTGTGCGTCAGGATGACGAGCGGATCGACATGGAAGCGGTTGCCGCCACCGCCCGCGAACACCGGCCTAAACTGATCATCTGCGGCGGCACCGCCTATTCGCGCACCTGGGATTTCCCTGCCTTCCGCGCGATTGCGGACGAAGTGGGCGCGGTGTTGCTCTGCGATATGAGCCACATTTCCGGCCTCGTCGCAGGGACTGCGCACCCCTCGCCCTTCCCGCATTGCGACATCGTCACGTCGACCACCCACAAGTCGCTGCGCGGCCCGCGTTCGGGCATCATCCTGTGGAATGACGAAAAATACACCAAGCCATTGAACATGGCAGTGTTCCCCGGCCTGCAAGGCGGCCCGCTCATGCACATCGTCGCGGCCAAGGCGGTGGCCTTCAAGGAGGCACTCCAGCCCGAGTTCAAAACCTATGCCCACCGCGTGGTCGAAAACGCCCGCGCGCTGGCGGGCAGCCTTGAAGAAGACGGTCTGCGGATCGTATCGGGCGGCACCGATAATCATTCGATGCTGGTTGATCTGACCGCGAAAAATGTGACCGGCAAGGACGCCGAAAAGGGCCTCGACCGCGCTTGGCTCACCTGCAACAAGAACGGCATTCCGTTCGACACCCGCTCACCCTTCGTCACCAGCGGCATCCGGCTCGGAACACCGGCCGGCACCACCCGCGGTTTCGGCCCTGAGGAGTTCCGAACCATTGGCAAGCTGATCGCCGAAGTGGTTGATGGGCTGGCCAAAAATGGCCCCGAAGGCGATGCACAGATCGAAGAAAGCGTGCGCCAGCGGGTCAGCACCTTGTGCGCCGCATTTCCTGTCTATCCCGGCCTATGAGGAGCAGATCATGAACGATCACGAACCCCGCCAAACCCCCGATTGGGTCGAAGACGCCAAGGCTGAAATCTCTGGCATGGCCAAGGAAGGAGTCCATCATCCCTCGACCAAGCCGGTGCTGACCGGAGCGGCGATTGGCGCTGTTGCCGGGATGATTCTGCCAGTGGTGTCGTGGCCAATTGGCCTTGCTGTTGGTGCAGGGTTCGCCTTCTATCAGCGGATCAGGAAGTAACCATCTGAATGCGCTGCCCTTTTTGTGCCCACGATGATAGTCAGGTCAAGGACAGCCGCCCGACCGAGGATAACGCCTCGATCCGGCGGCGGCGGCAGTGTTCATCGTGCGGGGCGCGTTTTACCACTTTTGAACGGGTGCAGCTGCGCGAAGTGGTGGTGGTCAAATCGGGCGCCAACGGCGAGACTGGGCGCCGCGAACCATTTGACCGGTCAAAGCTTGAACATTCGGTCGCGCTGGCCTGTCGCAAACGCGGGATCGATCAGGAACGGCTCGATCAGCTGATTTCAGGCATTCAGCGGCAGGTCGAAACTTCGGGCGAGGCAGAAGTGCCATCGGCGCATATCGGCGAGCTGGTGATGGACGGCCTGCGCCAGATCGATTCGGTCGCCTATATCCGCTTTGCCAGCGTCTACCGCGATTTCTCCGAGGCGCGCGATTTCGAGGAATTTGCCAGCACCGTGCAGGACGCGGGCAAGGGCTGATATGCCAAAAAATCAGGTGGCAGGCAGCCTCAACACCCCGGTGATCGTGCTCGTGCGCCCGCAATTGGGCGAAAATATCGGCAAAGCGGCGCGCGCAATGCTCAATTTCGGGCTGACGGAGCTGCGGCTGGTGACCCCGCGTGATGGCTGGCCCAACCCTTCGGCTGGCCCGGCTGCTGCGGGTGCGGACGTCGTGCTCGAACGGGCCAGGGTCTATGCCACCACCGCCGAAGCCGTAGCCGATTGCGCCCATGTTCACGCCACCACAGTGCGCAAACGCGGCGTGACCAAGCCGGTGATCACCCCGGATGAAGCCGGGAGGCAGATGCACACCCTTGCCGGGCGTCACGCGATCCTGTTCGGGCCGGAACGATCCGGGCTGGAAACCGATGACGTGGCGCTCGCCCGCAATATCATCACGGTGCCGATCAATCCCGAATTCCCCTCGCTCAATCTGGCGCAGGCGGTGATACTGGTGGCCTATGAATGGTCGCGGATCGGGCGCGAGGTGGCAGGCGGCGATGCGGTGCTGGTGCAGCCCAACACTGAAGAATTGCTCCCTCCTGCCCCGCAGGAAGAGCTTGACGGGCTGGTCGCGCACTTCGAAAAACTGCTCGAACAGCGCGGCTATTTCCTGCCTGAAGCGCGCGCGGATACTACCTACCGCACCTTGCGCGGGGTGCTGACAAAGCCTGGCTGGAATCACCTTGAGGTGCGCACCTTGCGCGGCGTTCTGACCCACCTTGGCCGCGAACCCCGCGAATAACCGCGTGCGCCCCGCGACGGGGCTTGACCTTGCACCCTATCCTGCTATGCGCCCGGCTTCGCAATTGGCCCTGCACCCCGGTGAAGCAGTGGCCGCGTCGGGCATATCGGTCTGGCGGTGCGATGCCGGGTTGAACGCTCACCAATGGGGTGGGTCAGCAAAATTGAAGGATACGACTTATGTCGAAGCGCAAAAGCGCCAAGTATAAACTTGACCGCCGGATGGGCGAAAACATCTGGGGTCGCCCCAATTCTCCGGTGAACAAGCGTTCCTACGGCCCCGGCCAGCATGGCCAGCGCCGCAAGGGGAAGATGAGCGATTTCGGTCTGCAGCTGCGCGCCAAGCAGAAGCTGAAAGGCTATTACGGCGACGTCACCGAAAAGCAGTTCAAAAGCACCTATGCCGAAGCATCGCGCATGAAGGGCGATACCAGCCAGAACCTGATTGGCCTGCTGGAACAGCGTCTGGACATGGTCGTGTATCGCGCCAAGTTTGCGCCGACCATCTTCTCGGCGCGTCAGGTTGTCAGCCACGGCCACATCTATGTGAACGGTGTAAAGTGCAACATCGCCTCGCGCCGTGTGGTGATTGGCGATGTCATCAGCCTCGGCAGCAAGGCCAAGGAAATGGCACTG
This sequence comes from Alphaproteobacteria bacterium HGW-Alphaproteobacteria-14, assembly GCA_002842925.1. GTDB lineage: Bacteria > Pseudomonadota > Alphaproteobacteria > Sphingomonadales > Sphingomonadaceae > Erythrobacter. The sequence goes on from PHEL01000104.1 coordinate 3,895, forward strand.
GTGATCGAAGCCCAAGGGCTGGCTGAACGCGACATCCCCGATTACGTCATGCCCGATGGTAACGACAAGGTGACCTTCACCCGTGTGCCCAAGCTCGACGAAGTGCCTTATCCGGTGACGATGGAACCGAACCTGGTGGTGGAATTCTACTCGCGCTGATCTGCAGACTTCACGCCAATCGCTTTGCATGGGGCGGCCCTTTGGGGCCGCCCTTCTGCCATTGGGGCAAAGTTCGATGGGCCTGACTCATCGAACGTTGGTTAAGCCCGTGCGGCGCTTAAACATTTCCAGCGCTCGATGCGTTCGCATCTCAGCAGGCTGGTGTAAGGTGCGCTGATTGCCCGCGCTCTGTTTGCATGTTAGCGGACGTAAAAAGGGAGACACTAATTGCGTAATTTTCACACCCTATCGGCGACCCTGGTTCTGCTTGCGTCCGCAACGGCTTTAACCCCCGGCTTGGCCCAATCCGACGGAGTTCAAGAGACCGATTCGAAATCTTCCAGCGAGCCATCCAAGGTGGAGGCCGAGGCGAAGGAAGATGAAATGGTGTGCCGCAAAATCGCGTTTACCGGAACGCGGGTTGGGCAGCGGGTCTGCCGGACCAGAGCGCAGTGGGATGCCGTGGCAAAAGCCGCTCGTGAAAGCGCCAACACGCTGAAGGATGCCGGCGGGGTCAATACAACTCCGACACCCGGCGGTTAATCCGCGCGCTTCGCGGCGTTCTCTAAACCTAATCCCTGATCCGGTCCCATTCGGCAAATTCATAGGCGATAGAGCCTTCGACGAGCCGCTCCCATATGTCCGCGATCACGTCACCGGGCAGCCCCCGCGCCTCACCCTCGGCCACGGCTGCGGCAATGACGCTTTGCTTGCGCGCCTCATCACGCACGGCGGTGCGCGCATCCTTGATCCGGGCAGCAGCACGCATGTAGCCGAACCGGATCGCCAGCAACGCCACCAATTCGCGGTCAAGCGCATCCACTCCGGCGCGCACTTCGATCATGGTTTCGCAGGCTTGCGGGTCTATCGCATCAGGCAAGGGCATCAATCAGGAACTTCCAAGGTAATCGCGCCGGAATGTCGCGGCGAAATCGGCAAAGCGCTGACCCGCAATGGCATCGCGCATGGCCTGCATCAAGGCCTGATAGAAACTGAGATTATGCTCGGTCAGCAGCATCGCGCCAAGCATTTCGCCTGACTTGACGAGGTGGTGGATGTAGGCGCGCGAATAGGTGGTGCAGACCGGACAGTTGCAGGAAACATCCAGTGGCGCGGTATCCTCGGCAAACCGCGCATTGCGCAGGTTCATCGGGCCATTCCAGGTAAACGCCTGCCCGTTGCGGCCTGACCGGGTGGGCAGCACGCAATCGAACATATCGATCCCGCGCTCCACTGCGCCAACCAGATCATCGGGCTTGCCCACCCCCATCAGGTAACGCGGGCGATCCGCCGGGAGCATATCGGGCGCATAGTCGAGCACGCCGAACATCGCCTCCTGCCCCTCACCCACCGCAAGCCCGCCGACCGCATAGCCATCGAAGCCGATATCGGCGAGCGCATCGGCGCTTTCCCGCCGCAGGTCATGATGCAGCGCGCCCTGCTGAATCCCGAACAGTGCGGCGCGGCTGGCGTGTTCCTCTCCGCTATCAAACCCGTCACGGCTGCGTTTGGCCCAGCGCATCGACAATTCCATCGACGCAGCGATTTCATCCCGTGAACGGTCAGCGCGCGGGCATTCGTCGAACGCCATGACGATATCGGAACCCAGCAACCGCTGGATATCCATCGAACGTTCGGGGGTGAGCATATGCTTTGACCCGTCAAGGTGGCTGCGAAACTCAACCCCCTGTTCGGTCAGCTTGCGCAATTCCGACAGGCTCATCACCTGATACCCGCCGCTATCGGTCAGGATCGGACGCGGCCAGTTCATGAATTGATGCAGCCCGCCAAGCCGTGCAACCCGCTCTGCGCCGGGGCGCAGCATCAGGTGATAGGTGTTGCCAAGGATGATGTCGGCACCTGTCTGGCGCACGGCCTCGGGCTTCATCGCCTTGACCGTGGCCGCTGTGCCTACCGGCATGAATGCAGGCGTGCGGATTTCGCCGCGCTGCATCGTGATGGTGCCGGTGCGGGCCTTGCCGTCAACGGCGTGGAGGGTGAAGGAAAAACGGGGGGAAGTCATCGCGCTCGCGCGCTAGCGCCACGACAACGGATTGTCACGCTCCGGCGCGTGGATGCACGAAAATGGCAGGAACAGCGTAGATGCTGCCCCTGCCATAAATTGCCTGACGCAAGCGGGATCAGAAGGCGTAAAGCACGCCAATCGTTGCGCGGGTGGAATCGAAAGCGATGGTATCAACCCCGGCGCGGAACCGGATTGGGCTGTCACCCAGACCGAATTCGACACCTGCACCGACGAGGTAATCGCCGTCAGTATCGTCGAGCCCGACCACTGCCGGAACTACGAAATTGCTGAGGTCAAAGTCGACTTCCTGATAGCCACCGCGCACGAACAGTTTGGCATTGTCACCAACGCGCACACCTGCGCGGACGGCTGCGCCATATTCGCTATCAATCGCGCCATCGCCAATGTGGAAGTTACCTTCAGCGCCAACAAAGAACCTGTTGCCAACCGGGACATCGACCCCGGCAAAAACGCCATAAATGCCGCCATCATCATCAGGCAGGCCAATACCAAGATCGTGAATGCCCGCCGATGCGCCGATATAGAACTCGGGTTTGGCTTCGGAGCTGGACTGCGCGTGGGCAGCGGCCGGAAGGGCGATCACTGTCAGTGCGGCGAGCGCGGGGAATGTTAGTTTAGTCATGTTTTTTCCTTTCATTGACCCGCCGCAGGGGTGGGCGGCAGGTGCCGGAACCGTTAGAAAAAACGGACTTTCTATCGTATGAACCGATAGGCAGGGCGCCGTTCAGTTTCGGCTATTTGCGAGTTTCGCCCGCGCTGCCATCAAGCAACAACAAGGATGAATCGCCATAGGAATAGAAGCGGTAATCATTGGCAACCGCGTGCGCATAGGCCGCCATCATCCTATCACGCCCCATCAACGCGCTGACGAGCATCATCAGGGTCGATTTGGGCAGATGAAAATTGGTCATCAGCCCATCGACCGCGCGGAACCTGTAGCCTGGCGTGATGAAAATGGCGGTATCCCCGGCAAATGGCAGGATGGTGCCATCCTCCGCCGCCGCGCTTTCGAGCAAGCGCAGTGAAGTTGTGCCGACGGCAATGATACGGCCACCGGCGGCGCGCGCGCGATTCAGCTGCGCCGCTGTTTCATCGGAAATCCGCCCGAATTCAGCGTGCATCTGGTGGTCTGCTGTATCATCGACTTTCACCGGCAGAAACGTCCCCGCGCCGACGTGGAGGGTCAGCATTGCCCGACCAATCCCGCGCGCATCCAGCGCATCGACCAGCCTTTGGGTGAAATGCAGCGATGCGGTGGGCGCGGCGACTGCGCCTTTTTCCGCCGCGAACATTGTCTGGTAATCTTCCAGATCCTGCTCATCGACCCCGCGCCGCGC
>PHEL01000105.1 GCA_002842925.1 Alphaproteobacteria bacterium HGW-Alphaproteobacteria-14
GCCGGTGTTGAAATCATCGACCATGCGTGCGTTGAAGAACACCAGCCCGCGCAATCCGCCGCTCGTCAATTCCGGGGTCCACGAAACGGATGCAGTGGCGGTAATTTCCGGCGCATTCGAAAGATTGTCACCTGGCAGCAGGCGCAAGGCCGGGTCAAGCGGGGCACCGGTATCATTGCCGATCAGGTCATTTTCATAACTGGTATCGGAATAGGTCACGCCGAAGGTGAAGTTCAGATCGGCGGTCGGGTTGACTGTCGTTTCGATTTCGAAGCCTTGGGCAACCACGCCGGGTTGAATGTCGTCTATCGCGCAGGCGCCTGTCGCTGCGCTCGCATCCATGTCAGCGCCGCCCAGGCTGGTCCCGCAAGAATTGACATTCTGAACCAGGAACACCGCCCCATTGAATGTGTTCAATTGGAAATTGGTGAATTCCTGACGGAATGCGGCAACACTGATGCCGAATTCACGCGTGGAGTATTTCGCCCCGACTTCGAAGGAATCGACCTTTTCCTGACCGAACTGCAGATTTCCGACATTGATGTTGTTGGCATCAAAGAACACAGGGTTTGCCAGCGCAGACCGGTCAAGGTTGAACCCGCCAGCCTTGTAACCGCGTGAATAGGAACCGTAGGCCATCAGATCGGGGGTCGGTTTCCAGCTAAGCACGGCGGTTCCGGTAAATTCATCTTCGTCACGCGAATCCGCAATCGTGACCCCGTCAAGCTCGGAGGTCGAATTGCCCTGGCACGACAGGGCGATCAGGCCCCCGGCCAGGCCAGCCAGTGCAGGCACGCCCAAAAAGCCGTTCATGAGCGCCCGGTTCGCCGGACAGATCGTGTTGTCGTTGTTGAAGGCGCCGCGCAAATCCTTGCTTTCATCGGTATAGCGAAGGCCCACGGTCAGATCGACTGTATCGGTGATATGCAGGATGTTGTGGGTGAAAAATGCGAAGTTTTCGCTTTTCTGGTTGAAGATATCGGCCGTGCTGCCAGCATCGCTGATGCTGCCCAGATTGTTGATTGCCGCGACGAAAGCGGGGGTGGCTGCGCCAAATGCGCCCGCTCCGTTATTCGCGCCTGTCAGTGCTGCCATGTTCGGGCCAAAGCAGTTTTGCGCAGACGGGTTCACCAGTGCCGGATTGATGGCGATGGCGATGCGGCAAGCGACAAAGGTGCCATATTGGGTGCCGAATCGCAGATTATCACGCGTTTCCAGCTTTTCGTTGGAATAATATCCGCCCACCAGCCAGTCGAGCTTGTCATTAAACAAGGAGCCGTTCAGCCGCAGTTCTTGCGTGAAAGTCTTGAACTGACGCGCGCCGGCGTCTTTGCCGGGTGTGCGGAACAGGATATCGACGGTCGTGTAGTCGGTGTCCGACCCTTGCGTATTTTCAAATTCGCGATAGCCGGTGATCGACGTCAGTTTGATCCCGCCGAATTCCCAGTTGATTTCAGCCGAAGCGCCGAAATCTTCGGTTTCGCCTTCGTAGGACCGTCCGGCAGTGGGGTAGAGGTTACGGTTGAAGGTGTCTTGTGTCAGACCACGCGGATCCTGACCCAGCGCCAGCAAAACCGGTATAATCGGATTGCTCGTGCTGGTCAGAGCGGCGCCGGTCGTGGGGCGGGCAAAGGGATCAAGTCCTGGGCTGATCCGCGCCAGCGGAGCAAAATCAGGCTGCACGAACGTGGCCGCACAGCACGCTTCGGTCTTCTTGGAATAGTCGCCGACCAGACGAACGCTGAAATCGCTGGTGGGTTCGAACAGCACCTGCGTGCGAACCAGGTAGCGATCCCGGTTGTTGATATCAGTATTGTTTGTCAGATCCTTGTAGAACCCGTCACGCTTGAAAAACACGCCGTCAACGCGCGCTGCCACGGTGTCGCTGAGCGGGGCGTTGATCCCGCCTTCGAGGCGGATGGAATCAAAGTTCCCGTAACTTGCTGCGCCATAGCCACTGAACTCGAATTCTGGCGGCGCGGTATAGATATTGATCATACCCGCAGTGGAGTTGCGCCCGCTGAGCGTGCCCTGCGGGCCGCGCAGGATTTCAATCCGGTCAATCGGGCCGAGTTCGCTCATCGCGTTACCAGAACGCGAGCGGTAGACGCCGTCGACAAACACCGTGACCGAGCTTTCAAGGCCGGGGTTGTCGCCCACTGTGCCGATCCCGCGAATACGCGCCGAACCATTGGCTTCGTTGCCGGTTGACGACACCAGCAGCGACGGCGCCACCTGGGTCAGATCGCGAATGTCGGTAACGCCCGATTTTTCAAGCATATCAGCCGAAATGGCCGAAATCGCCACGGGGACGTCAGCCAGCGATTGTGCGCGCCCTTGTGCGGTCACGACGATGACGTTGCCTGAATAAGCATCGTCATCTTCCGCGCCAGCATCCTGTGCGAGCGCCGATTGCGGGGCCAATACCATGCCTGCTCCCAGCATGGCGATTGCGCGAAGCGATGTGATATTTTTCATGAATTACCCCTCCTTTGAGAATTTTGATCTTTGCATATCGAAATGCAACCGAGCCATCCGCAACGCAATCTATTCCTCGGCCACCCGCCAAATTTGGCGATCACCTGTTGCCTCTATGCCTCTTGCATCTCCGCTTGCCGACGATCGCTCGCCGCGTCGAGCAGGGCCGCCTCGATATCGGCCAGCCGTTCGGGCGCTTTTACCTTCGCGCCGGTCAGATCGGTGACATAAAACGTATCCGCCGCCGCTTCGCCATAGGCAGTGATATGCGCCGAATGGACGATCAGGTTGGCCTTGTAGAGCGCATGGGCGAGCCGGTTGAGCAGCGCCGGACGGTCGCGCGCGGTCACTTCGATAACAGTGAAATTGTTCGACGCGTCATTATCGAACCCGACCCTCGGGGCGACATCAAAAGCACGGGCGCGCGAATGGGCGAGCGGGCGCGCCGCCAGCTTGGGCACCAGTTCGAGCCGCGCGAGCAGCGCGTCGCGAATGCCCTTTTCGATCCGCGCCATCTGGGCCGGTTCGCGGAATGGCTGGCCGTGCTGATCCTGCACCAGGAAATTGTCGAATGCATAGCCGCTTTTGGCGGTGTGGATGCGCGCATCGATGATATTCGCGCCCGCCACATGAATGCCGCCCGCCATGCGGTAGAACAGCCCCGGATGGTCAGCCGCAATCACGCTGACGCGGGTTGCGCCGCGGGTCTCGTCAACCTCGCAGTGGATCGAAAGCTGTTCGCCCGCCGCACGCGCGGTATCATATTGGGCAAGGTTGCTGGCGATGATGTCTTCGGGTTCGGCAATCCAGTAGGCGTCGCCCAGCAGCGCGCCGGCGCCATCGACCAGATCATCGCGATCGCCCAGCAGGCGCGCGACCGCATCTTTCCGGACGGCGACCCGCTGTTTGCGCCCGGTGCCCTTGTGGCCCAGCCGCAGGCGTTCCTGGGTGGCATCGTAAAGCTCGCCCAGAAGCTGGGCCTTCCAGCTGTTCCAGGTGCCCGGCCCGACCGCGCGGATATCCACCGCAGTCAGGATCGCGAGATTGCGCAGCCGTTCCAGGCTCTGCACTTCGCCCGTGAAATCCTCGATCGTTTTGGGATCGGTCAGATCGCGTTTCTGCGCGGTGCGGCTCATCAGCAGGTGTTGCAGCACCAGCCAGGCGACCAGATCGGTTTCCTTCTGGTCGAGGCCAAAGCGCGGGCACAGTTCGTGGGCGACATCCGCGCCCAGCACCGAATGATCGCCGCCGCGCCCCTTGGCGATATCATGCAGCAGCACCGCGACATACAGCGCCCTGCGCGAGGCAAGTTTGGGAAATTCGCGGGTGCCGCGCGGGTGATCGGCGGCGAGCAGCCCACGCTCGATCTGGCTCAGCAGGCCGATGGCGCGGATGGTGTGTTCGTCGACCGTGTAATGGTGATACATATCGAACTGCATTTGCGCATTCACGCGGCCGAAATCGGGCACAAAACGGCCCAGCACCCCTGCCTCGTTCATCCATCGCAGCGCGGGTTCGGGGTCTTTGCGGCCGGACAGCAGGCTCAGGAACAGCGCATTGGCGCGCTTGTCACGGCGCACCTTGCCATCGATCAGCTTGGCATCGCGGCCAGCAAGTCGCATGGTTTCGGGATGGACTTCCAGCCCTTCGGCTTCGGCCAGCTGGAACACTTCGATCAGGCGCACCGGGTCTTGTCGGAACCAGTCATCGCCCGGCGCACGCAATCGCCCGCCGTCGACGACATAGCCTTTGAATGCGCGCTTGCGCTGGGTCCATCCGGCAAAGAAACCGGTGCGCGGGCGCTTTCTGGCGAATTCCTCGTCGAGATGGGCGAGGAACACGCCGGTCAGGCTGCCGACCCGTTTCACCTGCAGGAAATAATACTGCATGAAGCGTTCGACCGCGCTTTTGCCGGGACGATCGGCAAATTGCATCCGTTCAGCCACGGCGCGTTGCAGATCGAAGGTCAGGCGATCCTCGGCCCGGTCGGCAAGGATGTGCATATGGCAGCGCACTGCCAGCAGGAACCCTTCGGCCCGGCGGAAGCTGCGATATTCGGATGCTGTCAGCAGCCCGACATCGACCAGTTCGGCGGCACTGCCGACGCGGTGGACATATTTGCCGATCCAGTAGAGCGTCTGGAGATCGCGCAACGCCCCCTTGCCCTCCTTGATATTGGGTTCAACGACATAACGGCTGTCGCCCATCCGTTTGTGCCGCGCGTCGCGTTCGGCCAGTTTCTGGGTCAGAAACTGACGTTCGCTGCCCTTGACAACCTCGCCCCAGAACCGCGTGCGCAGTTCTTCGTAAAGTGCCTGATCGCCCCACACCAGCCGCCCTTCGAGCAGCGCGGTGCAGATGGTGAGATCATCCTTCGCCATCCGCATGGTGTCGATCACCGTGCGGCTCGAATGACCGACTTTCAGGCCCAGATCCCACAGCAGATACAGCATCGCCTCGATCACCTGTTCGCACCACGGTGAACGGCGCATCGGGGTGATGAAGGCGATATCGATATCCGAATGGGGCGCCATTTCGGCGCGACCGTATCCGCCCACCGCCAGAATCGCGAGCCGTTCAGCCGCAGTGCGATTGGGGACAGGGTAGAGATGCGTGGTGACGTGATCGTGGATCACCCGCAGCAATTGATCGGTCAGGAACGAATAGCCGCCGGTGACATCGTGCCCCGCCGATGGCGCTGCTGCCAATCTGCGCACGAGTTCGGCGCGGCCATCGTCAAGCGCGCGGCGCAGCGCCTTGACGATATCGCTGCGCGCGCTTTCGCCGCTCGCCGCAAACAGCGCGGCGACTTCCTCTGCCAGGGCGCGCCGGTCAATGATCGCGCGCTGATCGGGGACGCGCCGTGGCTTCATGCCAAGGCGCTCCGCATCAGCCCGCCGATCCGGCGTTTGGAAATGCGACCGCCACAGATCAGCGGATCACGCCGTCGCCGTGGCATTGGTATAAAGCGCCTTGACTGCGCGCTTGTCGATCTTCTGCGTGCCGAGCCGGGGCAGCGCCTGTTCGGTGACCCAGATCTGATGTTCGAGCGGCACCTTGAACGGCGCGACCCGTTCGAGCAGGAAGGCGCGCAGTTGTCCGGGTGTGATCGCAGCGTGGCCATCCTTCATCCGGTACACCGCCGCCGGCACTTCGCCAAAGCGTTCATCGGGCAGGCCGAATACCGAACATTCGCCGACATCGTCATGCGCGTAGATCGCGTCTTCCACCTCGATGCAGGTGATATTCTCGCCGCCGCGGATGATGATGTCTTTCTTGCGGTCGACGATGAACAGGTAGCCGTCTTCGTCAAGATAGCCCAGATCGCCGGTGCGGAAAAAGCCGTTGTCGGTAAAGGCCGCCGCGGTCGCCTCGTCATTCTTCCAGTAGCCGCGGAAATTGGCGACTGATCGGATGCAGACCTCGCCCACCTGGCCTTGCGGCAGTTCATTGCCCGCATCATCCAGAATGCGCAGATCGACCATCGGCTTTGACGGGCGTCCGGTCGAACCCGGCTTGGCGAGATAATTCTCGTTGAAATTGCCGCAGCCGATCGCGTTGGTTTCAGTCAGGCCATAGCCCAGCAGCGGGAAGGCACCGGGGAAGGCTTCCTTGATCCGGGTCACATGTTCAACCGGGCGCGGCGCGCCGCCTGCGGCAAAGCTCTTGCACGCCGACAGGTCATAATTTTCGCGGTCGGGGTGATTGGCGATCTCATAGCTCATCAACGGCACGCCGACGAAATAGGAGACCTTTTCCTCTGCCATCAGCCGGATCGCGAGACCTGCGTCCCATTTGGGCATCAGCACCAGTTTGCGCCCAATCGCGAAGCTTTGCAGCATCAGCGGCACTTCGCCCGTCACGTGGAACAGCGGCACCGCGACCAGTGCGCAGGGCTGATCGCTCAACACGTCGCCCTGGCTTTCCAGATGCACCTTGGCCATCGCGCTCTGGCAGACATAGTTCATGATGCCGTTGACAACGCCGCGATGATCCGACCACGCGCCCTTCGATTTGCCAGTCGAACCCGAGGTGTAAAGGATGGTGGCCATGTCGTCCGGCCCAAGCGTGCCGAGCATCGTCATCGCCGCGCTGGTGCCTTCGGGCACGCGCCAGACCTGCGCAAGGCCGTGGGCGGGCTGATTGCCGTGCGTGAACAGCGCCAGCCGGGCGGGATGATCGCGCCCTTCCAGCCGCGCGGCGCGGCCTTCATCAGCCAGCACCAGTTTGCATTCGGCCAGATCAATCGCGTAGGCGAGCTCCTCTCCCGACGAAAAGCCATTGAGCAGCGTCGCACAGCCGCCTGCCATGATGATCCCCATATAGGCGATGATCCAGTTGGCCGAATTGCGCGCGACGATACCCACCCGGTCGCCTTTTTCGATCCCGTGATCGCGCACCAGACTTTCCGCCACGCAAGTGGCCGCCGCATAGGCATCGCCAAAGCTGAGCCGCACATCGCCATCGACGAGAAACAGCGCATCTTTGTGTTCATTGGAGAAATGCGCAAAATAATGCGCCAGCGACGGCGGCGCGGCGACAAAAGCGGGCATTTCCACACCGTCGCGCACAAATGGTGCGGTGGCAAACGGCTGGCCCGGCGCAGTCAGGCCGGTGACGATCGCTTCAAGCGCATTGTCCAGTGGGGTGGGCATGCGGAGTCCTTCCTCTCTCATTTATAAACAAGTCCGGGCGCACATGGAGCGCGTCCCGGGCTGCGTGTCCCAAGCCTTGGTGGCAACCGAGCGCCCCTTCCCCTGCCCCGCGCGCTGTGCCAGAAGCGCCAACGCGACAAGGGCCATGTCCGGCCCGCCGATACGACTTTCCATTGTCATTAAGAGGTTCGCCCCGTGCTGTCACTACTTGCCGTAAGCGGCGCTGCCGATCCGATCTACTGGGCCGAACTGGGCCTGCGGCCGGGGATCGATCTGGGGTTTTTTCGCTGGCATATCTGATCGGGGTGATTTTTGCCTATTGGCACACGTCGCGGATGCTCAAGCAGCCCGGCGCACCGATGGCGCAGCGCCATGCTGATGATCTGTTTTTCTATTGCACGCTGGGGGTGATTATCGGCGGGCGGCTGGGCTATGCGGCGTTCTATACAGGGGGGGATACGGGGATTCCCAGCGCCTTCACCGATTTTTCGGGCGACGGTTTTGTCAGTTGGAAATTGCTGCGTTTATGGGATGGCGGCATGGCGTTTCATGGCGGCCTGCTGGGCGTGACGGTGGCAATGGCGTGGGTATCATGGCGCGACCGGCTGAACTTCATCCGGGTGGTTGATTATGTCGCGGTTGGCGTGCCGATGGGGATGCTGCTGGGGCGGCTCGCCAATTTCATCAATGGTGAACTGTGGGGCCGGGTGACCGACGTGCCTTGGGCGATGGTGTTCCCCGCCGCCGATGAACTGCCACGCCATCCAAGCCAGCTCTATCAGGCCGGGCTGGAAGGGCTGGCGCTGCTGATCATCATGATGCTGCTGTTCTGGAAAACCCGCGCGCGCTATCGCCCCGGCCTGCTGGCCGGCGTATTCACACTCGGCATCGGAATTGCGCGCTTCGTTAACGAGTTTTTTCGTCAGCCTGATGCACAACTGGCTGACTTTGCCGCCCGGACCGGGCTATCGATGGGCCAATGGCTGACTATACCGCTGATACTGACTGGATTG
>PHEL01000106.1 GCA_002842925.1 Alphaproteobacteria bacterium HGW-Alphaproteobacteria-14
CGCCCGCCGCGTTCAGGAAACCCTGCAGAAATACAAGAGCCTGCAGGACATCATCGCGATCCTCGGGATGGATGAACTGTCGGAAGAGGACAAGCTGATTGTCGCCCGCGCGCGCAAGCTGCAGAAGTTCCTTTCTCAGCCCTTCCACGTCGCCGAAGTGTTCACCAACATTCCGGGCGTGTTCGTGCAGCTCGAAGACACGGTAAAAAGCTTCAAGGCGGTGGTCGACGGCGAATATGACCACCTGCCCGAAAGCGCCTTCTACATGGTCGGCGGGATCGAACAGGCGGTCGAAAAGGCCAAAAAGCTGGCTGAAGAGGCGTAAGCAATGCCCCTCCACTTCGAACTCGTCACCCCCGCCAGGCTCGTCCGTTCCGAGGAAGTCCACATGGTGGTCGTCCCCGGCGCGGAAGGCGAATTCGGTGTCTTGGAAGGCCACGCACCGTTCATGTCGACCGTGCGCGATGGTGCGGTGCAGATCTACAAGACCGAAACCAGCGCGCCCGAAGTGATCGAAGTGCGCGGCGGCTTTGCCGAGGTAAATGAAAAAGGCCTCACTGTGCTCGCGGAGCATGTCGAAAGTTGAGCGGGGTCTGAAGGAGCCAGGTTACAGTCCATGGAAGGGATATCTGGCACCTTGGGATCACGCGTTTTCTGGCTTAACGGCCTAACGATCATCGCATTGGTCGCAATTGCGCACTTCGCTACTGCGCTTCTGATTGGCGAGCGACCACTGGCCAATTATTTCACTTTCGCCTGGGCTTCCGAAGTTCTGGCTACGATGGTGGTTCCGTTCGTGCTGTGGCTGCTGGCGGTGGTGGTTGCGGCGATGCGGCTCAAGGAGCCAAGCCCGCTGCAATATCTCGCTCGGCAAATCCGGCGCAACCGTGGCCGCTTTCTAACCGCAGCCGCCTTGCTAGCTTGTTACGCGCTGGTTAATCGCGCTTACCGTGCAATCAAGGTCGCGATCGAGAGGATCGAACCTTTCCATGCCGACCCGATGTTCGTGGCATGGGACCGCGCCGTATTCGGAACTGATCCCTGGATATTGTCGCACCAGATTATCGGGCCTGTCGGCACGCAGTTCATCGACATAGCCTATGCTACGTGGTTTGCGGTGATCTTGCTGGCGTTCGCATTTGCGGCATTTTCAAAGGATCGGGCGTTCCAACTGCGCGCTTGCCTGACTTATTTCCTGATCTGGATCGTGCTGGGCAATTTGCTTGCAATTGTGTGGTCATCGACAGGTCCGGTTTATTACTATAAGTTCTTTGACGATGATCAGTTTTTACCTCTGACTGAACGACTTGCGAGCATGGATCTCACTGCGGTGCGCGTGCAGGCTTATCTCCTGTCCACGTCAGGCGATGAGGCGATCGGCAGCGGTATCTCCGCTATGCCATCGGTCCATTGCGCGATGACCATGTATCTGGTGATCGCGTGCTACGACCGATGGGGCCTAACCCTGCCATTCGCCGTCGCATTTCTGTATCATCTCATCATCTTGCTTGGCTCGGTTCATCTGGGATGGCACTATGCGGTCGATGGTTTGGTTTCGACTGCGGCCGTGCCGCTATTGTGGTGGGTCGCCAAGGTTATGCTGCTTTGGGAAAAGGATGCTCCCGAGGCCGAAGTCTGATCATTCGACAGGACTGCCAATAACCCTTCACAATCAATCCCACAGCCGCCACACTTGTGTCCGGCGATTTTCCCCTAAGGAGAGGACGTTTGAAACTTGTCTCCACATTCGCATTGGCGCTCGCAATGACAATAACCGCAACCACTGGTGCAACCGCGCAGGACACATTCGCCGAAACCGGCGTCCCCGGCCCCGAACAAGACCCCTATATCTGGCTGGAAGAAGCCCGCAGCCCGGAGGCGCTGGACTGGGTCGCCAAGGAAAACGAGCGCACCCTCGCCGCGTTCGAAGCTGACCCCCGGTTCGCGCAATTGAAGGCCGAGGCGCTGGCGATTTTCGACAGCGAAGACCGCATCCCGTTCGTCAGCTTCCGCCCCGATGGGTTGTATAATTTCTGGCAGGACAAGGCCAACCCCAAAGGCCTGCTGCGCCGCACCAGCCTCGAAAGCTACCGAACCGACAAGCCGGAGTGGGAGATCATCCTTGACGTTGACGCGCTCGCCAGGGCGGAAGGCAAGGAGTGGGTCTATCAGGGTTCCACTTGCCTGCCGCCTGCGCTCAATAAATGCATGATCGCGCTATCCGACGGGGGCGAGGATGCCACCATCATGCGCGAATTTGACACCGCGACCAAACAATTCGTCGAAGGCGGCTTCGTGCTCGATGCCAAGAGCCAGGGCGGCGTGCAGTGGATCGATGCCGACACGCTGATGGTGGGCCGCAGTTTCGGCGAAGGCACGCTGACGGAAAGCGAATACCCCTTCACCAGCCGGGTGTGGAAACGCGGCACTGACATCGCAGACGCGCCTGAAATCTTCAGGGGTGAGCCGACTGACGTGTGGGCGGGTGCAAGCCTGCTGCGCGACAACACCGGCACGACCCACGCCCGCACCGCGTTTCGAGCAATCAGCTTTCACGAAAGCCTGTATTTCGTTGAAAAGGAAGGCGAATGGCTCGCACTCGACATCCCCAAAAAGGCCTCGCCTTACGGGATCGTCGATGGTCACCTGCTCTATTCGACCGATGAGGACTGGACGACAGGCGGCCAGACCTTCCCCGCCGACAGCCTGATCGCGGTTGATCTGGAGGAGTGGAAAACCGACCCTAACGGTGCGAAGAAAACGCTGGTGTGGGCACCGGGCGAACGCCAGACCAAGCAGGGCGGCGCGATTACCGGCAATGCGCTGTTCGTGACGCTGCTCGACAATGTCGTGGGCAAGGTGCTGGAGTTCAATTTTGCCAAAGAGGGTGACGCCGGCGAATGGGTCAGCCGTCAGGTAGCCCTGCCGGATAACGCCACGCTCGGCATCGCGGCGTCGTCTGACGAAACCGACCAGATCATGTTCACGGTCAGTGACTTCCTCCATCCGACCACGCTCTATTACGCCGATGGCACCGGCGCGCCTGCGGCGCTCAAGACTTCGCCAGCCTATTTCGATCCCGCCGGAATGGAGGTGGAGCAGCACCAGGCCACCAGCGCCGACGGCACCAAAATCCCCTATTTCATCGTCAAGCCCAAAGGCATGGTGGTGGACGGCACCACCGCCACGCTGCTGACCGGCTACGGCGGGTTTCAGGTGCCGCGCCTGCCCGGATACCTTGGCAGCACGGGCAAACTATGGGTTGAAAAGGGCGGTGCCTATGTGCTCGCCAACCTGCGCGGGGGCGGGGAATTCGGGCCGAACTGGCACCAGACCGCGATCCGCGAGAACAAGCAGCGCACCTGGGATGATTTCATCGCGGTGGGCGAGGATCTGGTGCAGCGCGGCTTCACCTCGCCGCAGCATCTCGGCATCCAGGGCGGCTCGCAAGGCGGGCTGCTGGTCGGCACCTTCTTCACCCAGCGTCCCGACCTGCTGAATGCGGCAATCGTGCAGATCCCGCTGTTCGATATGCTGCGCTATCACCTGATCGGGCGCGGGGCATCGTGGATTGGCGAATATGGCGATCCGCGCATCCCCGAACAGCGCGCCTGGATCGAGGCCTATTCGCCCTATCAGAAGATAGTGGCGGGGGTCGATTACCCCACCCCGTTCCTGTGGGCATCCACCGCGGATGACCGCACCCACCCCGCCCACGCACGCAAGGGCGCGGCGCGTCTGAAGGAACTGGGCCAGACCTATTACTACTTTGAAGACACCACCGGCGGGCATTCGGGCGGGGTCGATAATGACCAGCGCGCGAAATTGCAGGCGCTGCAATTCATCTATCTGATGCAGCGGTTGATGGATCAGCACCGCGAATAGGCACCGCCAATCGCAAGACTCAAACAGGGCGGTTCCGGCAAGGAGCCGCCCTTTTGCGTTAGGCAAGGCAGACAAACGTAACTACCTGTAAAATAAGCCGACACTTTGCTCTCAGCTCGTCGCAAGCGCGGCACGGGGCGGTTCGTCAACGTGGTTTTAACCATGTTTGGCAGCATCTTGTTAGGCCTGCCCGTCAACACTCAGGCCATCGGGGGCGATGACACGCACAGCTGACGAGGAACACAGTGATGGCCTATCCCAGAGACATTTCGATTGCCGACGCGATCAAGCGTTACGGCCTGCCGCAAACCCACCGCGTGCATTGGTCCAAGGCGCGCAAGGATGATGTGGTGCGTGCCGTGCGCGACCGCGCGATCAGCTTTACCGAAGCCCGGGCACGGTATCTGCTCAGCCGCAGCGAATTTGCGCAGTGGGAGCGTGAATATATCGCGGCGGGCGGAGAATCGGCGCGAATGGAGGACGCCTGAGCCACCTTTTTGTCGCATCGCTGGGCGCCGAAAACCGGTGCCCACTTTTCGGCTTGATGCTTTACCGCGTCGGCGCGTCGAAATCAGCGGGCTTGTTCGCCACCCACGCGACGAATTTGGCGATCGCGGCGTTATCGCGGATCACGCTGACGTTGTCGCCGATGCGCGCGAGTTCGTTGTTGGTGAAGTTGGCATGGATGGTCTTGTGGCAGATCGGGTGGATCGGCACCTTCACCTTGCCCTTCTTGGCCTTCGGCACCGGGTGATGCCACTGCTCGATGTCGCCCAGCGGACGGGAGCAGAGCCAGCAGTTGGGATGGTCGCTCACTTCTTCTCCGCCGCTTTTTTCTTCTTCATCGCGTCGTGGAACCGGTCTGCCCAGCCGGGCTTCACCAATTGTTCGGCGCGCACCATGCGCAGTTCGCCCTCTGCCACATCGCGGCTGACGGTTGATCCCGCAGCGACAATCGCATCCGCACCGATGGTGACCGGCGCGACCAACGCGGAGTTCGATCCGATGAAGGCGCGCTCGCCAATCACGGTCTTGTGCTTGAAATAACCATCATAATTGCAGGTGATCGTGCCCGCGCCGATATTGGCGCCCGCGCCGATAGTGGCATCGCCCAGATAGGTGAGGTGGCTGGCCTTTGCCCCTTCGCCCAGCACCGCGTTCTTCACCTCGACGAAATTGCCGACGAAACTGCCTTCTTCCAGCACCGTGCCCGGACGCAGGCGAGCGAAGGGGCCGACCTTGACCCCGCTGGCCAGCCGCGCGCCTTCGATGTGCGAATTGGCGCGGATCAGGACGTTGTCTGCAATCGCAACGCCGGAGCCGAAGAACACATTGGGTTCAATCGTGACATCGCGGCCCACCTGCGTATCCCAGCTGAAGAATACTGTGTCGGGCGCGATCAGGGTTGCGCCTTCGTCCATCGCCCGGTTGCGCCGCGCCGCCTGCCAGCGGGCTTCGGCAACGGCGAGTTCGGCACGGGAGTTGATCCCGGCGACTTCATCCGGCGTTTCAGCCACGATCACCGCGCAGGTGCGCCCGGCGGCAATGGCGATATTGACGATGTCGGGGAGGTAATATTCGCCCTGCGCGTTATCATTGCCGACCTGCGCCAGCAGCGCGAACAGATCGCCCGCACGCGCCGCGATCAGGCCAGAATTGCACAGCCGCGTGGCGCGCTCGCCCTCGTCCGCGTCCTTGTATTCGACCATCTTGACGATGCGGCCATCATCATCCGCGATCACCCGGCCATAGGCGAGCGGATCGGCAGGCTCGAAACCCAGCACCACCGCAGCGGGACTATCTGCGCCGTGCAACCGCTCCAGCATCGCCCGCATCGTCGCCGCCTTCACAAAGGGGACATCGCCGTAAAGCACCAGCACATCGCCGCCGAAACCCGCCAGCGCAGCTTCTGCCTGCGCTACCGCGTGGCCGGTGCCAAGCTGCGGTTCTTGCAGGCAGGTTGCTGCCCGCGCGCCCACTGCCGCCTCGATCTGTTCGCGCCCAGCACCAACAACCACCGCCAGCCGCTCTGGCCCGAGTTCTTCGACCGATGCCAGCAGGTGATCGAGCATCGCCCGCCCGGCAATCGGGTGCAGCACCTTGTGCGTATCGCTTTTCATGCGGGTGCCCTTGCCTGCGGCAAGGATGATGGCGGCAAATGGCGTCGTGGTCGTGGTCATAAAGGCCCCTGTAAGTTAAGCCGCGCTTGCCAGCAAATACTTGCGGTTTGAAGAAGCATCCGCCACCGCGCCCGCTATGACTCAATTTCCCTTTGATGCAATCGGGTTCGACCTTGATGGCACCCTGCTCGATACCTTTCGCGATCTGGGTGCGGCAGTAAACCATGCGCTGGTGCTGGGCGGGTTTGACCCGGTACCGCTCGATACGTCGAAAGACCTGATCGGCGGCGGGGCAAAGATCATGCTGGCGCGCGCGGTTGAGGTGCAGGGCGGCCTGCCAGATGATGAGTTCAAGCGGCTCTACAAGGCGATGCTGGCCTATTATGCCGAACATAATGCGGTGCACACAGTGCCCTACCCCGGCGTGCGCGAGGCGCTGACGCAACTGGCGTCGCAGGGCGTGCGGATGGCGGTGGTGACCAACAAGTTTGAAGGTTTTGCCCGCAGCATCCTGACCCAGCTCGATCTGATTGATGCGTTTGCAACCGTGATCGGCGGGGATTCGATGGGAAAGGGCGATGACGGCCAGTTCCTCGCCAAACCGCACCCTGCCCCAGTGATCGCCGCGCGCGCTGCGACCGGAGACGGCAGCTTCGTGTTCATCGGCGATTCGACCTATGATGCTCGCGCTGCGCAAGCTGCCGGAGTGCCGTTCGTCGCGGCTGCCTATGGCTATTGCGATGCGCCCCCGCAGGAATTGAGCGCGGATGCGGTGATCGATTCGTTTGCCGATCTGATTCCGGCGCTCACGCGGCTTTCGCATACTGCCTGACCCTACGGCATCCACCGCCTGACAGTTCGGCAGTTGCAAGCCACGCTTGAAAGTGCCACGCAGCGGCCACACATCAGCTTTACGCAGGCGTAAACCGCGCCGCCCAGAAGCCGCACAGATCAAGGACAGGAGAACACGCATGACCATCAACTTCAAGGACAAGGTTGCCATCGTCACCGGCGCAGGCGGCGGTTTGGGCAAGGCCTATGCGCTGGAACTCGCGCGGCGCGGGGCAAAGGTTGTCGTCAATGATCTGGGCGGTTCGCGCGATGGCACCGGCACCTCTGACGCTGCGGCGCAGGTCGTCGCTGAAATCGAAGCGATGGGCGGAGAAGCGATCGCCAACGGCGCTTCCGTTACCGAATATGACCAGATGGAAAAGATGGTCGCCGATGCCAAGCAGAAGTGGGGCGGCGTCCATGTGCTCATCAACAACGCGGGCGTGCTGCGCGACAAGACCTTCGTCAAGATGGAGCCGGTCGACTTTGAATTCGTGGTCAAGGTGCACCTCACCGGCAGCGCCTTTGCCACCAAGGCGTGCTGGGAAACCTTCCGCGAACAGGGCTATGGCCGCGTGCT
>PHEL01000107.1 GCA_002842925.1 Alphaproteobacteria bacterium HGW-Alphaproteobacteria-14
TACACCACGCTCGATCAGCTTGATCTGGTGTGCCAGCGGCTGACCGGCGGCGAATTCTGACGCCGCTGGCGGACGCCGCCAGGTCCTGACCCTAACGGTCCGCCTTGATCATCTTGGGTGAAGGGCGCGGTGCCGGAATCGCTCGTGCCGCGCCGGGGACGGTATAGGTTTCCTCGCGCACGGTTTCGCGCACGACCACCTGCTGCTGCACTTCGGTGCGCACCGGCACCAGCACCGTCTGCGGCGGCGGAGCGTAGGCATAGCCGTAATTCGCGGGGTAGCCGTAGCCATAGGCCGGATACGCGATCTCGCGGCTGGCCATGCGCCCGGTTGGCGTGCCATATTGCGTCAGATAACCATCCAGCGCCGCTTCACAATCGTAGCGGCCTTTCTTCTTGCCCCCGCCAATCAGGCTGCCCAGCAATCCGCCGATCAATCCGCCACCGCCGACGCCGAGCACGGTGCCGAGCGTGCGGTCACCGACCTTGGCGATTTCATGGCCGACTACGCCGCCCGCTACCGCGCCGAGCAATCCGCCGATGATCAGGCCGGTATCGTCATTATTGCGTCCGGCGGTGCGGCGACGGCATTCATCGAGCCATTGTTCGCGTTCAAACACCATCGGCGCGGGGGTGTAGGCCACCGGCGCATGGCTGTGATCGGGATAGGATTGCTGGGGATGGGTCTGTTGCGGATAGGTCTGGGGCGCAGCGCTCGACACGGGCTGGCGGCGCGGCGCATCGATCCAGCGGGTGCGGGTGATGGTTTCCACCCCGTCCACCGCGGTCACGGTTTCGGTGGTGCGGGCCATCACCGGCGCGGTGCGATATTCGGGCGGCAGGCTGCGCACCGCCGCTTCATCCACCGGCGTAAGCGGCGGCAGATCGCTGTAATCCTGCGCGACAGCCATCGCGGACAGGGACAGAGCGGGCAGGGCAAGTGCGGGCAGAATGGCCCGAAGGCTGGTCAGGTTGCGGATCGGAAGGCGCATCAAAATATCCCCCGTAAGGCCGCGCGCGGCGGCGGATGGTTATCATCCGCTTAACACCGTCCGGCCCGCGCGCCCAAGCGGCGAGGTGGCCGCTGTCCCGTTTCGGGCCGATTAACAGACGAAATCTGTCAGATACGCGCCGCCAGCAGCGCGGCGAGCGCCTCGATCCCCTCGGCGTCGGCCTGCGAAAAGCGCGCCGGGCGCGGACTGTCGAGATCGATCACCGTGATCACCTGCCCATCGCGCAGCACCGGCACCACCAGTTCGGACCGGCTCGCCGCGTCGCAGGCGATGTGGCCAGGAAAGGCGTGGACATCGGCAACCAGCTGCGTCGCTCCGTTCTGCGCCGCCGCGCCGCATACGCCGCTGCCCAATGGGATGCGGATACAGGCCGGGCGGCCCATGAATGGCCCCAGCACCAGTTCGTCCGCCCCTCCGGCTTTGGCGCCACTCTTGGCCCCACCCTTGACCGGGCCGACGCGGTAGAACCCCGCCCAGTTCAAATCAGGCAGAAATTCCCACAACAGCGCGGCAACATTGGCCATATTGGCGATCGCGTCAGGCTCGTCTGCCGTCAGTGCGTCAGCCGCGCCGAGCAATTCACGGTAGAGTTCCGCCGTGCCTTGCGCTGCATCGGGCTTGAAATCATACATTGCAGACACGCCTTTTCGCCTGTTGCCAGTTGCCGCCCGCGCGGCCCGGCTCTATCGGATGTCACATGGCTATTATTCGCAAAATCGCAATCACCCTTGGTGTCCTTGTTCTGCTGCTCGCTGCGGCGTTCTGGTTTCTCAGCCGGGGCGACACCGCCGATCTTTCGGTGGAGGAGGTCGCAGGCACAGATCCGGTGTTGCAGGAAGGCGATCCGCAGAGCTTCCCCACGGTGCAGATTGCCGCGCCAGTGGGCTGGCAGGCCGATGAACTTCCGGTTCCCGCCGAGGGGCTGGAAGTGGTGCGCTTTGCCGAGGGGCTGGATCACCCGCGCGTGCTCTATGCACTGCCCAATGGCGATGTGCTGGTCACGCTGACCCGCGCGCCTGCCAGCAACAAGAGCGGCGGCGGGATCATGGACACGATCCGTGGCTGGATCGAAGGCATTCTGTTCGCCAAGGCCGGGGCGGCGGGCGAATCCGCCAATCAGATCGTGTTGCTGCGCGATGCCGATGGCAATGGCACGGCGGAAACCAGGACCGTGATCCTTGAAGAAGGGCTCGATTCGCCTTCAGGCATGAGCTGGCAGGACGGCACGCTCTATGTCGCCAATCACAACGCGGTGCTGGCGTTTCCCTATGCCTTGGGCAGCGACAAGGTGACAGCTTCCCCGCGCAAGCTGATGGACCTGCCCGGCGGCGGCGGGCACTGGATGCGCAATATGGAAATCTCGCCTGACGGCAAAAGCCTTTACGTCGCGGTCGGATCGGTCAGCAATATCGGCGATGCGGGCATGGCGGTGGAAGAAGGCCGCGCGATGATCTGGGAATATGATCTGGCCGCCGCGCGCCAGCGCCCGTTTGCGGTGGGCCTGCGCAATCCCAACGGGCTCGATTTCAGCCCATGGACCGGCGAATTGTGGACCACCGTGAACGAACGCGACATGCTGGGATCGGATCTGGTGCCCGATTACCTCACCAATGTCCCGGTTGGCGCGCAATATGGCTGGCCGTGGGTCTATTTCAAAACCAATATTGATCGCCGGGTCGAAGCGCCGATGCCGCGTTTCCTGATGGAATATGTCCGCAATCCCGAATATGCGCTCGGCCCGCACGTGGCTGCGCTGGGACTGGTATTCAGCCGCGAAGGCCATGTAATGGGCGACAAATTCGCCAGCGGAGCATTTATTGCACGGCATGGATCGTGGAACCGCAAGCCGCCTTCGGGCTATGACGTGGTCTATGTTGCGTTTGACGCACGCGGCAACCCGGTTGGCAAGCCGGTGCCGGTGTTGACCGGTTTCCTCAAGGATGACGGAACCACGCGCGGGCGGCCCACATGGGTTGAATGGGGCGGAGACGGTGCGCTGCTGGTGTCGGACGATACCGCCGGGATCATCTGGCGGGTGCGTGCGCCCGGCGCCAGCCCCGCGCCTGCGATTACCCCGCTGCAAAGCGAAAAGCTGCCCCCACGCCAATTGACCGACCCGCGCGCTGCGTTCGAGGAAGATTATCTGCGCGAACAGGCAGGGAAAAAGATCAACTAGAGGCGCAGCCCCGCGCGCCCCGCCAACTCGGTCGCGAATTGCAGCGCAGTGCGGCCTGATCGGTTGCCGCGCTGAATCGCAAAGGCGAGCGCTTCCTCCGCATCATAGCTGAGACCAAGCGGGGCGGTGTAGCCTTCAAGGATGGCGAGGTAGGTGTCCTTGTCCGCCGGGTGAAAGCCGAGGCTCAGCCCGAACCGGTCTGCCAGCGCGAGCGCATCATCGCGTTCATCACGTTCATGGACGGCGGCGCTGGTGTCCTCGCGTTCCACAATCGCGCGGCGGTTGGCGGTCACGGCAAGGCGGATTTGCGGCGGGCGCGGGGCCACCCCGCCGTCGAGCAGGCTGCGCAGGCTCAGCATTTCCGCCCGGCCATCCGCGCCAAAGCCAAGATCGTCGATGAACAGAACGAAGGCGCGGGGCTGCTCCGCCAGTTGCGCGATCAGCGAGGGGAAGCCTGGCAGTGTGCCGGGGGCAAGCTGCACCAACGCCAGCGCGCCCGGCGCTTCCGCCTGCACATCAGCCACCGCCGCGCGCACCAGCGCCGATTTGCCCATCCCGCGCGCGCCCCACAACAGCACATCATGCGCCGCAGCGCCCGCAGCTAACCGGGTGCAATTGCCCCGCAGCGCGGCCTTCTGCGCATCGATCCCGCGCAAGTTGCCGAGCGGTAGCGCATCGAGCGCCGGCACGGCCCGCGCGCGATCCCCCTCCCACACATAGGCGGGTGCGCTGAGCCAATCGGTCGGCGGCGGGTGCGGAGGTGCGAGCCGTTCGAGCGCGGCGGCGATACGCTCCAGCGGGTCGCGCCCATCCATGTCAGCCCACCAGCGCGGCTGTAGGGAGAGTGTAGAGTCCCGCTGCCCCGGCAATCGCCCCGGCGCGCAGACCGGCGGCTTCGGGCACGATCCGGTCGAGGAAGAACCGCACCGTCACCGGCTTGGTCGCGGCGAGCGACGGGGCTGCGCCTACGGCCACCGCGGCTGCCTGCTTCATCAGCTGCCATCCGGCGACCGCGACTGCGGCCATGGTGCCAAACGGCACACTGCCTGCGAGCCGATCATCAAGGCTCGCCGTATCGCGCATCCAGCGCGCGATGACGGCGCAATCCTGTGCCAGCGCCGCAAGGCCTGCTTCCCCCGCAGCTTCGCGCACGATGGTGTCGAACAGTGCGATCATCGCCTCCCCGCCGTCCAGCCCCAATTTGCGAGTGACAAGATCGGCGGCCTGAATCCCGTTGGTGCCTTCGTAAATCGGTGCAATCCGCGCATCGCGCCAGTGCTGCGCTGCGCCGGTTTCCTCGATAAAGCCCATCCCGCCGTGAATCTGGATGCCAAGGCCCGCCACCTCCACCCCGACATCCGTGCCCCATGCCTTGATCAGCGGGACGATGATATCGGCGCGGTTCCGTGCCGCCTCATCGCCCAGATTGCCGCGATCGACTTGCCCTGCGCAGTAATAGAGCAGCGCACGAACCGCTTCGGTCAGCGCTTTCATCCGCAGGATCATGCGGCGCACATCGGGATGCTCGATAATCGCCACCGGGGTCTTGACGGGCGATCCTGCGCGCGCCGATTGCACCCGGTCACGCGCATAGGCGAGCGCCTGCTGGGTCGCGCGTTCGGCGATCTGCGCGCCCTGGTTGCCGACATTGATGCGGGCATTGTTCATCATCGTGAACATCGCCGCCAGCCCCTTGTTTTCATGCCCGACCAACGCGCCGATACATTCGCCGTTGTCGCCGTAGCTCATAACGCAGGTGGGTGAGGCATTGATGCCGAGCTTATGTTCAAGGCTGACGCAGCGCAGATCGTTGCGCGCCCCCAGCGTCCCATCATCGTTCACATGATATTTGGGCACCACGAACAGGCTGATTCCGCGCGAACCTTCGGGCGCACCGGGCAGGCGCGCCAGCACGAGGTGGATGATGTTCTCCGCCAGATCATGCTCGCCCCAGGTGATGTAGATCTTCTGCCCGGTGATGCGGTATTTGCCCGCGTGCGGCCCATCCGTCACTGGCACGGCGGTCGAACGCAGCGCGCCGACATCGCTGCCCGCAGCAGGCTCGGTCAGGTTCATCGTGCCCGACCATTTGCCGCTGACCAGGTTGGGCAGGTATTTCGCCTGCTGATCCGCGCTGCCGTGATGTTCCAGCGCCTCAATCGCGCCGACCGACAGCATCGGGAGCAGATTGAACGCCATATTCGCCGCGCCGAGGTTTTCGAGCACGTTGCACGACAGCGTGAAGGGCAGCCCCTGCCCGCCGAACTCGGTGGGGGAGGCAATCGCGTTCCAGCCCTGTTCGACATAGGCGCGGTAGGCCGCATCGAACCCTTCGGGCAGCCGCACCACGCCGTTTTCGAGCCGCGCGCCTTCCAGATCGCCAATGCGGTTCAAGGGCGCAAATTCCCCGGCAGCGAACTGCCCGACGCCTTCGACAATCGCCTCGACCAGATCGGCTTCGGCATGGGCGAAGCGGGTCGTCCGGGCGAGTTCCTCGATCCCGGCATTGACGCGGATGGCGAGCAGCTGGTCGGCGGTCGGCGGGGTATAGGGGGTCACGTTGAGGTGCGTCCTTTGGCATGGGAAGTGGGCCTTGCACTTGGCAGGGCGAGGGTTTGAATATAGCGCCGGGGCATGAGCGGCAAGAACGTTACGGAAGTGGTGCGGGCTGGTCGCGGTGCCGACCGAGACGGTCTATGGCCTTGCCGCGCGGGCCGACAATGCCGAGGCGGTGGCGCGGATCTATGCTGCCAAGGGTCGCCCCGATTTCAACCCGCTGATCGTCCATGTGCGGGATATGGAACAGGCGGCACGGTTCGGTGCGTTTTCGCCCACCGCGCTGGCGCTGGCCGCTGCGCATTGGCCCGGCCCGTTGACACTGGTGGTGCCGCGCCGCGTTGACGCCGGACTGGTTGACGCGGTGACGGCAGGCCTGCCCACCATCGCCTTGCGCGCGCCTGCCCATCCGGTGATGCGCGCTTTGCTGGCGGCGGCGGCATTCCCGCTCGCTGCGCCTTCGGCCAATCGCTCCAGCTTTATCAGCCCGACCACTGCGGAACACGTCCTTGCCTCGCTTGATGGGCGGATCGACCTGGTGCTCGATGGCGGGGCCTGCGCGGCGGGGGTCGAATCCACGATTGTCGCGGTGCGCGGCGATGGCAGCATCACAGAACTGCGCCCCGGCCCCCTGCAAATTGGCGCGCAGGCTGCCGCAGGAGCGAACGAAGCGCCGATCGAAGCGATGATCGAAGCGCCGGGCCAACTCGCCAGCCACTATGCGCCGGGCAAGCCGGTGCGGTTGAATGCCGAGTGGGGCGAACCGGAAGAGTTTCTGATCGGGTTTGGCGGGATTGCAGGTGACTGCACGCTGTCAACGGACGGTGACATCAACGAAGCAGCGGCGCGCCTTTACGCCTGCCTTCACGAAGCCGCCAACGCCCCTCACCCGCGCATCGCCATCGCCCCGGTGCCGGAAAGCGGCGTGGGCCGCGCGATCAATGACCGGCTGCGGCGGGCTGCGGCGGATTAACCCTCCGGCTCCACCGGCACTCCGGGCATCAGTGCTTTCATTTCCGCCCGGATGGCTTGCGCCTTATCGCAAGCTGTATCATCGCCGCCGCCGCAGCGTTCCAGCTGTCTGGCGTAATCGCGTTCCAGCGCGCCCAGTCGTTCTTCACGCTTGCGGATTTCGCGCCCGCGTTTCTCGTCGGCTTCGGACTGGCTGGTGGTCGCCGCATCCACCCCCGCGCTGGCGGCCTTCACCGGCAGGGTGACAACATCCACCGCCGCACGGGCGAGGCATCCTTGCAAGGCAAGGACGGCGAGGGTCAGTACGACGAAGTGAGCGGCGCGCATGGTTGCAACGCATTGCGTGCAGTGCGCGGGAATGCAAACCAATTTGCGGGCAACCGAGTGAACGGCGCGGCGGTTACCCAGCCCAACAAAAAGGGCCACCCCGGCGGGGGCAGCCCTTGATGTTTGCTCAGTTGCCCGAGCGACGAATTACGCTTCTTCGGCGCTTTCGTAATATTGCGGCGCGTGTTCGCGCAGCACGTCGAGGATCTTGTTCAGCGCCGCCGGTTCATCGGTTTCCTCCATCGCCGCGAGTTCGCGGGCGAGGCGGCTTGATGCGGCTTCGAAGATCTGGCGTTCCGAATAGGATTGTTCGGGCTGATCTTCGGGGCGGAACAGATCGCGGGTCACTTCGGCAATCGACACGAGGTCGCCCGAATTGATCTTGGCTTCGTATTCCTGCGCGCGGCGCGACCACATGGTGCGTTTGACCTTGGGCTTGCCCTTCAAGGTTTCCATCGCCTGTTTCAGCGTCTTGTCGGAGGACAGCTTGCGCATTCCGATCGCTTCGACCTTGCCCACCGGCACGCGCAGCGTCATGCGTTCCTTTTCAAACCGCAGGACGTAAAGTTCGAGCTGCATTCCGGCGATTTCCTCGCTCTGCAGTTCAATTACACGGCCCACGCCGTGCTTGGGGTAAACAACATAATCGCCGACCGTGAATGCGTTTGCGGTGCTTGCCATGCACATTCCTTTCTGTGGGCCGTCGTACCAGCGTGAGAGCGGACAATCTTCCCGGCAGCGCGAACCTGCCGAGGGGGGCCTCGTCTGAGGTGAAGCGCCGTGAGCGGATCATCCGGTTAGGGGGGTGCTGGTGTCGGGCCTTCCTGGTTTTTATCGCCTGCGCTGACCTCAGCCCTGCGCGGTGCAGGCATTATATAGCACGCCCGCAACAAAATTGCGAGTCGACGATTGCTTGTGCCCCCACACCGCCATGCGGGCGCAACTTTGCTGGTGAAATCAGTCGCCTTCGCCCGGCGCTTCGCTGAAATATTTCTCGAACTTGCCCGGCTCGCCCTTGTGCTCATCGGCATCTTCGGGCGGGGATTTCTGGCTGGTGATATTGGGCCATTCGGCGGAATATCTAGTGTTCAGTTCCAGCCACTTTTCCAGACCGTCTTCGGTATCGGGCAGAATCGCTTCGGCCGGGCATTCGGGTTCGCACACGCCGCAATCGATGCATTCGCTGGGGTTGATGACCAGCATATTCTCGCCTTCGTAGAAGCAATCCACCGGGCACACTTCCACACAATCGGTGTATTTGCACTTGATGCAGTCTTCAGTGACGACGTAAGTCATTGCGGGTCTTTCAAAAGCGCTTTTCGGGCAGGTCAGGCGGGTTGTCCGCCACACGCGGCGACGCTGCTATGGGCATTTGCCCTTTACGGTCAAGCCCGCCCCCGTCAACCTCGCGATAATGCGAACGGGCCTCGGCAGGCGGGCCGCGCCGGTCGGGGATCGTCAGCAGTTCGATCACCCGCACACTATCGCCCAGCGCGATGGTCAACACGTCACCAATATGCGCTTGCTCTGATGGCCGCAGCACATGTTTTCTGTTGCGGCGTAAAGCGTGGGCTTCGATCAGCGCGACCGCCGCCGAGCGGGTGCGGGCGAAGCGGAGAGAGACAAGCAGCCGGTCGATCCTGATGGATGGGGATCGGATCGGATCGTCCACACTGCCCGCCATTACCGCTTGAGCAGGTCTGCCAGCTTGTCAAACGCGCCGCTGGCACGGGCCGGGCCGGTGTCGCCAAAGGGTTTGGGCGCGGGCCTGGGCGCAGGTCTGGGTGCGCTCTGGGCGGGGCGGGGCGCGCGCTGGGCGGTATCGCGATCAGGCCTGGCCTTGGCGGGTTTGCCCTTGGCGCGCGGCTGGCCGGATTCGGCGCGCGCGTCGCGGCGTGCGGGCCGCCGTTCCTCGCGGTCACCGGGGCGGCGCGGGCGCCAGTGCCAGCGGTCGGGCGCGGGCGGGCCGAAGGCGCCTTCGGGCAAGGGCCGCGCGCGGTCACAGCGGAACCCTGCGCTGCCGAGCAGGCGGCGGGCGTTCTCTGCCTCCAGCCCGATCGACACCGGCAGCGCCAGATCGATCCGGAAGGGGAGGTTGCGTTCTTTCGGCTTGGCGGCGCTGACCACGGCGCGCGCTTCGAACGCGGCGCGCAGGATCTTCTCTGCCAGATCGACCCGGATTGCCTGCGACCCCGCGTAACGATAGCCCGCAGGCAGCCGCCCCTTGGCCCAGCTTCCTTCGGCCAGCACCGGCAGCATCGCTTCGTTGAGGGCGCGCAGATCGAGGCCGAGGGCGTGCAGCAACCGGCGCGGCGCGGGTTTGAGCAAAGCGGGCGCGAAAATATCGAGCGCGCCGAACGTCACCCCCAGCTTGCGCAGATAGGGGCGCATTTCCTTGGGCAGATGTTCCAGCCCGGCGTCTTCGCGGCTGATCACCCCGCGCGCGTCGATCAGCGTGATCAGCAGCGCGCGCGCCTGCGACCCGGCGCCAGTGGTTCGAGCTGCTTGTCCAGCCATTGCGCAAGCCCCGCCTCCAGCATCGTCTTTGCCGCATCGGTCAGCAGCGCCAGATCGCGGGTCAGCGCTATGCGCGGCGCGCCGAAATTGCCCGCGCCTGCCCCCTGACCTGCCTGGCCGGGGAAGGTGATGTCGGCCAGCGCGCGTCCTTGCCCTTGGCCCTGTCCTTGGCCTGACCAGCGGATCGCTCCGCCGGAAATTTCCAGCTCGCCTAGCCCTTGAGCAAGCAGCCATTCGGCACGCTTCGCCAGTAACGCAGGCAATGCCTTTTCCCCCGCCGCCAGCAGCATCCGGCGGTCTGCGACCCCGGCCGAAGGATCGACATGGAAACGGAAGCCTTCGAGCCTGCCGATGGCCTCTCCCTCGACCGTCAAATGCCCATCGGGTTCAAGAGTGACCGGCAGCGCGCTTGCGTCCTGCTCCAGCGATTTCATCAAAAGTGTCGTCCTCCGGTTGACGAATCTTTCGGTCAGCCGCGCGTGCAGCGCATCCGAAAGCTTTGCCTCGACCGCGCGTGCGCGCGCGGCCATTTCGTCGCGCGCCAGCACCCAATCGGGGCGCTGGCAGATGTAAGCCCAGCTGCGAATCGCCGCGATCCGCCCTTGCAGCGTGTCGATGTCGCCCTGCATCCGGTCAAGCTCCGCGATGCGCGCAGCGACGAAATCCGCGCCAATATAGCCTTGGCCAAGGTCCTGCCACAGCCGTGCGACAAACCGCGCGTGCTGTTCCACGCCAAGGCTGCGGAAATCGGGGAGCGAACACGCCTCCCAGAATCGCCGCACACCGCCGGCACCGCGCACGGTTTGGGCGATGCTGTCTTCCGAAAGTCGCCGGAGCACCGCCATGTCGATCGCTTCGGGCGCAGCGCGCAGCACTGCGTTATCGGGTCGCGCTTCCAGATCCGCGATCAGCATTGCCAGCGAATCGAACCGGGGTTCCGCCTCACGCCAGAACAGGTGGGTCAGCGGCGCGAACCTGTGTTCCTCGATCGCGTAGATTTCTTCATCGGTGAAGGCGAGTGGTTCGCCCTGCTGGCTCGCGGCGCTCATCCCAGACAGCGTGCCGAAGGTGCCGTCGCGCTGGTGCCGCCCCGCCCGGCCCGCGATCTGCGCCATTTCCGAAGGGGTCAGCCGCCGTTTGCGTTGCCCGTCGAACTTGCTCAGCGCGGCAAAGGCAACATGATCGAGATCGAGGTTCAAACCCATGCCGATCGCATCGGTGGCGACGATGTAGTCGACCTCGCCCGATTGGAACAATTCCACCTGCCTGTTGCGGGTTTCGGGCGACAGCGCGCCCATCACCACCGCCGCCCCGCCTCTGAAGCGCCGCAGCGCTTCGGCCATCGCGTAAACCTGCTCGACCGAAAAGGCGACCACGGCGCTGCGTTTGGGCAGGCGCGACAATTTGCACACCCCGGCGTGCGACAGCGTGGAGAAACGCGGACGGGTGGTGATGTCCGCGCGCGGGATCAGCGCCTTGATCATCGGTTGCAGGGTGGAAGAACCGAGGATCATCGTTTCCTCGCGCCCGCGTGCGTGCAGCAGCCGGTCGGTGAAGATATGCCCGCGTTCAGGATCGGCGCTCAATTGTGCCTCGTCGATGGCGACAAAGGCGTGCTGCCCCGCCGTCCGCGGCATGGCTTCGGCGGTGCACAGGAAATAGCGCGCGTCGGGCGGTTCGATCAGTTCTTCGCCGGTAATCAGCGCCACCTGCTTGTCACCCTTGATGCTGCGCACCCGGTCATAGACCTCGCGCGCCAGCAGCCGCAGCGGAAAGCCCATCATCCCGGATGAATGGCCGCACATCCGCTCAATCGCCAGGTGGGTCTTGCCGGTATTGGTCGGGCCGAGCACGGCGCGCACGCTGTCATCCCGAAAGGCAGCGCCGCGCGGGGCGACGGAATGATCGCTGAGGGGAAAGGTCACAGTGACACGGCTTGTGTCAGGCTTGGCAGGGTGGGGCAAGGTCTGGCGCAGGCCATCACCCTGCCTTGGCACAACACCTTACCGCATCTGCGATACGGCTGGTCGCTGGTTAATGCGGGATTTACTTTGTTGTGGCAGGAAAATGCGACAAGGGAGCGGTTGGGATAGAGGCAAGCTCGCCCCGTACGGGCGTCGCTTTCGGGGCAGAGATGTTGGACCATGCGCGCAATCTGAACGATCCGCCCGAGCCGGAGCACGGCCCGGAAGCGGATCTGCGCGCCGCAGCCGCATCAGCCGAGTTTGCCTCGGTCGATCCCGGAACCGCGCGCGAATTGCTGCCCTATTTCCGCAATTCCAAAGCCAATACCCCACCAACCATAGCCCAGCAGGCCAGGCGCACAGTGCTGGCGCGGGTCAATGGCGTGTCCGAACGTTACGACGAATGGCGTCTTGCCGCCTCACGCTGGTTCGGCAGCCTCGATCTTGCGCCTGACCTGGCCGAAGACATTGGCAGCCGCCGGTGGTTTCGCGGGTTGGGCACGATGGTCGGCCTTGGTGTAGCGGCGTTGGCCTTGTGGCCCGATCTGACTCCGCTCGAAGCGCGCCCTGCGATGCCGCATGGTGACGCGGTGACCAGCGAATTGCGCAGCCAGATGATCCTGCCGCTGGCATTGGGCGCGGATAGCGGCCGCCGGATGGGGCCGACGCAGGCGGTCATCCCGCTCAAAAGCGCGCCCGAACGCCCGCAGATCCAGATGGTGGTTACGCTGGCGCCGGGGGACAGCTTTGCTGCGATGCTGCGCCGCGCCGGGGTTGCGGCAGACGATATTGATCGTGCCGCCGCGCTGGTTGATCAGGCCTTGCCGCTGGGCGAGATCGCATCGGGAACGCAGATGGACGTGCTGCTGGGCCGCCGCCCCGCGCCCGGCCAGCCGCGTCCGCTTGACAGCCTCGCCTTCCGCGCGCGGTTCGATCTGGAGCTGCAACTGACGCGGCCCGGCGTGGGCGAGATTACCGCCGATGGCATGCCGGTGATGCCCAGCGGGCCGCTGGCGTTGAAACGCAACATCATCCGTGTGGACGATACGCCGCTGCGGGTGCGCGGCCCGGTGGGGTCAAGCCTCTATCGTTCGATGCGGCAGGCAGGCGTCCCGGCCAGCGCGGTGCAGGAATATCTGAAAGCGCTCGACGCGCAGATCGATCTGGACCGCGAAGTGCGCTCGACCGACGAATTCGACATCATCATCTCCTATCGCCGCGCTGCGACGGGTGAACGCCAGGCGGGGCAATTGCTCTATGCCGGGGTCGACCGCGCCGGAAAACCGCGCACGCAGATGATGCGCTGGGGCAAGGACGGACGGTTCTTCGAAGCTTCGGGCGTGGGCGAGCAGCGTCATGGCCTCTTGGCGCCAGTTCCAGGGGCAACTTCATCAGGCTTCGGGATGCGTCGCCATCCGATCCTGGGCTATCGCCGGATGCACGAAGGGATGGATTTCAAGGCGCGCCATGGCACCCCGATCGTTGCAGTCTCCGATGGCCGGGTCAGCGCCGCAGGGCGCGCGGGCGGTTGCGGCATTGCGGTGCGGCTGGAACATGGCAGCGGGCTTGCCACCCGCTATTGTCACATGAGCCGGATGGCGGTGAGTTCCGGGCAGCAGGTGCGGCGCGGGCAGGTGATCGGCTATGTCGGATCGACCGGGCTATCGACCGGCCCGCACCTGCATTACGAAATGTATCGCGGCGGGCGCGTGATCAACCCGGCGAGTGTGCAATTCGTCAATCGCGCCGAACTTTCGGGCACCGAGCTGATCGATTTCCGCCGCCAGCTGATCCAGATGAAAGATATCGAGGTCGGCGCGGCGCTGCAGGATCTGGAACCGCTGCCGAGCGAGGTCAAAGAGCCGCTGCGCGAGATCGAGAAGGTCGATATTGCGCGCGGGATGCGCTGAACGACTTGTCGCAGCGCCCGGATTGCGCCTAAACCCGCGCGCATGACCGCCAGCTATCCCAACACCCGCCTGCGCCGCACCCGCGCCCACGCATGGAGCCGCGCGCTCCACCGCGAAGCCATCCTCACTCCCGCCGATCTGATCTGGCCGCTGTTCGTGACTTCGGGGACAGGGGTGGAGGAGCCGGTCGCCAGCCTGCCCGGCGTATCGCGCTGGTCGGTCGATGGCATCGCCGCGCGCGCGAAAGAGGCGGCAGCGCTCGGCATTCCGGTGGTGGCGTTGTTTCCCAATACGCCGCATGAACTGCGCAGCGATGACGGGGCCGAGGCACATAATCCCGATAACCTGATGTGCCGGGCAATCCGCGCGATCAAGGATGCCTGCGGGGATGATATCGGCGTGCTGACCGACGTGGCGCTCGATCCCTATACCGCCCACGGGCAGGACGGGCTGATTGATGCTGCGGGCTATGTCGTGAACGACGATACCGTTGCTGCGCTGGTCGATCAGGCGATCAATCAAGCCAATGCGGGTGCGGATATCATCGCCCCGTCCGACATGATGGACGGCCGCATCCGCGCGATCCGCATGGCGCTGGAAATGAACGGGCATCCCAATGTCCAGATCATGTCTTACGCCGCCAAATATTCCAGCGCCTTTTATGGCCCGTTCCGCGATGCGGTGGGCAGCGGCGGCTTGCTGAAGGGCGACAAGAAAACCTACCAGATGGACCCGGCCAATGGCGATGAGGCGATCCGCGAAGTCGCGCTGGACATTGCCGAGGGTGCCGACAGCGTGATGGTCAAACCGGGCCTTGCCTATCTCGACATCGTGGCGCGTGTGAAGGCGGCGTTCAACGTGCCGGTATTCGCCTATCAGGTCAGCGGCGAATACGCGATGATCGAAGCGGCTGCGCGGGCCGGGGCGGGGGATCGCGATGCGCTGGTGCTGGAAACGCTCACGGCGTTCAAGCGCGCGGGCTGTTCAGGCGTGCTCACCTATCACGCCGCGCACGCCGCGCGGCTCATCAATGGCTGATATGTCCGGCTTTCGCTGCGAAACCGAACGGCTGATCCTGCGCGATTGGTGCGGTGACAGCGATTGGGCGGAGTTCTTCCGCGTCACCAACACGCCCGCCGTGATGCAATGGCTTGGCGGGGTGCTCGATGCCACAGGCATGGCGAAACAACGCGCCCGGGTCGAAAGTTGCGCCGCGCAACATGGCCATTGCTTCTGGCTGGTCGAACGCAAGGCCGATGGCGCGATCCTCGGTTTCTGCGGGCTCAAGCGCGCCGATGCGCCCGGTTCCAGCGTCACCGGGGCGATGGAAGTGGGCTGGCGCCTGCGCGAGGATGCCTGGGGGCAGGGCTATGCGCGGGAGGCCGCGACGGCTGTGCTCGATGCCGCGTTTGGCCGCTTTGGTGCGCAGGAGGTCGTCGCGCTGACAGTGATCGGCAACAAGGCCAGCTGGGGCCTGATGGAGCGGCTGGGGATGCGGCGGCGCGAAGATCTCGACTATCCCGACGCGCGTTACGATCCCCCTTGGCGCGACACGGTGGTTTATTCGATCGATCGTGCAGCATGGGACAAGCACCATGGTTGACATCATTGCTGAAACCGAACGCCTGATCCTGCGCACGATCGAGGACGCCGATGCCGCGCTGCAATTCCGCCTGCTCAACACGCCCGCCATCATGGAACGGCTGGGCGGGGTCAAGGAATTGCACGAAATCGAGGCCAAGCATGCCCGCTCGCAGGCGCTCTATGCGCAGGAAGGCTTCAGCTTCCTGTTCATGATCGAGAAGGAAACCGGCGAAATGGTCGGCCATTGCGGGATCAAGCGGGTCGACAATCCGCTGGCGAGGAATGTCGGCGATCACGAGGTCGGCTGGCTGGTGCGCGAGGACCGCTGGCGCCGCGGATATGCAGAGGAAGCGATGCGCGCAGTGCTCGACTGGGCATTCGGCAGCGTCGGCGCGCCGCACGTCGTCGCGCTCACCAGTGAACTCAACCGGCCAAGCCGGAAGCTGATGGAAAAGCTGGGGATGCAGCGGCGGCGCGATCTCGATTTCGACGATCCGGCCTATCCACCCGAAGACCGCACCACCATCCTCTATTCGATTACCACCGCGCAATGGCAGGAGAGCCGAGCATGAGCGTTCAGCGCCCGGGCGTGAACATCATTCCCATCCACGGGAAAACCCCGCGCATCCACGATACCGCCTTTATCGCGCCCGGCTGCACGATCATCGGCGATGTCGCAATCGGGGCGGGTTCATCAATCTGGTACAATTGCGTGCTGCGCGCCGATGTCAGCCGGATCGTGATTGGCAAACGCAGCAATGTGCAGGATGGATCAGTGCTCCATTGCGACCCGCCGCGGCTCGATATCCCTGGGGGCGATCCTGATGGCAGCCCGCTGATCATCGGTGACGATGTGCTGATCGGCCACATGGCGATGGTGCACGGCTGCACGATCGAGAGCCGCGGCTTTGTCGGTCTTGGCGCGATTGTGATGAACAAGGCGGTGATCGGTGCGGACGCGATGCTGGCGGCGGGCGCAATGCTGACCGAGGGCAAGGTGATCGCCAGCCGCGAGCTGTGGGGTGGCCGTCCGGCGCGCAAGATGCGCGATCTGGATGACGCGGCGATCATGGGAATGCGGATCGGCACCGCGCATTATGCCGAAAATGCAAAACACCACGCCGCAGCGGTGGCGGCGGCGGCGCTGAAGTAAGCGGCGATCATGGCGCGGCCCCGGCCCGATTTCCCGCCCGCCGCTGCGCTGCTGGCGCTGGCCGATGATCGGCGGCGATTGGCGCTGAGGGTAACACCGGGCGCACGCAGCGAGCAGATTGCGCTTGGCGAGGGCGCGGTGCTGATCAAGGTTCGGGCCAAGGCGCAAGATGGCGAGGCCAACGCGGCCGTGCTGGCGATGCTGGCGCGCGCGCTGGATATCCCCCGATCAAAACTGCATCTGCTGCGCGGAGCGACCGGGCGCGACAAGCTGGTGCAGATCGACGCCTGATGTCAGCGTTCTGGCATTAACGATCTGGCACGTTCCACGCGCCCGGTTTTGCTCCCGCGTCGCGCAGCCTTAACGCAAGCCCCAGCACCACCCCGACCCCGATGGCAATGGTGAGATCAGCCACCACGGTCAGCACCATGGTCAACACCAGCAACCCGCGTTCGGCCAGCGGCGTCGCCCAATATCCGCGCCACTTGTGCGGCTCGCTCATGTTCCACGCGGTTATCAGCAGCAGCGCGGCCAGCATGATGATCAGGATGATGATAGCGTGCAGCACGCCGGCCATAGGGGTCTTGCCCCCGGCGCGCACATTGGTGGCGGTGCGCGCAATCGCTCCGGTGGCCGGCATCCCGCCGAACAGGGCGGAACCCAGATTGGCCCAGCCCTGCGCGGAAACCTCGGCATTGGGGCGATGCTGCCCGCCCATCATGCGATCCGCCACCACCGCCGACAGCAGCGATTCAATCGCCGCGAGGAATGCGATCACCATTGCGGACGGCAGCAGCTCGATCAGTCGCGCCGCGCTGATATCGGGCAGGCCGGGAAACGGCAGGCCGCTGGGCAATGCGCCATAGCGCGATCCGATGCTATCGACCGGCGCCTGCGCCAGCGCCGCGATTGCAGAGATGACCGCGATGGCGACGATCAGTCCGGGCAGGCGCGGGAACTTCCACCGCAGCACAATAATCAGCCCCAGTGCCCCCGCACCGGCGGCCAGCGCATAGGGATTGAACTGTTCGCGCGCCGCCCACAAGGCCGGGACTTTTTCGAGGAAATCAGCGGGCATCGCGGTCAGGCCAAGGCCGAAGAAATCGTTGATCTGGCTGGCCGCGATGATGATCGCGATACCGATGGTGAAGCCGTTGATCACCGCTTCGGGCACATAGGCGATCAGATTGCCACGCCCGCCATCATCGTGGCGATCACCAGCCCATCATAGCCATGTTCGGCAATCACCCCGAACACAACGACGATGAACGCACCGGTCGGCCCGCCAATCTGCACCCGGCTGCCGCCCAGCAGCGAAATCAGCAGTCCGCCGACCACCGCAGTGATCAGCCCCTTGGCCGGATCGGCGCCCGATGCGATCGCGATAGCGATACATAGCGGCAACGCGACCATGGCGACGGTCACGCCCGCGATCAGATCGGCGAGGAACAACGAAGGGCTGTATTCCTTCATTGTGGTCAATATTTTCGGTTGCATGAACGCAGCTACTATGCCGCGCTTGGCGGCGATGCAATCCGTGAGATAAGAAAATGGCGCTGCTCCTCCGAAGTCGCGCGGCGCGACTTGTGCGGCGGGCACCGGGCGGTGCCATATTCATTGCAATGCCATATGTTTGCGGTAAATCCACCGCATGGCGCGATGATTATCAGCCGCGCCAGCAAGGAACCGTTTTTATGAAATTCATTCCGTTGGCCGCGCTTGGCCTTGCTACCGCCGCCCTGACCGCTCCGGCCTTCGCCGCTGAAGATGATGCGGCGACCACTACCACCACCGTTGCTGCGGCGTTCTCGGTTGATATGCCGATCGAAGCGCTGATGGCTGATGAGCGCGCCAAGGCGGTGGTGCTCGCGACCCTTCCTGATCTTGATCAGCACCCGGCCTATGAACAGTTCAAGGGCATGAGCCTGACCGCGGTCGCGCCGTTCTCGCAAGGGATGATCACCGAGGAAGTGCTGGCGAAAATCGCCACTGACCTCGCCGCGATTCAGTAAGCCGGCGACTGCCCCACCCCGTCCTTTTCAAGGGAGGGGGTGGGGGGAGCGGTTGTGTGGGCGGGCCTCAGCCCTCTCCCGCCTCAGGCGCGGGCTTTTTCGCCGGGGCCTTTTTCTTTGCGACCGGCGTTTTTCGCGCGGGCTTTGCCTTGGGTGGGGCCGGGGTGATTTCAAAGGTCGGCTTGCCGTCCTTGACGCTGACCTGCACCTCGCCGCCGCCGGATAGCTTGCCGAACAGCAATTCTTCGGCGAGCGGCTGCTTGATCTTGTCCTGGATCAACCGGCTCATCGGGCGGGCACCATACAGCTTGTCATAGCCCTTGTCGCCCAGCCACGTGCGGGCGTCGCTGTCGAACTGGATGTGGACGTTCTGTTCAGCGAGCTGCAATTCCAGCTCAAGGATGAACTTGTCCACCACCCGCGCCACGGTTGACCGGCCAAGGTAGGCAAACGGCACGATCGCATCGAGCCGGTTGCGGAATTCGGGGGTGAACATCTTGTTCACCGCTTCGGTTCCGGCGTCTTCTTTCGACACGTCGCCAAACCCGATCCCGCTGCGCGCCATGTCGGATGCGCCGGCATTGGTGGTCATGATCAGCACCACGTTGCGGAAATCGACCGTCTTGCCGTGGTGATCGGTCAGGCGGCCATTATCCATCACTTGCAGCAGGATGTTGAACAGATCGGGGTGCGCTTTTTCGATTTCGTCGAGCAGCAGCACGCAATGCGGGTTCTGGTCAATTGCATCGGTCAGCAATCCGCCCTGATCATAGCCGACATAGCCCGGAGGCGCGCCGATAAGGCGGGAAACCGAGTGGCGTTCCATATATTCGGACATGTCGAAGCGTTTCAGTTCGATCCCCATGATGCTGGCAAGCTGGCGCGCAACTTCGGTCTTGCCCACCCCGGTGGGGCCGGAGAACAGGAAGCTGCCAATCGGCTTGTCGGGATCGCGCAGGCCCGCGCGGCTCAGCTTCATCGCGGTCGACAGCCGCTTGATCGCCTCGTCCTGCCCGAACACCACGTGTTTCAGATCGCGTTCGAGGTTTTCGAGCGCCTTCTTGTCGTCCTTGCTCACCGATTTGGGCGGGATGCGCGCCATGGTCGCGATCACCTGTTCGATTTCCTTGGCGGTGATGGTTTTCTTGCGGCGACTGGGCGGCACCAGCATCTGCATCGCGCCGACTTCGTCGATCACGTCGATCGCCTTGTCGGGCAATTTGCGGTCATTGATGTAGCGCGCCGACAATTCCACCGCGGTCTTGATCGCGTCGGGGGTGTATTTCACCTTGTGGTGGTCTTCAAAGGCGCTGCGAAGGCCTTTCAAAATCTTGATCGTGTCTTCAACGGTCGGCTCGTTCACGTCGATCTTCTGGAACCGCCGCAGCAGCGCGCGGTCTTTTTCGAAGTGGTTGCGAAACTCCTTGTAGGTGGTCGATCCGATGCAGCGAATCGCGCCCGACGACAGCGCGGGCTTGAGCAGGTTCGAGGCGTCCATCGCCCCGCCGCTGGTGGCCCCTGCGCCGATCACGGTGTGGATTTCGTCGATGAACAGAACCGCGTTCGGCATCGCTTCAAGTTCGTTGACGACCTGTTTCAGCCGTTCCTCGAAATCGCCGCGATAGCGCGTGCCCGCCAGCAATGCGCCCATATCGAGCGAGTAGATCACCGCTTCGGCCAGCACTTCGGGCACGTCGCCTTCGACGATCTTGCGCGCCAGCCCTTCGGCAATCGCGGTTTTGCCGACGCCGGGATCGCCGACGTAAAGCGGGTTGTTTTTTGACCGGCGGCACAGGATCTGGATCGTGCGGTCAACCTCCGGCCCGCGCCCGATCAGCGGATCGATCTTGCCCGCTTCGGCCTTGACGTTGAGGTTGACGGTGAACTGGTCGAGCGCGGTTTCCTTCTTGTTGCCGCCTTCTTTGGTCTGCGCCGGTTCTTCGGGCTTGTCGGTGCCAGCTACGTTCTTCGATTCGATCTGGCGGCCACCCTTGCCGATGCCGTGGCTGATATAGCTGACCGCATCCAGCCGGCTCATATCCTGTTGCTGGAGGAAATAGACCGCGTAGCTATCGCGTTCGGAAAACAGCGCGACCAGCACATTGGCGCCGGTGACGGTATCCTTGCCCGACGATTGCACATGCAGGATCGCGCGCTGGATCACCCGCTGGAACCCCGCAGTGGGTTGCGGATCGGCCCCGTCTTCTGTTTTAAGCGATTGATATTCCTGATCGAGATACTGCTTCACCACCTCACCCAGCTCGGCCAGGTCGACCCCGCAGGCGGCCATCACCTGCGCGGCGTCTTCATCATCGATCAACGCCAGCAACAGGTGTTCAAGCGTGGCATATTCGTGCCGCCGGT
The DNA here is from genome assembly GCA_002842925.1 of Alphaproteobacteria bacterium HGW-Alphaproteobacteria-14. Lineage (GTDB taxonomy): Bacteria > Pseudomonadota > Alphaproteobacteria > Sphingomonadales > Sphingomonadaceae > Erythrobacter. The sequence continues at coordinate 20,548 of PHEL01000107.1, forward strand.
CAGACGCATTGCCGAGCGCGTTGTGCAGCGTGCGTTCGAGGTTCTGGGCGAAGCTGGGCATGGGAGCG
>PHEL01000108.1 GCA_002842925.1 Alphaproteobacteria bacterium HGW-Alphaproteobacteria-14
GTGCTGCGCTATTGGGAAGCGCAATTCCCGCTGCTCAAACCTCTGAAACGCAGCGGCGGGCGGCGCTATTACCGGACTGCCGACGTGGCGATGGTGGAAACCATCGATCGGCTGGTGAACCACGAAGGCTACACCTTGAAAGGTGCCGAGGCAGTGCTGCGCGGCGCTGCCAAATCCGCGCTAGACCGGCGCGGCATTGATCGTCGCAGCGGGGATCGCCGGATTGCTGCCGAAATGGTTGCGACCCCCGGTGTGCGGCTGATGGTAAGCGACGGCCCCGACATGGCCGAAACAATCACCGCGCTCAAAGCGATCCGTGCAAGGCTGGCGATCGCGCTGGACGCGTAACCTACTCCGCCGCCAGCAGCGCGGCTTCGCCCAGATCCACGCTGACCAGCCGCGAAATCCCGCGTTCCGCCATGGTCACGCCGAACAACCGGTGCATCCGGCTCATCGTCACCGCGTTATGGGTGACGATCAGATAACGGGTGGTGGTGGTGTGCACCATCGAATCGAGCAGATCGCAAAACCGTTCGACATTGGCGTCATCCAGCGGCGCGTCGACCTCATCCAGCACGCAGATCGGCGCAGGGTTAGTAAGGAACAGCGCAAAAATCAGCGCGGTGGCAGTCAACGCCTGTTCGCCGCCCGATAGCAAGGAAAGTGATTGCAACCGCTTGCCCGGCGGCTGGGCGTAGATTTCCAGCCCAGCTTCCAGCGGATCGTCGCTGTCGATCAGCGCCAGATGCGCCTGCCCGCCTTCGAACAGCCGGGTGAACAGCACCCGGAAATGCCCGTCCACTTCCTCAAACGCGGCGCGCAACCGTTCGCGCCCTTCGCGGTTGAGACTGCCGATCGATCCGCGCAGCCGGGCGATGGCTTCGACCAATTCGGCCTGTTCGCTGGCGCTGGTGCCGTGCTCGCCCTCAATCCGCGCGAGTTCGTCAGCCGCGACCAGATTGACCGGCCCGATCCGTTCACGCGCGGCGGTGAGGCGTTCCAATTCGGTCGATTCGTCAGCGGCTGGGGCAAGGTTGGCCTCATCAAAGCCGAAGCGTTCACACAGCAGCGGCGGCGGGCACTGGAAGCGCTCGCCCGAAATGCGCGCCATTTCGGTTCGCCGCAATTCCTCGTTTTCGGCACGCGCGGCAAGGCTGGCGCGGGCTTCGCGTGTCTGCGCCAGCGTTTCGGTGTGCGCCGAAAGCGCGGCGTCGGCGGTGCGCTGCTGCGCCTCGGCTGCGCGCATGGCCGCTTCGGCGGCGGCGAGGTCTGCGGAAAGGCGGGTGCGGGCCTCCTCGCCTGCTTCGATTTCGGCGATCAGCGCGGCGGGTTTGGCGGCGTGGACGGCGCGATCTTCGGCGATTTCAGCCAGCCGACGGCCCGTTTCCGCCATGCGGCGCTCGGCATCGCTCGATCGTGCCTGCCACCCGGCATGATCGGCCTGCTGCGCCGCCAGCCGTTCGCGCGCCACCGCCAGCGCCTGATCCTGCGCGGCGAGGTCTGCCAGCGCGGCCTGCACGGCGGTGCGGGCGGCTTCGTTGCGCGCCTGCGCGGCACCCAGCGCGGCGCGTTCGGCATCGCGCGCGGGCAGGCGTTCGCGCTGCGTCCGAGCGGCGTTGACTTCGGCGGTGGCGGCGGCGATTTGCGCTTCGATCTCGCCCGCGCTGGTGGCCAGTTCCGCCAGCCGCGCGGCGATCCGCTCCTTGACCGCCTCGGCCTGATCGAGCCGACGCAATGCGTGGCGCTCCGCCTCCACTGCGCCCGCAATGCCGCGTTCCTGCGCGACCAGCGCGGCTTGCAATGCGCCGAGTTCTTCGCGCACCGCCTTGTCCTCGGCCTCGGCGTCGGCAGCAGCAGCGCGCAGCGGCGGCAGCGCGGCATCGAGTTCAGCAAAGCGGTTGGCGGCTTCCAGTTGCGCCGCCTCTGCCGCGCCTTCCCCGCGCGCGATAAACCCGTCCCAGCGACGCAGGTGTCCAGTGCGGGTGACGAGCCATTCGCCGGGGGCGAGCGCGCGGCCATCATCTTCGACCACGCAATGCACCAGGGCGAGCCGCGCGGCGAGTTCGGGCGGGCAGTTGGTCAGCCGCGCGAGCAGACTGTCTGCGACCGGCGCGGGCGCATCGGCGCCTGTCCAGAACCGCCCATCCTGCGAGGTAGCGGGCGTGCCCAGCGGCGATTTTCCATCGCGCCCCAGCACTGCTGCCAGCGCACGTTCATAGCCCGGCGCAACGCTCACCCGGTCAAGCGCGGTCGGCAGCCCCTGCCGGCCCGCCTCACGTTTGGCCCGCGCATCACGATCACGGGTCAGCGCGGTGTGTTCGCGTTCAACCCCGGCGAGTTCGGCGCGTGCGGCGGCGAGCGCGCTTGCCGCGTCATCGCGTGCGGCCTGCAATGCGGCCTTGCGCGCCTGATCGGCGGTGAGCCTGTCGCGTAAGCCTGCGAGTTCATCCGCCGCATCATCCACCGCTTTGCGTGCGGCGATCACATCGGCGTCGGCATCCCCGATCGCCGCCAGATCAGCGCGGGCGCGGGTGATGCGCGCGGCCTCGGCCTCGATCCGGGTGAGCCGCGCCTCGGCCTGCTCCACCGTCGCTTCGGCAACGCGCCACTCGGCTTCCACCCCGGCGTGATCGGCAGTCGCCTTGGCCAGCGCGAGTTCAGCGGTGCGGTGCGCGCGTTCGCGGTCTTCGCACTTTTCGGCCAGCGCAGGGCGGGCGGTGTCGGCGGTGGCGACAGCGGCGCGGCTGGCGGCAACTTCCTGCGTCAATCGCGCCAGCGCCTCAACCGCAGCCGAGGTCAACCGGTCGGCATCCTCGCGGTCTTCCTCCAGCCTTTGTTGCTGGCGATCCAGATCGGCGAGCCGGGTTTCGGCGGCCTCCAGCTTTTCAGCCAGCGCTGCCATGCGATGCCCGTGCGCGCTGGCATCATCGCGGCGGTCAGCGAGTTCTTCGCGGGCATCGGCCAGCAGCTGCGCTGTGTCCGCCTGTTCGGATTGCGCCGCTGTGACTGCGGCTTGTGCAGCGGCAACCTGTTGTTCGGCTGCCACCGCCGCCGCGCGCGCTTCTTTTGCCGCAGCGGCGGCTTCGCGCCAGCGCGCGAACAGCAGGCGGGCTTCTGCGGCCTGTATTTTGTGGGTGAGTTCGGTGTAGCGTTCAGCCTGCTTGGCCTGCCGCCGCAGCGCGGAGATTTGCGCATCCAGCCCCGCCATCAGGTCTTCGAGCCGCGCAAGGTTTGTCTCAGCCGCGCGCAGCTTGCCCTCGGCATCCTTGCGGCGCACGTGCAGGCCCGCGATCCCGGCGGCTTCTTCGAGCATCGCGCGGCGTTCAGCCGGTTTGGCCGCAATCACCTGCGCGATTTTGCCCTGACTGACCAGCGCGGGGGAATGCGCCCCGGTGGCGGCATCGGCAAAGGTCAGTGCGACATCTTTGGCGCGCACATCGCGCCCGTTGACGCGGTAGGCGCTGCCCGCCCCGCGCTCGATCCGGCGCATGACGACCAGTTCCTCGCCGTCATCATCGCTGGCGTGCAGAACCACTTCGGCAAAATCGCGCGGCGGGCGGGTGGTGGTGCCCGCGAAGATCACGTCCTCCATCCCGCCCGACCGCATCGACTTGGCCGAGGTTTCCCCCATCACCCAGCGGATGGCTTCGAGCAGGTTGGATTTGCCGCAGCCATTGGGGCCGACCACCCCGGTCAGCCCCGGTTCGATCCGCAGCTCCGCAGGCTCAACGAAGCTCTTGAAACCGCTGAGCTTGAGCCGGTGGATCTGCATCAGGCTGACGTGCCGCCCCGTCTATCGCTTCAGCGCGCGCCGGCACGCTGAAGCAGTGGTTCGAGCTGTGACCACTGGTTCACGTCCAGCTTTTCGCCGTTGAGCAGGAAGGTTGGGGTGCCGGTGATCTGGAACTCGGTTGACTGCGCTTCGGCGCTTTTTACCAGTGCCTCAATCTTGGCCCCGTCAGAAAGGCAAGCGCGGGCTTGATCGGCGCTCAGTCCGCGTGCGGCAAAGAATTCGGTCAATCCCGTGACTTCGGCGATCCGGGCAAACCGCTGATCAATCGGCAATTGCCCTGCTGCCTCCACTGCGGCCGGATTTCCCTGCAAACCGGTAAACACCTGATCGAGGTTCAGCCACACCTGATCTGATAAAGGCTGCATCTGTTCTTTCGCGCTGCACTGCGCCATCGCGGCGATGGCGACGTCAAAGGAGTTGAGGAACACCTCACGCAGTTCAAAGCTGACTACGCCGGTCGGGATATACTTGTCTTTGAGCACCGGTTTTCCGGTGGCGGCAAAGGCGGCGCAGTGGCCGCAGGTGTGCGATGCGAATTCCACCAGTTTCAAGGGCGCATTGGGGTTGCCAACGAGATAGCCGCCTTCGGGCGTTACCGTGACCGTATCAGCCCACTTCGTTCCCGCCGGGGCAGCAATCGCCGAAATCGCTTCGCCCGAAGCGACGGCACCATCGGTGCCTTCGGTTTCGCTACAAGCGCCAAGCGCAAGCGGGGCGAGAGCAAGCAAGGGAAGCGAGAGCAGGCGGGAAAGTTTCATCGACCGGGAATCCTTGAAAGTGGTTGCGGAATGAATAGCCGCGCTCACGCCCTTGCAGCAAGGCTTGCCGCGCGCGGTTGTGAATAAGGGGGTCAGCCGGGCGCGGCAAATCTGGCAGACAGCACCGGATAAAGCGCATCCCAGCTGTGCACCTGATCGAGCAGCTTGCCATCCAGCGCGAAGCTGGGGGTGCCGGGAACAGCAAATTCGGCGTAATCCGCCCGGCCATTTTCGATCAGCTTTTGCGCGGCGGCATCATCCATCAGGCAGGCGTTGACCTCTCCCGCGGATTGCCCGCGCGTGGTCAACATCTTGCCGAGGCCGAGCGCGCTGGCCGCATTCATCCGCGCAGCCTTGTCGCCGCGCGCCCAGATTGCCTGCTGGCTTTGCGGCGCGTTGCGTGCCTTGCCCAGCCATTCATCCTGCGACAGCATGAAGGCGCGGTGGCGATCCTTGAACCCCGCCGGATCGCCGCAGGCGGCCAGCAACGACACGGTAAGGTCAATCGCGTTGCGGATCACCGGGCGCACTTCCAGCGCCATTTTTCCGGGCATCAGCAACGCCAGTTCCAGCGCCGGTTCGCCTTGCGCGGTGAACTGCGCGCAATGTCCGCAGGTATAGCTGACGAATTCGATCATCTGCGCATCCGCCTTGGGATTGCCGATCAGGTGCCCGCGCGGCGTGCGGGTGATGGTGGTCTGCCAATTGCCGGGGTTGTCCTGCGGCACAAACGCGCTGTCAGGATTGGACAGGCTCTGCTGCGCGCCAGCCGGGCCGATCGCCAGTGCCAGCGCGGCAGCGGCACAAAGGAGAGGAAGCTTGATCATCTGCGGTCGTGTTCCTGTGCGGGTTCAGGTTTCGTTGTTGCCAAGGCTGCGCGCGAGCGATTCGAGCACGGTGCGCAGTTCGGGATCGCCAATATCGCGCAGGCTATCGCCCAGTTCCAGCGGGATCGGTTTGAGCGATGGCGGCGGCTTGGCGGGCCTGCCATCGGTTGGCGGGGTGACGGCGCCTTGCCGCAGCTTGACCCGCGCCACCGCCTTGTAGCCGAAGAAGCGGTTCACCCGCTCAATGATTTCAGGGATGACTTGCTGAATCAACGGCGCGTGGGCGGGCACCACCACCAGTTGCAGGATGCCTTCCGCCTTTTCACCGGGGGGAAAGCGGATCGCTTCGGGGCTGCAAATGCGGGCGTGCTGCGGGCCGACGATTTCCGGCCAGCGGGTGACGACCGAACTTTGCACAAAGCCGAACCGGCGAAACGCGGTTCGCCCGATTTCGGGCATCAGATCGCCAATCGCGCGCGCGCCCCTGCCGCGCGGGCGGGTATAGGGTTTTGCCTTGCCGGGTTTGCCCCCCGGCTTGCCTGAAGAGGTCTTGTCGCTTCCCATGATCGCGCCCGCCATGCCATAGGCGGGGCGTGACTGCCAGTATCTCCGACATTCTCTTGCAGTGGTATGATGGCCATGCGCGCGATCTGCCTTGGCGCAATCCGCCGGGCGCGGCGCTGCCCGACGATCCGGCGTGGCCTTACCGCGTGTGGCTGTCCGAAGTGATGCTGCAACAGACCACCGTGGCGGCGGTGAAGCCGTATTTCGCGCGGTTTACTGCGCTGTGGCCCACGGTTGACGCACTGGCGGCGGCTCCGGATGAGGCGGTCATGGCGGCGTGGGCGGGGCTGGGCTATTATTCGCGGGCGCGCAATCTGGTGAAATGCGCGCGAGCCGTGGCAGAGCGCGGCGGGTTCCCTTCGAGCGAGGCGGAATTGCGCGCGCTCCCCGGTCTGGGCGATTATACCGCTGCGGCGATTGCGGCGATTGCGTTCGGGCAGCGCGCCGTGGTGGTTGATGCCAATGTCGAACGGGTAGCGGCGCGGCTGTTTGCGATCAATGATCCGCTGCCCGGCGCGCGCAAGGCGATCCGCGCCGCTGCGGATGCGATAACGCCCGATGCGCGCGCGGGTGATTTTGCGCAAGGGGTGATGGATCTTGGCGCGCAAATCTGCACCAGCAAAGCGCCGCGCTGCCTGCTGTGTCCCTTGTGCGACGTGTGCGCGGGCTGTGCTGCGGGCGAGCCGGAGCGCCTGCCGGTCAAGCCTGCGAAAAAGGCGGTGCCAGAGCGGCGCGGGACAGCGTTCTGGATCACCCGTAAGTCCGGGGACGAAGTGTGGCTCGTCACCCGGCCTGCCACCGGAATGCTTGGCGGTATGCGCGCGCTGCCCGATGATGGCTGGAGCGCGCAGGGCGATGGGTCGGGTAAGGCTCCGCTATCGGGCGAGTGGCGCGCGTTGGGCGCGGTGCGGCACAGCTTTACCCACGCGCATCTGACCCTGACGGTGTTGGGAATGGAGACCGTGTCCGATCCGCCGGGAGAGGGCCAATGGTGGCCGCTCGATCACATTGACGAGGCGGGCCTTGCCACCTTGTTCCGCAAAGCTGCGCGGATGGCGTTAGCGGCTGATTAGATAATCCCGCCGCCCAGCATCAACCGCACCGCCGCGATCAACAGCACCACCAGACAGAAATTGCGGCCACCGTCCTTGGACGACAACGCGCCGATGATGATGCCGATCACGATCACCGGCAAGGCGATCCAGTTGGCCCAGCCCAGCAGCGGGATTTGCGCCGGAATAACGATGACGAGGCTGATAAGCCCGATGAGATAGGCAAGCACGTTGAGCATGTGTCTTATATGCATAGGACACCTGCGATTTGCAAGTCTGAACGCGCAACCGGTGATTGACCCTTG
>PHEL01000109.1 GCA_002842925.1 Alphaproteobacteria bacterium HGW-Alphaproteobacteria-14
AGCCATCACAAACCTCCTTCGGCTCGCGACTCTGAATCAGAAAATCAGCCCCATGGGAATCCCCTTAATGAGTCAGGATCAATGGGACTTGGTATTAGCTACGCTTTGCCTCGGGCTCTTGTCTGGCCATCCGGCCCACTGGATGCGCCGCTGCCAGTCCCGGGGTTTGGCGTCGTTGCCGTCAATGGCGACCTGCACGAAGGCGTTACGATGTTCAGCCGTATCGCTGCCAAGACTGGCCGCACGTGGCTGATGGCAGGCTTTGCCAATGACTACACCAGCATCTGCCGCGACATCGTGCTGCTGCGTCCGACATTGATGGGGGTCGAGATCACCACGGTGCATCCCTTTATTGAGAGGGACGGCGCCGCCATGATTCTGCTGTCGGCCTGCGCAACGCGGGCCTTTGCATTCAATGCGCGCGGACAGATCGCTGATGTGCCACCGCCACCACGTTCAAGCGTATCGCGGGGCGCCGATCGGGGCTGGGGCGAACTCAAGCGCCGGATGAGGGCAAGCGCCGTGGGCCACGAATTCTGGCCGCTTGAGTCATGGGAGATCCGCGTAGCCTAGGCCGCCAGTATAACCGCTGCGACTGACAGCCATATCGGCAGCCGGTCGCTGTTCCAGCACTACAACCACCACAGCATCAAGCGGGCGGTTCTCCACGCGGAGAGCCGCCCGCTTGCGTTATACCCAAGGAAATCACCATGAAATACTCGCTGCACCCGCCGGTGCTGGCATCGCTTGCCGTAGTCCGCGCCAGTCCGGAGCACACACCACGATCGACAATTCGTTCGCTTGCCTTGTTTACGGTTGAACGCATCGGACGCCGGGAAGCGCGGTTCGACATCGTGCACAAGGTATTCGATACGGATACACCCCGTGCCAATATCATCGACGGCTTGTGTTCACGCATCCCGCCCGGCGCTGAATTGCTGGTGCGCCTCCCTCGCATGCCGGGAAATGAAGCCGGTCCAACCCGTGCCCATATAAATACGGAATGCGCCGCACCTACCGATATTGACCTGATCCGGCGGAAGCTGCCGAGCCTTACCATCCTGCCTCTGACCGTGACCGATCAGCAGCTGGCCGTCGTAGGTGGGCCGCTTGGCCTTGATGTGCCGGAGCCGCAATCGGCACAGACCCGCCGAAGCCTCCGTGCGCCGGACACTGCGACGGCCATGTGGGCCACCTACGCCGCCGCATTCTGCCGCAAGCCTGAAGCCCGCACGCTGTTCGCGGCCTACTCGGCGTGGCGCGTGCTGGAGCAGGTCCGGCCCATACCATTCTGAAATCCGCCATCGGCTCTCGTCAGCTGCTCCAGCCTGCCACTCGGCAGCCTGGCCATCGGTCGTGGGCCGATCCCATCAACCTCGCCAACCTTCACCACAAAACCGCAGGCTCGGCCTGCAAACCCAAAAGGACATGAAAATGGATACGCAACGCACCTTCAAATACACCTTCGTCGATACCGAAAGCATTTGGCATCCTGAACTCGTCGCCGCCAACCGCACGATCCATCCGGATTGTCAGCATACGCGGGTCGGGTCACGCGTCATTACAGCTGCGGCAATCTTCGACGTCGATATTACCAGCGAGGGCACCGTGTCCTTCGGCGCACTCAAATCTTGGAGCCAATTCAGCAACCGCTCCGATCGCGCGGTCACCAAGGCGCTATTTGACAACCTAACCGAGCGCCACGAACGCGTTGTGGTTACCTGGGGCGGTGTGCCTGTCGATCAGCAGGTGCTGACGCTCACAGCCATGGAGTGTGGTCTCGTCCTGCCGCCGCAGTTTCGCGAGCCTGTTTTCGGCAACCGCCAGCGCATGCACCTCGACCTGTCGCTCGCCATGAGGGCGGGCGGCAAGACCTGGCATCACCTATCCGAGGTCGCCTACCGTGTTGGCGTGCCGCTTACCCTCCTGCGAGACAAGGCCCGCTTCTTCCAGACCCGCACACCGGCCGACTGGCACGTGCTGCAAGGCCATTGCGAGCTGGATACCGTCATCACCGCTATCGTGATGGTGGCGTGGCGTATAGCCCAAGGTGCGCCCGGCCTGCGGTTCGAGCCCGCGGTCATCGGCATGATCGGCGCGTTCCTTCGTCAGCGGCCGGCGCATCCATTGGCGGCTGAACTCAAAGCTTTCAGCGCCGAGCTGGAGCATTGGATCGCCGAAGACAGGGAGGCAGCATAGCCAGGCATGGACAAGGCGCTGGCAAGCCGGAGCCAAAAAAGCCCTCTTGCCAGCGCCTTGCTGCACGGCCAATCATGCCACCAACAGGGGAACCCGCATGAGCCGCCAGCACATCAACACCTACCGGCGCACGCTGGCCGAGCAGCATCGCGTCACCGGCAGCCTCAACGAACGGGTGCTGCGCAAGGCTTTCGCCGAACTGCTCGAACGCACCGGCCGCGCCCACGATCTCGTCTTCACCAACGAGTGGGAAGGGCGGGGACCGCGCGGCAACAACATCGCCGTGGACGGTGCCCTAATCCCCCAGATCCTGCGCAAGCCGTTCGGATACTGGGAGGCCAAGGACAGCAAGGACGATCTCGATCGCGAAATCCGCGACAAGATCGCCAAGGGTTACCCGGACGACAACATCATTTACGAGGATACGCAGTCCGCCGTCCTGCGTCAGGACGGGCGCGAGGTCATGCGCATTTCCCTGTCCGACGATGACGCGCTCCTCAGGCTGATCGAGACATTTTTCGCGCACGAGCCGCCGGAGCTCAGCGAATTCAAGGCGGCTTCCGCCAAGTTCCGCGCCGATCTCCCGCAGGTGCTCGAAGCGCTCGAAATGGCGATGGGTGAGGCCGAAGCCCGCAGCACCGATTTCGTCCGGGCGCTCGACACCTTCCTCGAACATGCCAAGCAGGCGATCAACCCGGCCGTCACCCGTGACGATGTCCGGAAGATGCTGATCCAGCACATCCTGACCGAGGAGATCTTCACCAGCGTCTTCGACAACTCCCAGTATCACCGCGAAAATAACATCGCGATCAAGCTGGGCGAGCTGGAAGCCAAGTTCTTCACCGGCGCGCTCCGCCGGGCGACCGTCGATCTGCTCCGGCCTTACTATGGTGCGATCCGCGGCGCTGCTGCCGGGCTGGCCGATCCGCGCGCCAAACAGGACTTCGTCAAGCGGCTCTACGAAGACTTCTACAAGACCTACGACCCCAACGCTGCCGACCGGCTGGGCGTGGTCTACACTCCCGGGGAAATCGTGCGCTTCATGATCCGGGGCGCCGAATGGCTGACCGAAAAGCACTTCGGCAAGACGCTGGCCGATGAAGGCGTCGAGATTCTCGACCCTGCGACCGGCACTGGCACCTTCATCGTCGAACTTCTCGAACACATGCAGGGGGCGGGCAAGGCGCGGCTCAAGGCCAAATACCAGAACGAACTGCACGCCAACGAGGTGGCGATCCTTCCCTACTACGTCGCCAACCTGAACATCGAAAACACGTTCGCCGTCCTGAACGATGGCTACGAGGAGTTCCCCGGCCTTGTCTTCGTCGACACGCTCGACAACACCGCGGGCCTAGCCATCTACTCGGGGCACCAGCCGGACATGTTCGGCGGCACCAGCGACGAGAACCTTGAGCGGGTGAAGCGCCAGAACTCGGCCAAGATCAAGCTGATCATCGGAAACCCGCCCTACAACGCGTGGCAGCAGGACTATAACGCCCGCAACCCCAACCGGCCGTATCGCCGCGTCGATGAACGGATCGGCCAGACCTACCGCCACCGCAGCAACGCGCAGAACACCAATTCTCTGTCAGACATGTATGTGCGCTTCTGGCGCTGGGCCTCGGACCGGCTGACCGAGGACGGGGTGATCGCCATGGTCACCAACCGCAACTTCATTGAGAAAGTCGCCTTCGATGGGTTCCGCAAGAGCATCGCCGAGGAGTTCGCCGAATGCTGGCTGATGGATTTGGGCGGCGACGTGCGCGCCAATCCCAAGCTCAGCGGCACCAAGCACAACGTGTTCGGCATCCAGACCGGCGTTACCGTCGCCTTCATGGTGCGCCGCAAGGCGGCAAAGGGCTTCAAGCTGTTTTACGCCCGCCGCCCTGAGGACGAAACGGCAGCGGAGAAGCTGGCCTTCCTCGAAGGAGTCGAGGATTTCGATCGCTGGCAGGTTGAGCCGATGACCCCCGACGAGAAGGGTAACTGGCTGTCGGGTGAGGGGAAGAAATGGAGCAGCTATCTGCCGTTGGCTGATCCGACCAAAGGGCCACTTGATCGCGACGGAGCAAAGGTTGAGGCGATTTTTCGTCTCTCGTCGAATGGCATCACTACTCAGAGAGATGAGTGGGTCTGGTCTCGTGATCGCAACGAGCTTTCCAAAAAGGCAAAGAGCCTCGTCGCCGGTTATGAAGCTGCGAGGCTTGGCAAACCGACGCATCCCATCAAGTGGGATGCCGATCTAGATTCAAGCCGCGATCAGGGCGTGGAAAAGAAGTTTTCCGCCTCACAGATTATAGGTGCGTCACGGCGTCCATTCATTCACGAATTTCTTTACTTCGATCAGCATTTTGTGGCGCGGCGATATCGCACCCCATCCATGTTCAGAAGCGGAGAGATGAACCCCACAATTTCATTCCGAGGGGTCGCCTCAGAGGATCAGTTCACTTCGTTTTCGACCACAGAAGTGTTCGACGCTGGCTTAGTCAAAACCGGCAATGGCAGAACTTTTGGCGTCACCCGCTACCGATACATCCCCTCGGGCGAACGCGTGGACAACATCACACCTTGGGCGCTCGACCAATTCCGCGCGCGCTATCCCGATGACGCGGTCACGCACGATACGATCTTCGCCTATTGCTATGCCGTGCTGCACGATCCGCTCTACCGTGAACACCACGCCGACGATCTGCGCCGCGAATTCCCGCGCGTGCCGCTTTACCCCGATTTCGCCCAATGGGTCGCATGGGGCGAGGCGCTGCTGAAGCTGCATATCGGCTACGAAAAGGTGAAGCCCTGGCCAATCACCCGGGTTGAGGCTGACAAGGAGCCGAAGCCCGGCGCAATGGCCCGTCCGATCCTGCGTCCTGTGGCAGATGCGGGCGAAGTCATCGTCGATGCGCAGACCAAGCTGACCGGCATCCCGCAAGGCGCATGGGATTACCGCCTCGGGAACCGCAGCGCGATCGACTGGGTGCTCGATCAGCACAAGGAGAAGAAGATCAAGGACCCGACCGTCCGCGAAAAGTTCAACACCTACCGCTTCGCCGATTACAAGGAGAGCATGATCACCCTGCTCGCCAAGGTCGTGCGGGTCAGCGTGGAAACGAACGCGATCACCGACGCCATGCGGGCGCTGGATCGCGGTGAAGGGGAGGGCGCATGAGCTTTGTCTGGCGCGCTGACGTGGCCGAGTACAAATTTTTCAAAATGACCGTGTCCGCCGAACGCGTTCGGACCTGAAACCGCCTGTATGACCCCAAGGCATCTCTGCCAATTCGCTATTCCTTGGGCAGGAGCTCTCCCTCACGCAATGGTCGTCGGCGAGGTGAAGCACAACGGGATCCGAGCCCTGTGGCTGCGCGATCATCAAGGCATGCCAAGCCTATACACCCGCGAGGGATACGAGATCCCGGGCGTAGACCACATCAAGCATGAGCTTGCGGCTTGGGAACGTCATGCCGGGGAACGCCTGTTCCTCGACGGCGAATTCGTGATCGATGCTGCCGATAGCCTCGCTGCGACTGAGGCATGGTGCGACAAGGGTTACAAAATGGGTGGCACCGCTGGGGTGTTTCACCTGTTCGACGGCTTTGCTTACGATGATTGGTTCCGGGGCGGGACGACCATCAAGTGGTTTGAGCGCAAGGCACGTCTGGAGCGATTGGCTCAGGCGGTGGCAGCAGACGAACTGCACCGCTGGGACTGGCGAGCTGGCAGCCGGGGCGCGGAAGCTGAGAATGATCCAGTCACGGTGGTGCCACATCAAGAAATCTGGACTGTCGATTGCGTCATTGAAATGGCCTTCGCCGTTTGGAATTCTGGACTCGAGGGCATCGTCCTCAAGAACGCCGAAGCTGGCTACCACCGGCGCCGAAATGCAAAGTGGCGGAAAGTCGGGAGGCCATTTCAAGCAAAGATGGGGTGGCGTCCCCCGACTTAAGGGCGAAGCGATCCGCTATAGGGGGTCTGCGGCACTGGCAGCAGACCCCCCGCAGTGACTAAGAACGCTTCACCCGCGGCCTCCCCGTCCGCGAACGATGGTTGATCGGCAGCAGCTTGACCGGGTGCGGCTGGAGATGATCTGTGGCGACATCGGTAAAGCTCGCCATGAACGCCTTGTATTCGGCGAGCACCTGATCGACCCCGTGCGTCTTGGTGCGCTTGGAGTAGTGCAGGGCATTCGTGCCCGTCCGTGCATGGCCCATCACGTCCGCCCGCATAAAGTCGGGAGCTTCTGACTTCGCGTAGAAGCTCGATCCTAGCGAGCGGATCGAGTGCATGTCGGCCTGCTTACCTGATTCCTCATTGACCGGTATCGGCATGTGCAGTCCGATCCAGTTTCTCATGTGGCCCCACGCGATGTTGCGGAACTGGTGCCCACCGACCCGCGCCTCATTGAGGTAGAGCTCCGGGAATAGTGCCTTATGGCCGTCCGCCCGGATCGCTTCCACGTATTCGGCGAAGCCGAGGCGCAGGATTTCCTCATGGAGCGGGATCATCCGGCCGCGGCTTTTGTTCTTCAAGCCACCGTCGACGCCGTTCTCGGCTCGCAGATCGTTGTTCTTGATCATGAGGTTCGGCACGGCATCGCCGATGTTCACCTCGTCGATGCGAAGCCCGGCGATCTCGTTCAGGGTCGCGTGAGTGTAATACAGCAGGGGCGGCAGCCAGTAAGCGGCGTCGTGATGGACTGAGATCCCGCCGTTTGCATCGAGACGACGGAGGTGACCGCCGCCTCCCGTCCATATCGGAGACGAGAAAAGGCATTGCATGTGAGGAACCGTCCAGGGTTCCCGCTCGGTCTCTTCCGATACCTTCCGATGCTTCCCCAGCTTCACTTTCGTGAAATCAAGTGCCTTCGTGTTCTCTGAACCGCCCCGGGATTGTCGGAGGCTCCAACTCTTGAGTAGATGGAGTCCTTATGAGCAAGACAACGAACAAGTTTTCGCCGGAGGTTCGCGCCCGTG
>PHEL01000110.1 GCA_002842925.1 Alphaproteobacteria bacterium HGW-Alphaproteobacteria-14
CCGATGACATCATCATGCGTTATCTCGATCGACATACCCACAAAAACGGCTTCAGCCACTCCACGTGATCCTACCGGCATCAGCCGGTCAGTCATTCAGACCGGAAGCCCGATGGCAAGGCGCAGAGTGATGCCTCAGGCCAACCAACTCCGCAACGCAGTCTAGCGGGGCCTCCAGATGCAACCGCTTGGTAACAAGCAGAATCCGCCATCCGTAACGTCTTGGCCTGCACCTGATTGCTGTTCGATAGGATGCCCCGGAACGGCTGGAAAACAATTTAAGTTCTGGTGCAGGCAATCACTCGCCCGTTGCTGCCCGGGCGCGCTGCCCGATGGTCGCTTCGGCATCTGGTAGCGCGCGGTAAGCGTAGATCAGAAGAATGAGAGATACTGGTGCAACCGCGATAAGCGAAAGAACGCCCAACCGCATGCTGCCGGTCAGTTCTGAAATCTGTCCGACCATGTAAGGCCCAATCGCCAGGCCAACCAGCGTGGTCGCAAGAAAGAATGATGCCGTCGCAGTGCCTCGCATCCGCGGAAGGACCAGATCCTGCGTGGTCGCCGCCGCCGCGCCCAGAGCGGTCGCAGCGAATAGGCCGGCGAGGAAATTCATTACATAGAACAGCGCTGCGTTCTCGGTGGTGAAGCCAACCCAGATCGGGATCACCGGGGCAACGATGCCGAACATGATAACAAGAATACGTCCCGATGGATTTCGGACCCGCAGCCAGTCAGACATACGCCCTCCAAGGATCACTCCTAGGAAACCGGAAACCGCGCCGCTACCGCCGAGCACGAAGGCGAGTTCTTCCTTCGGCAGTTTGAGCACAGTCTCTGCATAGGGCGCAGCCCAGAATGCCAGCGCATAGGCGCCTAAGGAAACCAACCCATATCCCAAAGCAGTGCAAATGAAGGCGGGCGTGCCCCAGATAAGGCTGAAGGTCGCAGGATCGTGCCGTCGAAGCGTCGCAGCCCAGGAAAACACCGCATAATAGCCGAACGCCATGGCCGACCATTGAGGCAAATTGTTAGTCAGCTTGGTCATGATCGCCGCAAGCATTACCATGGCAGCCGCCATCGCCAGGTTGATTAGCACCGCCATTGGGCCACGACGCATAGCATGTAGCAATGTGAACGGTGGCAGTAGCATCGAAAGGTCGGTGAAGAAATCAAACAGCGGATGGCGGCCGCTCGCATTTTCTTCCGGCGGTCGCGCGGGTTCTCGCAGCGACGCCACCCACAGCGCAAGCAGCAGGCCGGGCAGACCTACCGCCATAAAGGCCGCCTGCCAGCCAACCAGTCCGCCGATGCCACCGCCCGGATAGGCCGCGTCCCAGACCTGCGAGATCTTGGCACCAATAAAGAGTGAAACCCCCCCACCGAGATACAGTCCGGAGGAATAAATTGCCAATGCCGTGGCGCGCTGGCGAGTAGGAAAGTAGTCGGAAATCAGCGAATAAGCGGTCGGGCTTGCGGTTGCTTCGCCAACCCCCACCCCCATCCGTGCCAGTGACAGCGTAAAATAATTGCGCGCAAGCCCGGATAACGCGGTCATGGTTGACCACAGAACCAAGCCGATAGTCAGCAGACGCACGCGATGCCAACGGTCCGCCAACCGGCCCAAGGGTACGCCAAACAACGCATAGAATACAGCAAATGCAGCCCCGCCGAGGAAACCCAGCTGTCCATCGGTCAGGTCAAGGTCGCGCTTGATATCTACAGCGAGGATCGAGAGAATCTGCCGATCGATGAAATTGAGGATATAGACCACAACCAGCACGCCCAGGACATACCAGCTATAGGCAGACGCTGGCGCATCCTCGCGGACCTGCGTCGCAGTTGCTTCCTCGCTCAAGAATGATCCCCTATCGGTATAGACTGGTTAAAGGTCAGCTGGAAGGCTGCCGTCAGGCGTTGTAGGCTGTGCTATCGACTATTCCGGCTTCGGCAAAACCCTTTTTCCGCAACCGGCACGAATCGCACAATCCGCACGCAGCGCCTTCGGGCGTCGGATCGTAGCACGACCAACTCCACGCCGGATCAAGTCCGAGCCGTGCGCATTCGCGGGCGATATCGGCCTTGGTCATGTGCTGGAGCGGGGCGTGGATCGTGAAGGGTGCGCCTTCCACCCCGGCCTTGGTGCCGAGCCGCGCGGTTTCGGCAAAGCTGGCGATGAATTCAGGCCGGCAATCGGGATAGCCCGAATAATCCAGTGCGTTGACTCCGATGAACACGTCGCGCGCACCCGCCGCTTCGGCGCAGGCCGTGGTCAGCGCGAGAAACACGAGATTGCGCGCAGGCACATAGGTGATCGGAATATCGTGCCCCACCCCGCCTTTAGGCACATCAATGGCAGCGGTCAGTGCTGATCCGCCGAATGCCCGCAGATCAAGCGATATGCACGTTTGCCGGGCCAGACCCAACCGCGCGGCAATCCGGGCCGCGGAATCAAGTTCCAACCGATGACGCTGGCCATAATCCACCGACAGCGCGTGAACCGCAAAGCCGCGTTCCTGCGCCAGTGCGACGGTCACCATCGAATCCAGCCCGCCGGATAACAGCACCACAGCAATCGGCTGCGCGGGGTTGTCTTGAGAACCAGTCATGCCGCGCCCCTAACATGGGCGCGCGCAAACGCAATCCGGCCTGCTCAACAGCTACCAGTGCGGCGCGCCTCGGCAATCAGCTGGAACGGCATTCCATCATGAATGCCCTGGCTTTCGAGCTGCACCAACGCCCCGGTTTCGCGGCGAATGCTGGTGCGGCCATAGCCATTCCCCGGACAGGTGTACTGCACCGTAACGCGCGCGGCGCCATCTTCCACCACGAATTGATTGCAGCCATTCTCCCGGTGCATGATCTGAATCAGCTCAACGCCGGTTTTCAGGCAGATTTTCCGATCCGGCGCACCGCCGCGTTGCTTGATCGTCCATTCGCCCTTGTTCAGAGTGCCTAGCATGGCCAGGCCCTTGCCTTGCGCAAGCCCCGGCGCGGCAGACCACAGCGCCGCCCCAGCCGCGAGGCTACCAAGTGCAAACGCGCGCATCTGGCTGATCGAAACGTGCTTCATCATTACCTCAATATCCGCTGTTAACCAGCATGGGTGGCATAATTTAGGCGTTTGCACACAGAATGGCTGACTTTTTGACAGCCCACCAGGTCGTCAGACGGCCAGCGCAAACGTGCGCGAACAAAACGCGCAGTCAACCTCTATAATGCCATCATCATTGCGCATCTCCTGCTGCTCCTCGGGCGGAAAGCGCGCGATGATTGATGCGTAATGTTCGCTGCTGCACCGGCACCCGCGCGACAGTGCCACCCCGGTCTGCACCCGCACTTCGTCTTCCTCGTGAAACAAGCGCCAGATAATCGCTTCGAGCGACAGCGCAGGATCGAGCAATTCGTCATGGCTGATGGTTCCGGCCAGCACTGCGACATGTTCCCAATCGGGATGGTCAAGCCGAACGTGTAGCCGCTCGCGCCCTTCCTCGCCATCGGCCAGATGCTGCACCAGCAGACCGGCGGCAGCGCGGCCCTTGGCCCCGGCACGGCTGGCCACGCGGATCAGTGTCGGGATCTGTTCGGATTGGCTGAAATAGCTCTCGCATGCTTCGGCAAGGCTTGAACCTTCCAGCGGCACAATCCCCTGATACCGCTGATTGCCTTCGGTTTCGAAAGTGATGGCAAGGTAGCCTTCGCCAAACAGAGCCGCAAGTGTGGGGTTGGCCCCCAGACGTTCGAGCCGCTCTCCATCGAAATCGACGTAGCCGCGCACCGCGCCTGCGCGGTAATCGCACACCAGCAGTTTCACGATCCCGCCGCTGGTCTGCGCCTGAATCGTCATCTGAGCGGTATCGCCTTTGAGCAATCCGCCCATCAGCGCACCCAGCACCAGCGCTTCGCCCAGCAGATGCGTGATCGGCGCGGGGTAATCGTGTGCTGACAGCACCGCATCGAGCACGCTGTCCATCCGCACTACCCGCCCGCGCGCACTGCGGCCCGGCAAGGTGAAGCCCATCAGCTTGTCGGAAAAGGTCTCGGTCATTTCAGCCATGGCGGCGCATATGGGGATTACGAGCAGTCGGGCCAAGCCCCCCCCCGGCAGCAGGCTCACCTGCTGCCGATGCGTCCGAAACTCCACAGCAGCACCGATTTTTGCGCGTGGATGCGGTTTTCCGCTTCATCGAAGACGACCGATTGCGCACCCTCAAACACATCCTCGCTAACTTCATCGCCGACATGCGCGGGCAGGCAGTGGAGGAACACCGCGTCGGGCTTTGCCGCATCCATTAAAGCGGCGTTGATCTGAAATGGCGCCATCGCGGATTTCTTTTCCGCAGCATCGGCCTGCCCCATCGAAATCCAAGTATCGGTGACCAGCACATCGGCCCCGCGTGCGGCTGTATGGGGGTCTTGCGTCAGCGTCACCACCGCCCCGCCTGCCCGCGCCGACGCGACGAATGCAGGATCAGGTTCATATCCCGCAGGCGTTGCAACCCGCACGTTGAACTTGAACAGGCCGGCAGCTTCAAGAATCGAATGCAGCACGTTGTTGCCATCGCCAAACCATGCGACTTCAAGTCCGGGTAACGCCTTGCCGTGCTCGATCACTGTGAGCAGGTCTGCAACAATCTGGCAAGGATGTGATTTGTCGGTCAGGCCGTTGATCACCGGCACGGTCGCGTGGCGCGCCATTTCCTCGATCTTGGCGTGATCGTCGGTGCGCAGCATGATGGCATCGACCATCCGGCTCAGTACCCGCGCGGTATCGGCGATACTTTCACCACGCCCGAGCTGTGACGACGCCGAATCGAGAATCAACACGCTGCCGCCCAACTGCCGCATCGCGATGTCAAAGCTGACACGGGTGCGGGTCGAATTCTTCTCGAACACTAGCGCCAGCACGTACCCCGCCAGCGGCGCATCGGCATCGGTTGCGCCCTTGGGCCGCCCCGCGCGAGCGGCCTTGCGGTCAATCGCGTCGGCGATCATCGCGGCGACATCATCCGCCCCGGCATCCGTCAGGTCAAGGAAGTGGCGAGCCTGTTTGCCTGTCCCCATCACGCGGGCTCCGGCACTGTAAAGCTGGCCGCCCCGGCCGAAAGCTTGTCGAAAAATTCGTCAATCTCGGCATCACCAACCACCAGCGGCGGGATGATGCGGATGGTGTTGTCGCCCGCTGCCACGGTCAGCAACTGGTGATGATCGCGCAGGTGAACAAAGAACGGGCGGCTTTCCACGGTCATCTTGAGGCCGAGCATTAGCCCCTTGCCGCGTACCAGTTCGAACAGGTTGGGATAGTTGCCGATAAACTGTTCGAGCCGGCTGCGCAGCCGCTCACCCTTCTCTCGCACCGAAGCGAGGAATGCGTCATTGGCGACCGCTTCCATCACCGCTGTCCCCGCCGCCATCGCCAGCGGATTGCCGCCATAGGTCGATCCGTGGGTGCCCAAAGTCATGCCGCGCGCGGCCTTTTCTGTGGCGATGCAAGCGCCCAGCGGGAACCCGCCGCCGATGCCCTTGGCGGTCGCCATGATGTCGGGGGTTATCCCGTAATGTTCGTGGGCATAAAGCCTGCCCGTGCGCGCGACGCCGCATTGCACTTCATCCAGGATCAGCATTAAATCATGCTCATCCGCCAGCGCGCGCAGGCCCGCCATGAATTCCTGCGACGCTGGACGAATTCCGCCCTCACCCTGGATCGGTTCAACCATGATGCCCGCAGTGTGCGGCCCGATCAGCGCTCTTGCGGCGTCAAGATCGTCGAACGGGGCATATTTGAACCCTTCGAGCAGCGGCGAAAAGCCGTGGTGCATTTTGGTCTGGTTGGATGCACTGATGGTCGCCATCGTGCGCCCGTGGAAGGCGTTATGGAAGGTGATGATTTCAAATCGGCTTGCATCGCCCGCATCGCCTGCATTCTGGTGATAGGCACGCGCGGTCTTGATCGCGGCCTCCACCGCCTCGGCACCCGAATTGGTGAAGAATACCGTGTCGCCAAAGGTATTGTCGACCAGCATCTGCGCCAGCCGCTCACCCTGCGGGCTGCCATACAGGTTCGAAACATGCATCAGCGTGGCGGCTTGTTGCTGGATCGCACCGATCAGTCCTTCGTGTGAATGGCCGAGCAGATTGACCGCGATGCCGCTGGCAAAGTCAAGGTAACGCGTGCCGTCCTCGTCAATCAGGTGGCAATGCTCCCCTCGCACGGGCCGCACGCCGCAACGCGGATAGACGGGCATGAGCGGGGTGATCGACATCGGCAAATTCCTGAATTGAGAAACTACAAGGTCTGAAACACAAATGGCGGCCCTCAAAGAGCCGCCATCTGCAATCGGTTAGTCCTCTGCAAGCCCCGCGTCAAACAGGGCGGGACGCAAGGCGTTTTTCGTCAGCCTTCGTGCGGCGAAAGGTTGACAGCCGAGTGCTTGCCCCGTCGGTCAACTTCGAGATCGAACTGATAGCGTTCGCCTTCGTTCAGGGCTGAAAGTCCCGAACGTTCAACTGCGCTTATGTGAACGAAGGCGTCCGGTTGGCCATCATCACGGACGAGGAAGCCGAAGCCCTTCATCGCGTTGAAGAACTTGACCGTGCCGGTCACGCGTTCACCCGTCAACTCCCGCGAAGGAGCAGCAGGCTTGGCTGCCACGGCAATGACATCGCCAACAACCTGAAGATCCTGGGCGGAAACCTTACCGCCACGATCTACAAGGTTGTACTGAAGTTCCTGCCCTTCGGCGAGGCCTTCAAGCCCGGCACGCTCCACAGCACTGATGTGAACGAAGACGTCTTCGCCGCCACCTTCCTGCTGGATGAAGCCAAAGCCTTTCTGGCTGTTGAAGAACTTCACGACGCCCTTGCCGGTGCCGACGATCTGCGCTGGCATACGGCTAAAACCGCCGCCACCTGCACCGCCGCCCGCACCGCCACCTGCGCCGCCGCCCGGGCCGCCGGGGCCACGCGGCCCGCCGCCCGAACGTGGCGCACCGCCGCCGCCGCCAAACCTGTCACCGCCGCCAAAGCGGTCTCCTCCGAACTCGCGCGGCGGCGAAAAACCATCGCCATTGCCGCCAAACGGATCGAAGCTTTCTTCGCCAAAGCCGTCGCGCTTGTCGCGACCGCGCCGGCGTCCCCTA
>PHEL01000111.1 GCA_002842925.1 Alphaproteobacteria bacterium HGW-Alphaproteobacteria-14
GCGGCGATCCCGAATCGGCCCGAAGATGTGACAGCCGATTGGCGCAGTGTTCTGCCCGGTGACCGGTCAGACCTGATCTGGAACGGCGCGGTCGATTACGCCGCGCTGCCCAAGCTGGTGAACCCGGCGAGCGGGTGGCTTTACAATTCCAACAACGAACCCTTCACCGCAGCGGGCGCGGGCAATGATCTGGCACCCGATGATTTTTCGCCGGTACTGGGGATCGAACGCAAGCAGACCAACCGTTCATGGCGCGCTTACAAGCTGCTGAGCGCGGCGAGCGTGCTTGACCGGGTCACGCTGGAGCGGATCAAATATGACACCGGCTACGAACGCGAAGGTTATGTTGCGCG
The DNA here is from genome assembly GCA_002842925.1 of Alphaproteobacteria bacterium HGW-Alphaproteobacteria-14. Taxonomy (GTDB): domain Bacteria; phylum Pseudomonadota; class Alphaproteobacteria; order Sphingomonadales; family Sphingomonadaceae; genus Erythrobacter. The sequence continues at coordinate 354 of PHEL01000111.1, forward strand.
GCTGTTCGATGCATTGGCGGCGATGGAGGCTGAGGGGCAGCTGACCGAAGCGCGCGATCTGCTGCTTAGTTGGGACTTCACCGCTGACAATAATGGCCGCGCCGATGCGATTGCGCTGCTGGTGATCCGTGATTTCATGTCGGCCGATTATTCCAATAAGCCGTTCCCCGATGTCGCCGTAAAGCTGCAAGCCGCAGCCGATCACCTCGCCACTCATTTCGGGCGGCTTGATCCGCCGATGGCCGATCTGCTGCGGCTGCGGCAGGGCAAACTTGATCTGCCCCTGGATGGCGGATCGGACACCTTGCGCGCTTCGACCACCTGGGATGTCGACGATGACGGGCGCCTCAGCGTCAAACATGGTGACAGTTTCATCATGTGGATCGAATGGCAGCCGGGTCAGCGGGTCTTTTCCCGCTCGGTTCAACCATTTGGTGCAGCCTCGACCCGGCCCCAAAGCCCGCATTACACCGACCAGATGCGGCTGTTCGTCGATCACAAGCTGAAGCCGGTGCGGTTTTGGCGCGATGATGTGATGGCCAATGCCAGCAGCCGCCGGACTGTCACCAACGCACGCTGACTGGCGCTTTCATCCCGACTTATTCCACCGGAGCTTTCAAATATGACCACTCGTTTTGCAGCCGCCAGCCTTTCGGCGCTTGCGCTCGCTCTCGCTACGCCGCTGACCCCGGTGTTTGCAAAAAACCACGCGGCCAGCAGCACTGCCCCGCAGGCGACCGCCGATCTTCCCGCGTTGGTTGCGCAGGTGCAAATCCCGTTTGAGCGGTTCCAGCTCGACAACGGCCTGACCGTGATCGTGCACGAAGATCGCAAGGCCCCGGTGGTGGGCGTTGCGGTGTGGTATAATGTCGGCTCGAAGGACGAACCCAAGGGCCAGACCGGCTTTGCCCACCTGTTCGAACACCTGATGTTCAACGGTTCGGAAAACGCTCCGCAGGATTATTTCCAATACCTCGCGGAAATGGGCGCGACCGATTACAACGGCACCACCAATTTCGACCGCACCAATTATTTCCAGACCGTGCCCCGCCCCGCGCTCGAACGCGCGCTGTGGCTGGAAAGCGACCGGATGGGCTACCTGCTCGGCGCGGTAACGCAGGAGAAACTCGATAACCAGCGCGGCGTGGTGCAGAACGAGAAACGTCAGGGCGATAATCAGCCGGGCGGGTTGGTGTTCTATGAATTGCTGAAAACCCTGTTCCCCGAAGGCCACCCCTATCACCATTCGGTGATCGGCTCGATGGCCGATCTTGACGCCGCCTCGATGGACGATGTGCGCAAGTGGTTCACCGACAAATATGGCCCCAACAACGCCACGCTGGTGATGGCGGGCGATGTCTCCGTCGCCGAAGCCAAGGTGCTGGCGGAAAGGTATTTCGGCGCAATCGCGCGCGGGCCGGTCAACACGCCCAAAGCGGCGGACGTGCCGACCTTGGCGCAGGACGTGCGCACCGTGATGAAAGATCAGGTCGCCGCCACCCGCGTCACCCGCTATTGGCCCGCGCCCGGGATCACCGGCACCGATCTGACTGCGCTGAGCGTGGGGACGAGCATTCTTGGCGGGCTGGCTTCCAGCCGTCTGGATGAAGTGCTGGTGCGCGACGAACAGCTGGCGGTGGCTGTGTCGGCTGGCAATTTCGAGTTCCAGCGGGTCGGTGCGCTTACCGTGTCGGCGACGCTCAAGCCCGGCGGCGATCTGGCGGTGCTTGAAAAGCGACTGGATGAACTGGTCGCACAATTCATCGCTGAAGGCCCGACCGAAGACGAAGTGCGCCGCGCAGCCACCAGCAGTCTGGCACGCACCATTCGCGGGCTGGAACAGGTCGGCGGGTTCAGCGGCAAGGCGGTAACGCTGGCCAATGGCGAAGTGCTGGCAGGCGATGCTTCGTTTTATGCCACGCAGCTTGAAGCCCTCGCCAAAGTAACCCCGGCGCAGGTCAAGGACGCGATGGCGCGGTGGATGACCAAGCCCGCCTTTACGCTGGTGCTGGAACCGGGCGCGCGCGATGCCACCTATGAAGAAGCAGCATCGGTCGGCGCTGCGGCCAACGCCTCGGAACGCGACCGCGCAGCCGAAACGCTGACCGTTACGGTTGAGCGCCCCAAACCGGCAATCGACACTGTGGCCGAACTGGACTTCCCCGATCTGGAGCGCGCCACGCTCAAGAACGGGATGAAGGTCACCTATGTCCGCCGGACGGTGGTTCCGGCGACCTATGTGGCGATGAGCTTTGACGCGGGCGGCGCGGCTGATCCGGTGGACAAGCGCGGGCTTGAAAGCCTCGCCATGGAGCTGTTCGACGAAGGCACTGCCAAGCTGACCGGACAAGGCATTGCCGAGGCAAGCGAACGGTTGGGCGCGACCATTTCCGTCGGCGGCGGCGATGACCGGTCAACTTTCACGCTGTCAGCCCTGACCGCCAACCTGGCCCCCAGCCTTGATCTGATGCGGCAGATCATGCGCGAACCGGCGTTCAACCCGGCCGATCTGGAACGCGTGCGCACCCAGACCGTCACCGGCATCCGGCAAGCGATGCGGTCTCCGCAGGGCATTGCCCAGCGCACGCTGACCCCCGAACTGTTCGGCGCGGATAATCCTTATGGCGGGGTCAGCACGGTCGAAAGCGTCAACGCGATCACCCGCGATGATCTGATCGCGTTCAAGGACAGCTGGATCCGCCCGGATAATGGAGAAGTTTTCGTTATCTCCGATCGTCCGCTGGCCGACATCGTCAAGTCTCTCAACGCCAGCTTCGGCGACTGGAAGGCACCCCGGTCGCCCAGGGGCGCCAAGCAGATCACCGCCACGCAGGCAAGCGAAGGGGGCCGCATCATCCTGGTCAATCGGCCCAATTCGCCGCAGAGCTTCATCTTTGGCGGGCAGATCACCCCGCTGGACGCAGGCGACCCGGCGTTCATCGCCTTCAACAGCGCCAATAATTCGCTGGGCGGCAACTTCCTTGCCCGCCTCAACATGAACCTGCGTGAGACCAAGGGCTGGAGTTACGGCGTACGCGGCGGCACCCAGCCGCGTGAAAATGCAGTGATCTATGTCATTTCAGGCGGCGTGCAGGCTGATCGCACCGGGGATTCGCTGGCGGAAATGCTGCGCGAAACAACCGAGTTCCTGACTGAAAAGGGCGTGACGACCGAAGAACTTGATCGCACCATCGCATCTGCAGTCGGCGCGTTGCCGGGTCAGTTCGAAACCTCGCCCGCCGTCCTTGGCGCAATGCAGAGCAATGCGCTGTTCGGACGGCCTGACGATTATCAGGAAACGCTCGCCAGCATCTACCGCGCCCAGACCACAGACAGCCTCGATGCCATCGCCCGCGCCAGCATTGATACCGGCAAGTTCGTGTGGGTGGTGGTTGGCGATGCCGATAAGGTGCGCAGCCAGCTGGAACCGCTGGGCCTGCCGATCGAACAGCGCGAACTGGAAGGGGAATAAGCCCATGCCAGCGCGCTTTGGCCCAAATCCGGTTGAAGCGCGCTGACATAAGTGTAAACAACAGGCCACAAGTTTGGGTGGTCGGGAACGCCCTGCCACACATGTTTCAACGCCCGGATCGCTGCAAGGCTCCGGGCCAATCGAGGAGTTAGATTATGTCGGTTGCAGGTACCTATAAATCCGTCGTGAAAAGCCCGATGGGCGATCAATCGGGCACTTTTACTGTCGTCCCCGGTGATGGCGACAGCTTCACTGGCTCGCTGGTTGGCAGCCTGGGTTCGATGGATGTGGTTGACGGCAAGATTGCCGGCAACACGCTGACCTGGAAGATGAACATGGTCGTGCCGATGCCGATGACGCTCGATTGCGAAGCGACAGTGGACGGCGACACCCTGACCGGTTCGGTCAACGCCGGTGCGTTTGGCGCAATGCCGCTGACGGGTCAGCGCGAAGGCTGAACAGCCTTTCCCTGAGCAATACGAAAAGGCCGCCGGAGTTCGCGCTCCGGCGGCCTTTTTCATACCTTGCTGCCCGGCCTCAGCGGTTCTGCCTGCCTTCAACCAGCCGCTCAACCAGCGATGGATCGGCCAGTGTCGAGGTGTCGCCCAATGCGCCGAAGTCATTTTCGGCAATCTTGCGCAGGATGCGGCGCATGATCTTGCCCGATCGGGTTTTGGGCAGCCCATCGGTGAAATGGATGATATCGGGCGTGGCAATCGGGCCGATTTCCTTGCGGACATGGGCTTTCAGTTCGGCCAGCAGCGCGTCTGATCCTTCCTCGCCAACGTTCAAGGTGACATAGCAATAGATGCCCTGCCCCTTGATATCGTGGGGATAGCCGACCACTGCCGCCTCGGCCACCTTGGGGTGGAGCACCAGCGCGCTTTCGACCTCGGCAGTGCCCATGCGGTGGCCGGAGACGTTGATCACATCATCGACGCGGCCCGTGATCCAGTAATATCCGTCCGCGTCGCGCTTGCACCCGTCGCCGGTGAAATATTTGCCCGCATAGGTGCTGAAATAGGTCTGCACGAAGCGATCGTGATCGCCGTAGATCGTGCGCGCCTGCCCCGGCCAGCTATGGGTGATGGTGAGGTTGCCTTCGGCCGCGCCCCCCGGTTCATTGGCCAGCACCCCGCCCTCATTATCGACCAGCTCTGGGCGAACCCCGAAGAACGGCAGGCCCGCACTGCCCGGTTTCATGTCATGCGCGCCGGGCAACGTGGTGATCATGCAGCCGCCGGTTTCGGTCTGCCACCAGGTGTCGATGATCGGGCAGCGGCCTTCGCCCACCACGTCGAAATACCACCGCCACGCCTCGGGATTGATCGGTTCGCCAACCGATCCCAGCAGGCGCAGCGACGCGCGGCTGCGGCTGGTCACATGGGCATCGCCTTCGCGCATCAGCGCGCGGATGGCAGTGGGGGCGGTGTAGATGATGTTCACCTTGTGCTTGTCCACCACATCCCAGAACCGCCCGTGATCGGGGTAATTGGGCACGCCTTCGAACACCACTGCGGTCGCCGCGTTGATCAGCGGGCCATAGACCACGTAGCTGTGCCCGGTGACCCAGCCGATATCGGCGGTGCACCAGAAAACCTCGCCCGGCTGGTAATCGAACACGTAGTGGAAGGTCGCCGCCGTCCACACGCCGTAACCGCCGGTGGTGTGGAGCACGCCCTTGGGCTTGCCGGTGGAACCTGAGGTGTAAAGGATGAACAGCGGGTCTTCCGCGCCCATCACTTCGCACGGGCAATCATCGTCGGTGGCGAGTGTCTCAAACCAGTGATCGCGCCCCTTTTGCATCGCGATTTCGCCGCCGGTGTGGCGCACCACCAGCACTCCATCGACCGGGGTAGCGTGGGCGGACAGGTTCAATGCCGCGTCGACATTGGCTTTCAACGGCACCCGCTTGCCGCCGCGCCGGCCTTCATCGGCGGTGACGATAAAGCGGCTGCTGCAATCTTCGATCCGGCCCGCCAGCGCCTCGGGCGAGAACCCGCCGAACACCACCGAATGCACCGCCCCCAGCCGCGCGCAGGCGAGCATCGCGGTCACCCCTTCGAGGATCATCGGCATGTAGAGCGTCACCCGGTCGCCCTTTTGCACACCGAGTTTCTTCAGCGCATTGGCCATCTGCACCACTTCGCGGTGGAGTTCGCCATAGGTCAGGCTGCGGCCCGCACTTGCCGGATCGTCAGGTTCAAAAATCAGGGCCGTGGTGTCAGCGTGTTGCGCCAGGTGCCGGTCAACCGCATTGTGGCACAGGTTGAGGCTGCCGTCCTCGAACCAGCTGATACCGACCGGGCTATAGGCCCATTCGCCGCCCTGCGCCGGGGCCTTGACCCAATCGAGCCGCTGCGCCTGTTCGAGCCAGAAGGCGTCGGGCGCCTCAATCGAGCGGCGATACATTTCGACATATTGTTCGGGGGTGCAATGGGTCGGGGCGCGGGGCTCTGGCCGTTTGACGATGAGGGTCATGGCGATTCTCTCTATTCTGAACGCTGGTTTGCGGCAGGCTACACGCGCTGCGCGCTTAGACAAGGAGCTTATACCTGTTGCTGCATGAAGCGCGGCTATTACCGCCGTTGCGGCGCAATGTTTCACGTGGAACATTGCCCAAGCCTGCCCCTAGCGCGACCTGGAGGGGGTCTGGCAGGGGTCTGACCCAACCCCGCACTCACGCAAAAAAGCCCCGCCAGCACCAATGATGCCAGCGGGGCTTCGTGTCATTTACAGCAAGCTTAAAACCGGTAGGCAACCCCGGCGCTGATCACCCACGGATCCAGCTTGTGTTCGGTTTCGATCACCAGCGTGTTGCCGACAAACCAGCGCGCGGTGGTGTCGATGAAGTAACGCTTCACATCGACGGTCAGACCAAAGCCGGTATCGTTCAGCGGCACATCAAACCCGGCCTGCAACGCGATGCCGAATTCGTTCGACAAGGTGTTTTTGGTCACGCCCAGCGGCAAAGTCGCCGCGCCCGGATCATCATTCACCCACAGGAAGTAGGATGGCCCGGCCCCGACATAGGGTTTCACCGCGCCCAGATCGAAGTGGTATTTGGCGGTCACCGTCGCCGGGATCAGCTTGGCATTCGATACCAGCTCCGCGCCGACCGG
>PHEL01000112.1 GCA_002842925.1 Alphaproteobacteria bacterium HGW-Alphaproteobacteria-14
CGCCACGACCGGGTTCTTGTCCCGGTCACGGTCAATGGTCAGGTCGCTGCCGCCCGAGATTTCACGCGCGCGCTGTGCGGCGAGCAATACGAGGTCGAACCGGTTGGGAACCTTGTCGACGCAATCTTCAACGGTAACGCGTGCCATGCTTGGCCCTTTTGGAATCACTGAATGCAGGAAGGTTGCGCAGCTAGGCACCGAGGGCCACGAAGTCAAGAAAATGCGCTGCGGCCCGCCAGACCCCGAACTTAAGGTTGCTGGATGAAACCCGCGATTGCGGCGATGATCCCCTTGGCCAGCGGCAGATCCGGCGCGGTGTAGGTTGCCATGTTGTCCGCCGGGCTGTTGCCTGCAACGTCTTTCAGCACATGGCTGGCATCGGGCAGGATCGTCAGCGCGGCGGAGGGGTTGGCGGCTTTCAGTCGCTGCGCATCGGCAACCGACACTTGCAAGTCCTTGCCCCCCTGAACGATCAGGATCGGCAACTGCGCGCGCGCGGCGAGGTCTGCCGGGTCAAGCGCCATGATGCTGATGAAATAATCCTGCAATGCCGGATTGAACAGCGGCAGCAACGCCGGGGGCAGGGTGGCCGCATCGACCCGCTGCCCTGCGGCGAGCTGGTCTATCGCGCTTTCCGCCGCGCCAAGCAGCGGTGCGTTGGCCGGATTGGCGCGCAGCTGTTCCTTGAGCACTTCGCCCAGCGGCCTGCCCGGCGCAGCGATCAGCACCAGCCCGCACAGCCCTTCGACCTCCTGCGCAGCCGCAAGTGCCACCAGCCCGCCTTCGCTATGGCCGAGCAGCCAGACGCAGGATGCCCCCGTCGTCGCGCGGATCACGCCGACCCATGCGGCGGTGTCAGCCACATAATCGGCAATCGTCACCGCGTTGGCATCGGGGATGGCGGCGGCGCTGCCAAACATGCCGCGCTTGTCGATCCGCACGCTGGCAATGCCTTCAGCGGCCAGCCCTTCTGCCAGCAAGCGGTAACTCGCCGCGCGCACGCCCAGCGGATTGTTGCCGTCGCGGTCGGTGGGGCCAGAGCCGGGGATGATCAGCGCCACCAACCGCTGCGCGCCGGTTGTGTTCACAATGGTGCCGACCAATGGCCCATGCGGCCCCGCAGCTTCGATTTGCGATTCGGGTGCAGAATTGGCGTGGGCTGGAATGGCGATAGTCAGCGCAGAGGCCAGCAGGGCGATATATTTGATCACGGCTTGCTCCTTGCGCCTATCCGGCCTTGTTGCGCCACAGCCACCAGCTGTAGAAAACGGGCACCACCACCGCGATGCCAGTCAGCCCGATGATGGCGGCGACGCGCGCTGTTGGCGGGACAGGGACAAAGGCGGCCAACACAGTCAGGCACCCGGCACCCATCATGATCTTGCCGCCCAGCCGGTGGGTGGCGATCCAGTTGTCGGTATCGCTGATCGTCCACGGCGTGCGGATGCCGACGAAGAAGCCGGGCCGCGATTTGGGCAGGCTGTCTCCGATCATTACCAGCAATGCCCCGATGCCGACCAGCAGCAGTTCGGTGCCGATGTTCCATCCCAGCGCGGGCGCGGCGATCATCAGCTGCACGAACACCATCAGCAACATGATCCCGATCCAGGCCGACCGCAGCAGCGCTGCCGAACCTTCAAGCCGATGTTGCAGGGGTTCAAGGCGCGGTATTGCCGCAAACAGCCCGCCCAGCAGCATCGAGGTTCCCGCAGGCCACAGCAGCGCCGCCAATGCAGGCGCGAACCGATCAGCCTTGCCTGTAGCGTTCCAGTGGATCGGCAGTTCGGCCCCCGGCGCAAGCCCCGCAGCAACCCACCAGGCAAACCCGGCCATCGCCGCTGCGATCAGGCAGTTGACCACCAGCAATCCGCGCACCTTCATGATGTTTCTCCGCGATGAGACCGGCTTTCGGACAGCCCGGCGCCGATGCCCACCCTTCCCATGAAGCCGAGCAGGGCTTCTTCGAGCGTGGAAAGGTTGAGCGTGTAAGTAATCGATCCGCCCCGGTTTTCGCCCCGGATCAGACCGGCGGCCTTGAGCTTGGCGAAGTGGCCCGACATCGTCGGTCTTGAGACCGGGAAACGGTCCGCAATCTCGCCTGCGGTCATGCCGCCGCTTTTGAGCAGTTCCAGCACTTCGCGCCGGATGGGATGGGAAAGCGCGTCGAAAATCTCCGTCATAGTTATTTAGCTAAATAACGAAATGGCTCCTGTCAACCGGGATGGCACGGGCTGGCGGCTGCGGGGGTGCGGGGCAAGGCGCCTTGCCTTTCTCTGGTCAAGCCCGTGCGGCGCAGACGCATTTCTAGCGCGCGAACAACTGCCCGACATCGGCAAATGCCTTGAACTCCAGCGCGTTGCCTGACGGATCGCGCAGGAACATCGTCGCCTGTTCGCCCGGCTGGCCTTTGAAACGGATGGTCGGTTCGATCACGAATTCGCAGCCGCCTGCGCGCAGCCGCGCCGCCAAAACCTCCCATTCGTCCATCGCCAGCACCAGCCCGAAATGCGGCACCGGCACACCGTGGCCATCGACATGGTTGCTCGCCCGGTCGCCCGCCTTGCCCGGCGCAAGGTGCGCGACAATCTGGTGGCCGTGGAAATCGAAATCGATCCATTCATCGCTCGACCGTCCTTCGCCGCAACCCATCACCCCGCCGTAAAAGGCGCGCGCGGCGGAAAGATCATCGACCGGGAAAGCGAGGTGAAACGGACGAAGGGTCATCAGCGAAGCTCCTGTTGGTGGCACAGCAATAGCCGCTTCATGCTCGACAGGAAAAGCCCGCATATCTAGGGTCAGGGGTTTGGGGCCAAGTATCAACCGCAAGCGCAAGCTGGAGTAAGCAGTTTCATGAAACTGATCATCGGTAACAAGAATTATTCCAGCTGGAGTCTGCGCGGCTGGCTCGCCGTCAAGCAATCGGGGCTGCATTTCGACGAACTCACCGTGCCGATCATGGGTGAGGAATGGGACAAGCTCAAACATGACATGGGCGAGGTGCAGCCGTCATCGGGCAAGTTGCCGATCCTGTGGGATGGCGAAGCGGTGATCTGGGACAGCCTGGCGATCCTCGAATACCTCTCCGACAAAGTCGGACGGGCACGGTTCTGGCCCAAGGACGAAACCGCGCGCGGCATGGCGCGATCGATGGTGGCGGAAATGCATTCGGGGTATCAGTCGCTGCGCAACGAATTGCCGATGAATATCCGCCGCCGGGTGGAATTGCCCGGCCTGTCCGACGCGACCAAGAACGACATCGTCCGCATCCTTGGCCTGTGGGCCGAAGCGCGCGCGCGCCACGGCGGGGCGGGGCCGTATCTGTTCGGCACGTTTGGTGCGGCGGATATCTTCTATGCCCCGGTGGTGACGCGGTTTGTCACCTATGGCATCGGCGTTCCCGGATTTGCGCAGGCCTATATGCAGGCGATCTGGGAACATGACTGGATGGCCGAATGGATCGGCGCGGCAGGGGAGGAAGAATGGGTGATCGAACAATACGAGGCGGTAGCGTGAGAGCGGCGCTCGCCGTAGTGCTGGCGTTGGTGGTGATGCTGCCCGCGCCTGCCCATGCCTGGGGTTTCTACGCCCACCGCAAGACCGCCGCGATTGCCGAGGCCAATGTCTCGCCGCAAGTGCGCGCCAAAATCGCGCGGCTGATCCGGTCGGAACCGGCGCTGGGCACGCCCGAATGCCCGCTCCAATCGCTTGAGGATGCGGCCGTGTGGGCTGACTGCCTTCGCGGCGAAGGCTGGCGCTGGGGCTATACTTTCGCATGGCATTACCGCACCGCGCCGGTCTGTCAGGCATTCAACCCGCGCGCCAATTGTTCGGGCGGCAATTGCGTCACCGCGCAGATCACCCGCGCGCACCGGATGCTGGCCGATGAAAGCCTGCCCGCCGCGATCCGGCTGGAGGCGCTGGCCTTCATGGTGCACTTTGCCGGAGATGTGCACATGCCGCTGCATTCGGGCGATAACGAGGATCGCGGCGGCAATGACCGCAAGGCCGATTATGGCATAATCCCCAGCCTCAATCTGCACTGGATCTGGGATGGCCCGCTGGCCGAACGCGCGATCAGCGATCCCGCCGATCCGGTGGTGCGGCGCTATTCGCCTGCCGAGCGTGCCGACCTGACCGGCGGCACGCCCGATGATTGGGGCCGCGAAAGCTGGGAAATTGCGCGCGGATTCGTCTACCCGACCGCATTCGACACCGAGGACGTGTGCGCCGCGCCGCTGCCCGATGAAACCGCGCTCAGCCAGGAAGACATCGTGCGCGGGGTGCCGATAGCCAAGCGGCGCGTGCAGCAGGCCGGTCTGCGCATCGCTGACCTGCTGGAAAGCGCCTTTGCGCCGGGGCCGCTGGTGGAGGAGGAACGGCGGCGTTAGGCGAATGCTTTGGTAAGGAACCACGCCGCCACGCCCAGCATGGCCAGCGCCAGCACCCGCCGCACGATCATCGCGCGATCCTGCGCCATCAGTAATGGTCGCAGTCGCCCCGCTCCCAGCACCAGCGCCAGATGGATCAACGTGGCGATAGTGAAGCTGACTGCGGCCATCGCCAGCCCCTGGCTCGGGCTTGGCCGCCCTCCGGCGATGAATTGCGGCATGACGGTGATGAAAAACAGCGCGGATTTGGGATTGAAAAGATTGATCGCCAATCCTGCAAGGAAATTGCGTCGTCCGATTACGTGCGGGGTGGCGGCTGGCGAACTTTCCCCCGATCCGCGCCATGCCTCAAACGCCAACCAAGCCATCATTGCCGCCGCCAGCGCCGACATCGCCTGCCCCAGCATTGCGTCTTGAGCGAGGATGAAGCTGGCCGCCAGCACGCTGAACGCCGCATTGCCAGCGAGGCCCAGTGCAATCCCGCTGACCGCAGCAAGCCCCGCGCGCCGCCCCTCGGCCAGGGTGAGCGTGACCAGCCACCCCATATTCGGCCCCGGCGTCAGCTCGATCAGCAGCACGGCAAGCGCAAATCCCGCAATATCCATCATGCCGCCGGTTCCCCGAAGTCCGCGCGCCGCTTCATGGGAGCCGTTCGCTGGCGATGCGGCTTGCGTCCTTGTGCGGATAACCGGTCGCATTGGTCTGGGGAATGGCGGCAAGATCAAGCTTGGGCATTGGCGGCAACTCCTGCTAGGCCTGCGTGAATGCTTGATCCGCTCGACCTTGCCAAGCGCCTGATTGCCGCGCCTTCCGTGACGCCTGCGACCGGCGCGGTGTTTGACGAGCTTGAAGCGATGCTCGCGCCGCTGGGCTTTGCAGTGCACCGGTTCATGCGCGGCGAAGGGCCGGAGGGCAGCGACGAGGCTCCGGTCGAAAACCTGTTTGCCATTCGCACGGGGCCGCCGGGTGCGCGACACTTTGCCTTTGCTGGCCACCTCGATGTCGTTCCGCCGGGGCCTATTGGGGGCGAGAACGGCTGGGCCAGCGATCCCTTTGTGCCCGAAGTGCGCGGCGAACTGCTGCACGGGCGCGGCGCGGTCGACATGAAGGGCGCGATTGCCGCAATGGTCGCCGCCGTGGCCGATGTGCCTGCCGAAGCGGGCACGATCAGTTTCATCATCACCGGCGACGAAGAAGGCCCGGCGCTGCACGGCACACGCGCGCTGATCGATTACATGGCGGCAGCGGGCCACGAACCTGATCTGTGCCTTGTGGGTGAACCTTCGTCAGTCAACCGGCTGGGCGACATGGTGAAGATCGGGCGGCGCGGTTCGGTCAATATCTGGATTACCGTGGACGGCACGCAGGGCCATGTCGCCTATCCGCATCTGGCTGATAATCCGCTGCCCAGACTGGTGGCGATATTGGCGGAACTGGACGCGCTGATGCTGGATAGCGGCACCAAGTGGTTCCAGCCATCCAACCTCGAAATCACCGAAATCACTGCCCCCAACCGCGCGCACAACGTCATCCCCGCGCAGGGAAGCGCGCGGATTTCCATCCGCTTCAACGATTTGCACAGTGGCAAAAGCCTGTCCGACAGGGTTTGCGCCATCGCCGAAAGGCACGGCGGCCATGCGCGGCCGATCATTTCGGGTGAGCCATTCCTGACCGAACCCGGCGCATTTTCTGCGCTGGTCGCAGCGGCGGTCGAGGCGGAAACCGGCACCTTGCCCGAACTGTCCACCACCGGCGGCACGTCTGATGCGCGGTTCCTGCGCAGCGTCTGCCCGGTGATCGAATTCGGCCTGTGCAACGCCACCATGCACAAGCGTGACGAGGCGGTGGCGATCCCCGATCTGGCCGCGCTCGCCCGCATCTACTCGCGGATTGCGCGGGCTGCGCTCGCATTGGAAGAAGGCCCGCGCCTTTCTGGCGCACAAGAGAGGACAGTAATTTGAGCACCTGGCTGCGTATCCCCCTATGGCAACGCGTGATCGCGGCGCTGATCCTCGGCATCATCGTCGGGCGTTTGTGGGGGCCGGGGGCCGAAAGCATCAAGATCATCGGCGATGTATTTGTCGCCTTTATCAAGATGCTGGTGGTGCCGTTGATCTTCTTCAGCCTGGTAGCAGGCGTGGCCAGCATCGGCGATCTGCGCAAACTCGGCAGCGTCGGCTGGCGGGCGATGCTGCTGTTCGTGGTAACCGGACAGATGGCGGTGTGGCTGGGCCTTGCGCTTGGCACACTGGTGGCACCGGGGCTGGGGGTCGATACCTCCGCATTGACGATTGGCGCAGCGCCCGAAGCCACCGACACCAGCTGGCGCGAGATGGTGCTGGGCATGATCCCGCAAAGCCCGGTCAAGGTGATGGCGGATGTCAATGTGCTGCCGCTGATCGTGTTCTCGCTGCTGATCGGGATCGGCATCCTGATGGCCAAGGAAGACGGCGAGCCTGCGCTCAAGATCTTCGAAAGCGGCTCTGTGGTGATGCAGAAAGTCACCGCGATCGTGATGGAA
>PHEL01000005.1 GCA_002842925.1 Alphaproteobacteria bacterium HGW-Alphaproteobacteria-14
GCTCGACCCGCCCGAACAGCCATTGCCGAACGAAAAACCGCACGATCCGCGTTCCTCGAACATATCCTCGGCATCTTCGCGGTGGCCGGTGGGGATGACAAAACGATCCTCGTAATCGGCCAGCGCCATCACCTTGTACATTTCCTCGATCTGCGCGCCGGTCAGGCCGACCGCTTCGGCAATGCTTTCATTATGCACGCCGTCGACCGTCTTGGCCCGCATGTAGCCGCGCATCGCCAGCATCCGTTCAAGGCACAGCGCCACCGGCTCCTCGGCGCCTGCAGTCAGCAGGTTGGCGAGGTATTTGAGCGGGATACGCAAGGAGCGGACATCGGGCATATTGTTATTGACCGAAATCTGCCCCGCGCTGGCTGCGGCATTGATCGGTGACAGCGGCGGCACATACCACACCATCGGCAGCGTGCGGTATTCGGGGTGGAGCGGAAAGGCGACCTTCCATTCCATCGCCATCTTGTAGACCGGCGAATGGCGCGCGGCCTCCAGCCAGTTTTCAGGCACGCCGTCTTTGCGCGCCTGTGCGATCACCGCCGGATCATGCGGATCAAGGAAGATATCAAGCTGCGCCTGATACAGATCCTCGACATTCTCGGCGCTCGCGGCTTCCTCGATGCGGTCTGCATCATACAGCATCACGCCGAGGTAGCGGATCCGCCCGACGCAGGTTTCGCTGCACACGGTCGGCTGCCCCGCCTCGATGCGCGGATAGCAGAAGATGCACTTTTCCGATTTGCCGCTTTTCCAGTTGTAGTAGATTTTTTTGTAGGGGCAGCCCGAAACGCACATCCGCCAGCCCCGGCACGCCTCCTGATCGATCAGGACGATGCCGTCCTCCTCACGCTTGTAAATCGCGCCCGATGGGCAGGCGGCGACGCAGGTGGGGTTGAGGCAGTGTTCGCACAGACGCGGCAGATACATCATGAAGGTATTTTCGAACTGGCCGTAAATCTCCTTCTGCACACCTTCGAAATTGTAATCTTCCGACCGCTTGGCAAATTCCCCGCCAAGGATTTCCTCCCAGTTCGGGCCCCATTCGATCTTTTCCATGCGCTTGCCGGAAATCAGCGAACGCGGGCGCGCGGTGGGGAAGGCCTTGCTCTCGCCCGCCTTTTGCAAATGCGCGTAATCGAAGGTGAAGGGTTCGTAGTAATCGTCAATCTCGGGCAGGTCGGGGTTGGCGAAGATTTTCGCCAGCACCCGCCATTTGCCGCCCATCTTGGGCCGGATTGATCCGCCGGGAGTGCGCACCCAGCCGCCGTTCCAGCGTTTCTGGTTTTCCCAATCCTTGGGATAGCCGATGCCGGGCTTGGTCTCGACATTGTTGAACCAGGCGTATTCCATGCCTTCGCGGCTGGTCCACACGTTCTTGCAGGTGACCGAACAGGTGTGGCACCCGATGCACTTATCAAGGTTCAAGACCTTGCCGATTTGCGCGCGGATTTTCATGCCACGGTCTCCCCTTCGTCCAAGGCCCCTTCGAGCCAATCGACCTTCTGCAATTTGCGCACGATGACATATTCGTCGCGGTTGGAACCGACGGTGCCGTAATAGTTGAAGCCATAGGCCAGTTGCACATAGCCGCCGATCATGTGGGTGGGTTTCAGCACCGCACGCGTCACCGAATTGTGGATGCCGCCGCGCTGCCCGGTCAGCGGCGAGCCAGGGACGTTCACGATCTTTTCCTGCGCGTGATACATGAACAAGGTGCCTTCCTTCATCCGCTGAGAAACGACCACGCGGGCCACCAGCGCGCCATTGGAATTGAAGGTTTCAACCCAGTCATTATCGACCAGACCGGCCTTGGCTGCATCCACCTCGCTCATCCACACAATCGGCCCGCCGCGTGACAGCGTGAGCATCAAGAGGTTGTCGGTATAGGTTGAATGGATGCCCCATTTCTGGTGCGGGGTGATGAAGTTGAGGATCACGTGCGGCGCGCCCTTGGCTTCATCCAGCATCGGTTTCACCGCCTTGGTATCGATCGGAGGGCGATAGACGCAGAACCCTTCGCCAAAGGCGCGCATCCATTTGTGATCCTGATACAGCTGCTGCCTGCCGGTCAGCGTGCGCCACGGGATCAGTTCGTGGACGTTGGTATAGCCCGCGTTGTAGCAGACGTGCTCGCTTTCGATACCGGACCAGGTGGGGGAGGAGATGATCTTGCGCGGCTGTGCCTGAATGTCGCGGAAGCGGATTTTTTCATCTTCCTTGGGCCGCGCCAGATGGGTGTGATCAATCCCGGTTTTCTTCGACAGGTCGGCCCACGCCTTGACCGCAACCTCGCCATTGGTTTCGGGCGCGAGCATCAGGATCACCTCGGCCGCATCAATCGCGGTTTCGATCTGCGGCTGGCCCTTGCCCACGCCATCATTCGGCACCGCTCCGTTGAGCGCGCGCAGGTTGGCAACCTCGTGATCGGTGTTCCAGCCGATCCCCTTGCCGCCATTGCCGAGCTTTTCCAACAACGGGCCGAGCGCGGTGAATTTCTGGTAGAGTTCGGCGTAGTTGCGCTCAACCAGCGCAACATTGGCCATGGTCACGCCGGGGATCGGTTCGACTTCGCCTTTGCCCCAATCGGCCACATCATAAGGCTGGGCGATTTCATTGGGGCTGTCATGCTGGATCGGGGTCAGCACCAGATCCTGTTCCACTCCCAGCACTTCGGGCGCGATTTCGGAAAATGCCTTGGCGATGCCTTTGTAGATGTCCCAGTCGCTGCGCGATTCCCACACCGGATCGACCGCCGCCGACAGCGGGTGGATGAAGGGGTGCATGTCAGAGGTGTTGAGATCGTCCTTTTCATACCAGCTCGCAGTCGGCAGCACGATGTCGGAATAGACGCAGGTGGTCGACATCCGGAAATCTAGCGTCACCAGCAGGTCAAGTTTCCCTTTGGGCGCATCATCGTGCCATTTGACCTCTTTGGGTTTCTGCGCCCCGGTCTCGCCCAGATCCTTGCCTTGCACGCCATGTGCGGTGCCGAGCAGGTGTTTGAGGAAATATTCGTGGCCCTTGCCCGATGAACCCAGCAGGTTTGACCGCCACACGAACATATTGCGCGGCCAGTTGGCGGGATCATCCGGGTCGAAACACGACATTTCCAGATCGCCTGCCTTCAGTGCCTGCGCGACATAGTCCTTGGGTGCCATCCCGCTGGCCTTTACCGCGCGGCCCACGTCCAGAGGATTGGTTTTCAATTGCGGCGCACACGGCAGCCAGCCCATGCGTTCCGCCCGCGCGTTATAATCGATCAGGCTGGCGTCCCAATCGCCATCCGGCGCAGTGGGAGACAGGATTTCCTCCACCCCCAGCGTTTCATAACGCCACTGATCGGTGTGGGCGTAGAAGAAGCTGGTCGAATTCATCTGGCGCGGCGGGCGGTTCCAATCGAGCGCGAAGGCCAACGGCAGCCACCCGGTTTGCGGGCGCAGTTTTTCCTGCCCGACATAATGCGACCAGCCGCCGCCCGATTGACCCACACAGCCACACATCACCAACAGATTGATGATGCCGCGATAATTCATGTCCATGTGGTACCAGTGGTTTAACCCGGCCCCCAGGATCACCATCGATTTGCCCTTGGTCACTTCGGCATTGGTGGCAAATTCACGCGCGGCGGTGATAATGTGATCGGCGGGAACACCGCAGATTTTCTCTGCCCAGGCGGGGGTATAGGGTACCATGTCGGCGTAATCGCGGGTCACATGATCGCCGCCCAAACCCCGGTCGAGCCCGTAATTGGCGCAAAAAAGATCGAACACGGTGGCAACGAATGCCTTCCCGTCTTTCAACTGCATCTGACGCGCCGACACCCGGCGTTTCAACACGCTGGGATGATCGGTCCCTTCGAAATGGTCATGTTCACGATTGCCGAAATAGGGGAAGGCAACCTCGACCACTTCGTCATGGTGGCCATCAAGGATGGTGGTCAGCCGCAGGCAGGTATCATTGCCGCGCCCATCCCTTTCCTGAAGATTCCACTTGCCGTCCTCGCCCCAACGGAAGCCCGCCGAGCCGGACGGCACCACCACTTCATCGGTGTTTTCGTCGATCGCCACGGTCTTCCAGTCGGGGTTGTTGCCCTCGCCCAGATCGTCAAGGAAATCGGCGGCGCGCAGCAGGCGTTCGGGCACCAGCGCGCCGTCCTTTTCGACCAGCCGCACCAGCATCGGCATATCGGAATATTTGCGGCAATAATCCTCGAAATATTCCGCCTGCCGATCGAGATGGTATTCGCGCAGGATCACGTGGCCCATCGCCATCGCCAGCGCAGCATCGGTGCCCTGTTTGGGGTTGAGCCAAAGGTCGGCGAATTTGGTCGCTTCGGCATAGTCGGGGCTGACCACCGCGACTTTGGTGCCACGATAACGCGCCTCGGTCATGAAGTGCGCATCGGGCGTGCGCGTTTGCGGCACGTTCGATCCCCACAGCATCAGGAAGCCGGCATTATACCAGTCGGCGCTTTCGGGAACGTCGGTCTGTTCGCCCCAGGTTTGCGGGGAGGCTGGCGGCAGATCGCAATACCAGTCGTAAAAGCTCATGCAGGTGCCGCCGAGCAGCGACAGATAGCGCGAGCCCGCTGCGTAGCTGACCATCGACATCGCCGGGATGGGGCTGAACCCGATCACCCGATCCGGGCCATAGGTCTTCGCCGTATAGGCATTGGCCGCCGCGATGATTTCGTTCACCTCGTCCCAGGTTGACCGTACGAACCCACCGTGACCGCGGATCGCGGTGTAGCTTTTGCGCTTGGCCGGATCCTCGACAATCGAAGCCCACGCGGCGACGGGTGTGCGCAGCACGCGCGCTTCGCGCCATAATTTGAGCAGGCGCGAACGGACCATCGGATATTTCAGCCGCTGGGCGGAATAGATATACCAGCTGTAGCTCGCCCCGCGCGGACAGCCGCGCGGTTCGTGATTGGGCAGGCCGGGCATGGTGCGCGGATAATCGGTCTGCTGCGTTTCCCAGGTGATGATCCCGCCTTTGACGTAGATTTTCCAGCTGCACGATCCGGTGCAATTTACCCCGTGGGTAGAGCGCACGATCTTGTCGTGCTGCCAGCGTTTGCGATAGCCATCTTCCCAATCGCGGTTCTGATTGGTGGTGACGCCGTGACCATCGGAAAAATCCTGTTTCTTCTGGCGGAAGAACGTCAGGCGGTCGAGCAGATGGCTCATGCTTGGGCTCCTTTCAGGGATGTATTATGGGGCGCCGGTGTCGGGGAGCGCCCGCGCTCGATATCGTGCAGCAGGCCGCCGCGCCTTGTGTAAGCCCACCAGGTCAGCGCGGCGCAGCTGGCGTAGAAGATCAGGAAGCCCCACAGCGCCGCCATTGGCGTTCCGGTAGCGGCAATCGCGCTGCCGAAGCTTTTGGGAATGAAGAAGGCCCCATAGGCAGCGATGGCCGAGGTAAAGCCGACGATCGCGGCGGATTCCTTTTCCGCCTGCCGCCTCTGCGCCTCGGCTCCAAGTTCGGGCATCAGCCGGGGCACTTCGACCCGCATGATCGCCGGGATCATCTGGAAGGTCGAAGCATTGCCCACCCCGGTCATGAAGAACATGAAGATGAACATGCCGAGGAAACCCCACCAGTTGCCGGCCTGAAGGAACCAGATCACTCCAAGCACGCCCACTATCATCGCCACGAACACCCAGAAGGTGACGCGCGCGCCGCCCCAGCGATCAGACACCCAGCCGGTGGCCGCGCGGCTCAACGCCCCAACCAGCGGGCCGAGGAAGACAAACTTGAGCACGTCGACATCGGGAAACTCCTGTTTGGCGAGCAGCGGCAGGCCGGCGGAAAAGCCGATGAAGCTGCCGAAGGTGCCGGTATAAAGCCAGCACATCAGCCAATTGTGCTTGCGCTGGAAGATCACCGATTGTTCGGCAAAGCTGGCCTTGGCATCGGCGATGTCGTGCATCCCGAACCACGCCAGCAGAGTGGAAGCGATGATGAACGGCACCCAGATGAAGCCCGCGTTCTGGAGCCACAACTGGCCGCCATCGGCGGTTTGCTGCGGAGCGCCGCCCAGCGCGCCGAACACGCCTGCCACGATCACCAGCGGCACGGCGAACTGCATCACCGACACGCCGAGATTGCCCAGTCCCGCATTCAGCGCCAGCGCATTGCCTTTCTGCGCCTTGGGGAAGAAGAAGCTGATGTTCGACATCGACGAGGCGAAATTGCCCCCGCCAAACCCGCACAGCAACGCCAGCACCAGGAAGATGACATAGGGCGTTTCAGGGCTCTGCACCGCATAGCCGATCCCGAATGCGGGGATCAGCAGGGATGCAGTGCTCATCGTCGTCCACAGCCGTCCGCCGAAGATCGGCACCATGAAGCTGTAGAAAATGCGCAAGGTCGCGCCCGACAGGCCCGGCAGCGCCGCCAGCCAGAACAATTGATCGGTGGTATAGGCAAACCCGATCGAAGGCAGCTTGGCCACTACCATCGACCACACCATCCACACCGAAAAGGCAAGCAGCAGCGCAGGGATCGATATATACAGATTGCGCCGCGCGATGCGTTCGCCGGTGCTTTCCCAGAAGTCCGGATCTTCCGGCTGCCATTCGGACAGCACCTTGTCCGGTTGCGCGGCAGCGTGCTTTTTCTCGTCGTGGATTCCGGCCATTTCGGGGAATTGCGGCAGGCTGCGGGTGTCGATCCCGCTGGCCTTCTGTTCCATCTGCCGGATCGCCAGATGCATCCATATGAACGCCACCGCTACCAGTGCAAACAGCACCATGAAACAGCTCGTCCAGATGCCGGTCAGGTCGCTCACCGCACCGAACACGATCGGCAGCACGAACCCGCCCAGCCCGCCGACCAGACCGACAAGCCCGCCGACCGATCCGACATTTTGCGGATAATAAACCGGAATATGCTTATACACCGCCGCCTTGCCCAGCGACATGAAGAAGCCGAGCACGAACACCGTAATCACGAACGGCACCAGGCTCATCGAGGTGGAAAAGGTGATCGGCCCGCGGATGCCTTCGATCACATAATGCGTCGCCGGATAGGACAGCATGAACAGGCAGACCAGCGACACGCCGAAGGTGGCATACATGATCTTTCGCGCGCCATATTTGTCGGACAATATCCCGCCATAAGCGCGGAACACACTGGCGGAGAGCGAAAAGCTGGCCGCCAGCATCCCGGCCGTCTTGATATCGACCCCATACAGATCAACGATGTAATGCGGCAACCACAGGGCCAGCGCCACGAACGCGCCGAACACGAAGAAATAATAGAGCGAGAAGCGCCAGACCTGTTCATTCTTCAGCGGTTCAAGCTGTTCAATCAAACCGCGCGCCTTAGCCCCGCTGATTTTGCGCGCGGCAAATTCTGGATCATCCTTGGCGAACAGGTAGAACAAGACCGCCACCACCGCGAGCACTGCGGCCCAGACCTGCGCCACACCTTGCCAGCCGACGGCAACCATCAGCCACGGCGCGAGAAATTTCGTGACCGCCGCGCCAACATTGCCCATCCCGAAAAAACCGAGCGCGGCGCCCTGGCGTTCTTGCGGGTAGAATTTCGAAACATAGGCAACGCCGACGGCAAACCCGCCCCCGGCCAGACCAAGGCCCAGCGCGGCGATCAACATCACATAGTAATTATCGGCATAGGACAGCAGAAACGTCGCCGCCGCCGATGCCAGCATGGTCAGCGGAAACACGATCCGCCCGCCCCGCTGATCTGTCCACACCCCCAACAGCAGGCGGGTCAGCGAACCGGTCAGGATCGGGGTGCCGACCAGCAAGCCGAATTGGGTATCGTTCAGGCCCAGCTCGGCCTTGATCTCGATCCCGATAATCGCAAAAATCGTCCACACCGCAAAGCAGATGGTGAAAGCGAATGTGCTGAGACCCAAAGCGCGGTTCTGTTCGGCGCTGGTCACTTGGTCTTGTGGCGACATGGTCTGCTCCTGCTGGAGATACGTTTGACCGGCTTGCCATGCGGCGATGCGCCCCCCGCCTTGTTGATCAAGATCAAACCGAAGGCCACGAAAAGCGCAAAAACAGCTTGGCCTGATATGGCAAGCAAGCCGACCCGATGTGCATCAAGGGTCTGCTTGATATACATCAATTCAATAGCTATGCACGCTGCCTAGGCACAGGGGGTAATGACGTTCATGCGAATCGGCGAAAAGCCAGAAATTGCGCGCCTGCCGCTGTTCCGTGATATGGATGACGCCATGCGCGAACGGATTTTCTCAGGTTCGTTCCTGCAGGTATTTCCGCCGCAACTCACCCTGTTCGAGGTCGGACAGCGGGCCGATTTCCTGCACGTGCTGGTCGACGGTGCGGTTGAACTCTACGCCGCCGGGGGTGGTCGCGACACGACCATGCGGATCGTCGAGCCAGTGACCAGCTACATCCTTGCTGCAGTCATCAACGACATGCCCTATCTGATGTCAGCCCGGACGCTGGCCTCGTCGCGCATACTGCTGGTGCCAGCCGCGCTGATGCGCGAGGTCATCAAACAGGATACCGCGTTGATGCAGGCCACCATGCATGAACTGGCGCTGGGATATCGCGATCTGGTGCGCGCCCTCACCGACATGAAGCTACGCCAGTCGGCGGAGCGGCTTGGCCATTACCTGTTGGAATACAGTGCCCGCCACGGCGAGAACTGGGAATTCGAACTGAGCGGGGAAAAGCGTGTGCTTGCCTCGCTCTTGGGGATGACCCCGGAGAACCTGTCGCGTGCCTTCAGCACACTCAAAGGCCACGGCGTATCGACCAGCGGATCCAAAATCCGGATCGAAGACCGCATTGCATTGTCCGCTTTTTCACGACCTGATCCAGTGCCTGCTGATCAAAGATAGCCTGGCAACCAGTCGCAGCATCGTCAGCCTGCGTCAGAATTTCACTTCAGCCGAAAACCACGCCTTGGTCGTATCGGTGGCAAAACTTGCGGCATCATACCGGGCGAATTTGGCCGAGAGCACAAGGGTTTTGTTGAGCGGATAGGCAATCAGCGCATTCCATTCGCTGCCATAGGAAATGTTGGCCCTGGTCGAATCGAAGTCGTGATAAATTGCCCTCACAGTCAGGCCCTTAAGCGGGGAGGCACCCGCAACTTTATATCCGGCATCGACATAGAGATCACGCAACCCATTGGGCGGAGTGACCAGAAATTTATCGGCCCAGCCGTTGAAGGCGTGCAACGTCGCGAGCGGGGTTTGCAGCGCCGCCGCTCCGCTCCCCTCAAGCCGCTCCAACCCCACCTTTGCGGTGAACCCGCCGCGCGCAATCCCGGCTTCGCCCGCCCAATAATCCAGCCCGAACGCCTGCGGGTTTGGCCCGTTATCAGTCTGGCGGGCATATTCGCCTGTATAAAGCAGCCGAATGCCGTTCCCCACTTTGCGCTCGCCAGCGATCCGCACGCCAAGCGTCTGCGAACTGCTGGCCGGGGCAGCGGGAATATCGAGCCAGTAGCCATAGCCCGTCAGCGTACCGATCCCTTCAACGGCATAGGACGCGCGCAGGCCGTGAATATCGGTGTTGTGCCAGATGCCTTGCGGCGAATCCGGGCCGAACACCCGGTTGACGCGCCAGGCATAGACGTAATCGATTTTCGCCTCTTTCACCGGCGCAGCGGTCAACCGGACAGCATCGAGCGTCTGATCGTTCTGCCGCCAGCCGACCGAACCGACCCAGCGCTGGTTATCAAGATTGACCGCTTGCCGACCGGCGCTGGCGGACAGTTCCTTGACCGGCTGCCACTTTACGATTGCCTGATTGAGCAGCACATCAGAAGGATCAGCAACGACCGGAAACGCCGTGCGCCCGTTGACCGTATCATTGAAATCGCGCGGGCCGATCCGGGCAATCGCCTCACCCTCCACCTGCGCGCTGAACCCCTGCCATTCCCCCGTCACCACGCCGAGTTTGATGCGGATAGTCGAAGCTGTGGCATCTTCCGGCAGCCCGTCCTGATCGACAAGTTCGAGCCGGTAGCGGATATCGGCATAGGGCTGGATCGCAGAATCATTTTCACTCGCAGCATGAACAGGCGCAGCCTGCAGCGCGGCAAGAGCAATAAGTGAGATCGCGAATCGTTGAGTTGCTTGATACATATCCGCCAGCTATCACCAAATGCCGGCCGTAAATTGATATTGATCAACGTTGGCCCAAACCGATCCCTTTAGGTGCTGTCTATGCCGTTAGATGATCTTGCCGTGGCCCGGATGCTCCATGTTGCGTCCATCATCGGCTGGATCGGTGGCGTTTGGTTCGTGACATTCGTGGTCATGCCGGCAATCACGCAAACCGAACCTGCCGAACACCGAATGGCGGCATTCCACCGGATCGAGCAGGGGTTCGCTCCGCAGGCCCGGTTCTGGGTGCTGCTCGCAGGGGCTTCCGGCTTGTGGATGGTGTGGCGGGCGGACATGTGGTCCCGCTTTGCCGAGGCGGCTTTCTGGTGGATGCACGCCATGCTTGGCCTGTGGCTGGTGTTTTTCGTGATGCTGTTCATCGCCGAACCGCTGTTTCTGCACCAGCGTATGGCCCGCTCCGCAACCCCCGCCGCTGACTTTGCGCGCATGGTCTGGCTGCACCGCCTGCTTTCGATTGCGGCATTGGCCACAACGCTTGGTGCCATGGCCGGTGCGCACGGGCTGATCTGATCGCGGCACGAAACATATGACAATGGCCACCCTCTTCGCCGCCCCGCACCGGATGCCGTTTCTGGCCGGAACTCTGGGCATCAGCGGGCTTGCCCTGTGGTGGCTGACACAAATCGCTGCGCTTCATGCAGGCGGGCCGGTTCCGCCACAGACAATCTTGCCTGCTTCGTTGCTGCACGGCCCTGCGATGATCTATGCCGGATTTGCGCCGTTGATTTTCGGATTTCTCCTGACTGTCTTTCCGCGCTGGATGGGGCAGAGCGATCTTGGCCCAAGCGTGTTCGGCCCTGTAGGCATTGCGCTGTTGGGCGGCGTAACGGCCCTGCAGGCTGGCTTGTGGACCGGCCTCGACCGGCTGGTGCTTGGCGGATTTGCGGCTATCGCGCTGGGCTGGCTGATTGCACTGGCTGCACTCGGCGCGGTGCTGCAACGCGATGCCGGTTCCGGTCGGCCGCGCTGCTGGCACGCCTGGTCGGCGCTTGCCGCCCTGGCATTGGGCCTGGCGGGAATAATCGCCGCCACGACCTTCGTCGCAACCGGTGACGCGCAGTTCCTGCCCTACGCCAATCGGCTGGGTATCGGCGGGTTGTTGTTGCCAGTGTTCCTTACCGTATCCCACCGGATGGTGCCATTTTTCGCCGCGAATGTGGTCGAAGGCTACACGCGGTGGCGGCCCGACTGGTTGCTGGCCGCATTATGGCTGCTGCTGATTACACGCTTTGGCGGCGAGATATTGGCCATTGAGCCTCTGACCACAATCGCCAACGTCGGGCTGGCCGGGACAACTGGCGTGATGTGCTGGAGATGGTGGCCACGATCGACAGCGCCGGGCCTGCTGCTGGTGCTGATTTGGGGTTTCGCCTGGGCACCGGCGGGCTTTGCTCTGGCCGCTATCGACGGCGTGTTCGGACTGGGTGGGCGCGGGCCAGACCATGCCCTGTTGATCGGCTTTGCCGGCAGCCTGATGATCGCCATGGTGACACGCGTAACGCAGGGCCATTCCGGCAGACCGCTGACCATGCCGATTACCGCATGGATTGCCTTTACCGCCATGCAGCTTGCCACGGCAAGCCGGATCATCGCGGCCATATATGCGGAACATGGCTACTGGCTGCTCGCCGCGATCACGGTGTTTACGTTGGGGCTGCTACCATGGGCTGTGCGCAATGGTGCAATCTATCTTAAGCCGCGCCGCGACGGCAAAGCCGGATAGAGATTTATGGATGAAATCCCGCAACTGACCCCTGACGAGGCGCTGGAACTGCTCAAGCAAGGCAATCGCCGGTTTCTCGATGACGCCCCCTATCAACCGACCATGGACCGCCTGCGCCGGCTTGAAATTGCAGCAGCGCAGCGCCCGTTTGCTGCCTATCTCAGCTGTTCCGATTCACGCGTGCCGCCCGAACTGCTGTTCGAACGCGGCCTTGGCGAATTGTTCATTATCCGCAATGCGGGCAACACTCTGTGCGCCAGCGCCTTGGGCAGCCTGGAGTTTGCAGTGACCCAGTTACAAGTGCCGCTGATCGTGGTCATGGGACACGAAGCCTGCGGTGCAGTAAGCGCGGCAGTTTCTGTCGCACGGGGCCACGCCCGCTATTCCGGCAATGTCAGCAAGGTGCTGCAATCATTGCTGCCAGCAGTGCTTGAGGCGGATCCCTGGGCCAGCGATCTGTGCAATGCAGCGGCGCTATGCAATGTCAAACGGGTGGTGCGCGAACTGCGCGAAGAAGCCTCCCCCGCGCTGCTGGAACCACAGCAACGGGCAATTCTGAAGGTTGTTGGTGCGTTTTATCATCTCGACAGCGGCAAAGTGGATTTTCTGGAATGACCAGAAACAATGGCAAGAATGATCGGGAATCGGTCAGCGGGCTTATCGTAGCAATTGCCCTTGCCACTTATCGATGGGCACAATGCGCGGGGTGCCCTCCGATGCAATTCAATCAGGCCGCAACCGTGGCGCGTTCGATCAGGTGATCGACGGGCGCATCAGGATCGAGTGTTCCAAATACCAGCCCGTGCCTTCCGCCCAGACGCGAACTGCAAAATGCCGCTGCGATGGCTTCATCACCCGCGCGCAAGAGGATCGATGCCTGAAGCGTCAACGCCAATCGCTCAACCACATGCCGACTGCGGTATTCAAGCGTTGCCGTATCGTCGAATAAAGCTGCCACTTCGGTGATTGCCGCATCGAAGTGCGGGTTCGATCCGGAAGCGGCGTGCATTTCTGTGAAGAGCGCATCGCGCGTTTCGGGATCGCGGTTCAAGGCCCGCAGGACATCCAGACACTGGACATTGCCGCTGCCCTCCCAGATGGAATTCAATGGTGCCTGGCGGTACAGCCGGGGCATGATCGTCTCTTCGACATAACCGATCCCGCCCAGGCACTCCTGCGCTTCGTTGACGTGTGCGGGCGTGCGCTTGCAGATCCAGTATTTGCCGATCCCTGTGGCGATCCTTGCCAGCGCCATTTCGTGCGCATCGCGCCCGCCACTATCGACCGCGCGCGCAATGCGCATTGTCATGGCAACCGCAGCCTCACTCTCCAGCGCCAGATCGGCCAGCACGTTGCGCATCAGCGGTTGGTCAGCGAGCAACTTTCCAAAGGCGCGGCGCTGCTGCGTGTGGTGTATCGCCTGAAGCGTCGCCTGCCGCATCTGGGCGGATGATCCGATCATGCAGTCAAGACGGGTCAGCGAAACCATCTCGATGATCGTCGGGACACCGCGCCCTTCCTTGCCCACCAGTTCGCCATAGGCACCGCAGAACTCAACCTCGGAGGAGGCGTTGGACCAATCGCCAAGCTTGTCCTTCAGCCGCTGAATCTCGATCGCGTTTTTGCTCCCATCGGGCTTGAAACGCGGCACAAGAAAGCAGGACAGCCCGCCGTCCGTCTGCGCGAGAACGAGATGAGCATCGCACATCGGGGCTGAGAAAAACCACTTGTGCCCGACGAGATCATAACCGCCGTCCGGCCGTGCAGTGGCGCGCGTTGTATTGGTGCGCACGTCGGACCCGCCCTGTTTCTCGGTCATGCCCATACCGATGGTGCAACCGGTCTTTTGCTCCATTGGAAGCGGGCGCGGGTCGTAATCGGCCGAGATGAGCTTCGGGATCCACTTTTCCGCAAGCTTCGGTGCCTGACGCAGTGCGGGGATGGCGGCATAGGTCATCGACATCGGGCATTGCGTGCCGGCATCGGCTTGTCCGCCCATATACATGATCGCCGCGCGCGCAACGTGAGCGCCTTCGCGATTTTCGTTGCGCCACGCAAAGCCGTTCATGCCATGGCGCATCGCGGCGGCCATCAGGCGATGATAGGATGGATGAAACTCGACTTCGTCGATGCGCCGACCATAACGGTCGAACGTCTTTAGTTTGGGCTTGTTCTCGTTGGCGGCGAAACCTTCAGCGACAAGCTCTCCGCCAACCAGCGCGCCAAATTCGGACAATTGATCGTCCGCCCAGCCGCCACCCTCACGAACGACGGCCTCGCGCAACGCTGTGTCGGTCGACCATGAATTGTAGTTGCCGAGTGCGACCGGCTGGTTTTCGACATCGTGTGTGGCGAAGGGATTGCTGTTCGTCATCGGTTAAGTCCTCGCTCGGATGCTGCTGTGTCACGTGCTGTCCGTCGTCAGAACATTTGGCGCAATGTGCGGCGTAGATTAGCGGAGGCTCGGCCTCGCCTCGGGCTTGATGTTAGGCGGCGATCTTGCTGTGTTGCAAGCGCCGTTGTCCGATGGCCTGTCGCTTCATCCGTTCTCGTTGTTTGATGATGGCGCAGGCCTTGCCGAAACAGGCACCAGCGGGCGTCACGTTGCACAGCGCTTCGTGGTGACGCCGGTGAATGCGCGATTTTTGTAAAAATGCGGAAGCATCTGGAAGCTTCCGGAAAGGTCTATGGTAGGGAGGAGGGACTTGAATTAGGCGACTGAAATAATTGATTTTATTTTTAAATGTTGGCCCTGTCATCCAACGAGGCCCCCAAAAAAGCCCTGAAAAAACTGGCCTGAAAAATGACTCGAACCGACGCCTTTTGACGTTCACCGATGTGTTTTGACGTCCAATTTTGCGTCTGCCATGATCCGGCACAGGGGTCAAATGGCGGGCGTCGGACTTGCGGGGCGACCTGAGGGAGCAGCCCGCGCATCAGGGCGGTGGGCGGGACAATCGAAGTGGCCGCCCCTTCCGGGGCGGCCTCAATCATTGGCGGGCTATGCCGCCTCTTTAATTGCTTCGGGAGTCGCCAGTTGATGCAGGAAGGCAACAGCGCGTTCGGCATGGGCTGCGGCATGAACGATGGCGCGGGAGTCGTTTTGCAGCACCTTGATCCAACTGGCGATGTAGCTGGCATGATCGGGCCGCGGCTCAATCGCTAATCCAAGGTCGGCGGCAAGGAAAGCTGCCCCCAATTCGGCAACCAATTCCTCGCGGGCGTATCCTTCATCGCCCCATTTCTCGCGGCCAAAGCTGCGATCAAGGCGGCTCTCGTGGCGAGTCCAATGCACTGTTTCATGGCCGCGCGTGGCGTAATAGCCGTGGGCATCGTGGAATGCCGCGAAGGGCGGAAGCTGGATGCGGTCGGCTGACGGCATATAATAGGCCTTGTCTCCCCCGTGGTTCACGGTCGCGGGGATGGCGGCAAAGAGCGCTTCGGCGGCTGCGATGCGCTCCGCCTCCGGCGCGGGTTCCGGGATGTCGTGGTAACGCTCGGGCAAGCCGTCGATCTGCGCCACGTTGAACACCGTGTAGGTTTTCAGGAAGCGAAAGCCCTGCTCCTTGCCCTCGCCGCTGGCGTCGTCATGTACGGTTTTGCTGCTGTCGCCATAATAGACAATGGTTGCACCGCTTTCGCCCTTGCGCACCTGCGCGCCCATTGATTGGGCCTGCCGGTAGGTCATCCATGACGGGCTGGCAAAGCCGGACGCCTGCGCCTCGATCCACAACAACAAAACATTGATGCCGCGATAGGGCTGGCCGGTGGCGCGCAATGGTCGGACTTGCCCCGATGCGGCCATGTCGCCGCCACTCCACGGTTTTGCCCAAGGGCGGGTGCCCTGTTCAAGCTCGGCAAGAATGCGGTCGGTGATGCGGCTATGGGGGTCTTGCTTGGTGATCTGTTTCGTCATGGTGCTTGCTCCCTTCCGATCCGCGCAGCGGGTCATGCCGCGCATGCCCCCTGCCGACCCGGCGAGGGGCGGAGAGAGTGGGGGCAAGGTCCGGTGCCGGGGGTGGTGCGGGCGCAGCGCAGCGAGCCACGGCCCCAAAGCGGCACCTTGCTGGGAGAGAGAGGCAGCGCCTCTTTCTTCCTCGGGTCAGGGAAAGGTCGCGCCGTTGGCGGCGCTCAATGCCGGGTGGGCGTTGCCCGTCCTATCCCGCGTCAGGGATGGCGACCCGGATGGGCGGAAACGGCATGGCCGGTTCCGTCGCGCCAGCGATACAGCCCGGCCCGAAGGGGACGCTCCACAACTTATCGGACAGGAAAAGGGCATCGCACCTTGTGGATAGTGCTGGCGAGTATGGATCAGTCGATACCGAGTTTGTTGAAGAATATCTTGTTCCGCATTTCCGCATCGCGCAGCAGCTTTGTCCAGCTAATCACCTCCATGTAGAGACTGATATTGCCGAACCAGCGAAACCAACCCAATCCATCTGGCATAGGTGTGAATTGCTGCTCAAACTCCAGCCACCTCTTCACCTTTGCGGTCAGGTCGCAAACGACATATCCATAAAATGGCGTCGTGCCGTTCACGAGAATGTCCCGCCCGGTTGGGGTTTTGAATTTCCCCTCCCTGATTTGGTTCACATAGCGAACAATCTGTTGAACAGGATCTTCCTTTGAGGAAGGGTCGGCAAAATCATCGCGTTGGGGCCGCTTGAACTCAAAAATCGTGATGGGATTGCTGGCCTCGTTGTCACCGCGAAATGCAACTCGTCGATTGTAAACGGTGATGTCCGTGCGGTCGCTGTTCGCTGCCTCCAGAGGTTTATCGGACGATACATAGGACGTGAAATTCAATCGCTCGTCCAAAATCCATAGGTTGTGCGCGTCGTAGTTGAGTCCTTCGGAATCCTTGCGGCGCGGCATGATGATGTCATGCACCTCACCCTCGGACTGGTGCTTGCCGTCCGCGCCGATTTCCAGCGATTTGGAAAACAAGTCGATGACACAGCGGCGCATGGAAACGTAGTGAATCAGGTCGTTCTTGCTGCTATCGGAAATGTTCTCGATGACCTGCGCGATTTTCTCGGCCAACTCGTCGGGGTTCTCGGAACTCAGGAGCGCGGCGACTTGGGTCCGGGTCGCCACCTCCTTCTCGTATTTCTTCTTTTGCAGGTGAAGCTCGATGTCCTGATTGGACGGCTTCATTGGCAAGGCACTGAAATCCACTTCTTTGGCGAGGATGCGGTGCCACGGGGCATCGGCCTCGACGTATTCGGCGATGCGTGCCTCCTTGCGCTTTTTCCGTTCGGCGATCTCCGAGCCAACGGCAACTTGGGCGATTTCGGCGGCTCTTTGTTCGATGTCCGTCTGCGATATACCGTTGAGCAAGTCGGCATCGGTCTGGAACCGGAACTCGCCGCGCTCCAGCGACACGTTATCGTTGAGGTAGTCACCGAACACATAGGCTTTGATGATGAAGTTTCGGCCTTTGGTTAAATCCTGACCGGATTCGGTTTCAAAGAACTCCTCGCCAAATTCGGGAATGTAGATTTGAAGGGCGCTGTCGGTCACTTCCCTGCGGTGCGCCACAAGGCTGACTTTGCTTTTCTCCGCCTTCGGCGAATAGAATTTGAATACCTTGACCTGAAAGGTTTTCGTTTCCTCGCCTGCGGTCAGCGAAAAGGTCGGCTGCTCGACCTGCATTTCGACTATCTGGCTGTTTTCCTTGCCCAGATAGTCGTTCAGCGCCACGTTGCTGGCCGGGTTGTTCGCTTCGCGGATGATCACACGCGGGGGCTTGCGTTCTTTGTCCACGAAATAGGGCAGCAGTCGCGACACCACGACGCGGCTGATGATTTCCAGCCCCTTGTCGGGGAAGCGGACAGATTTAATGCCGGAAATCTCGACCTTGGAGCCGGTTTCTTGCGATTGGGAATCCGTCACCTGCTCATCCACGATAATATCGGTGTCCAAGCCCATCCTGAACGAGCGGTCGCGGTAGTTGTCGCCATCGGTGAAGGTGCTGGTGACGCTCACCCTGTCGAAGTATTTCAGGCAGGTGAAGCGCCCGAATCCTTTGCCGCCATCAGTGATTTTCCGTTCGGTGTAGAGAGTATCGAAGGCGTCCCGGTTGTTCTGGGTGAAGCCCATGCCGTTGTCTTTGACCACGAAACCGTCCACGCCCTCAAGCCGGTCAAGGATGTCCGGCTGGCCGTTGCGCAGCACTTCTATTTCGACCAGTCCGTCCCCCGTGCCTTTTTCTTCGATGGCTTGGATGGCGTTGACCACCAGTTCCACCAGTGGGGTGTAAACGTTGATGCCGGAACGGATGTTCTCGACCAACCGCTTGACGTTGACGTTGCTCATGGCCCCACCAACCGGGCGGATTGCGGGTCATAGAGGTAACCCGTGATGGTGCCGTCCTTGATGCGCTCCACAGCGTCATCGACCACGAAACGCGGCACGAGGAACCATTCGCGCGGGACCACGGGACTGCCGAAACGGTCCTTGATCTCGATGTCGAGCCGGGCCGGTTCGAAGATGCGGTGGATCAGGTTTTCGAGCTTCACGCGGTTGACGTTGTAGAGCGTGTAGGTGGCGACGATCTCCACATCCGCCATCAAAAACGTCGGGTCCAGTTTGGCATTGGCTATGCGTTTGGCGACATCGCCGCCAGTCACGCCAATCTTGTGCAACACCTCGCGGTTGGCCGCGACGATGGGATTGTCCGATTTGCTGCGCAGCACGTAGATGGTGCCGCTAGCAAGGTCGTCGTCCTCGCTTTGGCTGGCGAACAGCGGCCCGGCGCTCGGCTCCGACACGCGGCGACTTGCATCATCCTTGTAGAGCGCGCGTTGGAGGGAGCGCAGCAACAGGTTACTTTCCGTGCCGTTGGAATAGATTACGCGCAGCCGGGCATCGCTTTCACCGTTGGGCGCCTTGATGGGATCGCCGACTTCGGCGACATAGGCGGTCTGGCCGCCAAGGATGAAAAACTCACCTTCCCGGATGTCAGTTTTCAGGAAACCGGCGTCTTTGCGAATAGGCTGCGTGATGCGCGCGCCACTCTCAATGTCAGCCTGCAAAGCCGCGAAGAGAGGCTTGAAGCGGTCGAAATCCTCGCACGGATCGCGGTTGGCGATTTCCTCGGCGGCACGCTTCTCGGCCACCGTGCGGACATGGCGAAGTTCGGTGATACTGGCATCCCCCGCCGCGCCAGTCAGTTCGGCCAGCAGCTCGTCGTCACCGATCTCGTCATCCGGTGCAGCGACTGCGGTGGCACCTGTCAAAAGCCCTTGCCGGTCCAGCGGAACCAAAATGGCCCGGCACTCTTCTAAGCTGCGCAACCGGCCCAGCCGCGTGGCATAAAGCCGCTCGAAGATGTCGTTGCCCTCGCCGTGGCGTGGGACGTGGCCATGCTCGTCCACAAAACGCTGCACTTCCTCGAACCCGGCAATGATGCGCTCTTCGCGCGGGGTGCGCCCGCCTTTTTTCTGCGGCTGGGCGAAATCGGCAAGTTCGTCGCGCAGTTCATCAAGGTTGAGCTCAGTCATAGCGGCCCTCGTCCTTGTAGCGCACGAACGCCGCCGCACCCTCAGCCATGCGCTTTTCCCAAGCGTCGGTCGATGAAATGGCTGGCAGCTTTCCGCGCTCCTTCTTGAAACGGACGGCGCGTTGGGCAAGGTCTTTCGCCTCTTCGGGCGAAAGGCTTGTGCGCTTGGCCGCGATGGCGGCGGCAACCTGTTTCAGGCTCTCCTCGCTCATGGTCTTGGCGAGGATGGCATAGGCTTCCTGAAACGGATTGATGCGGTCGATCAGGTCGATGTCGAGTTCGCGAACATCCATTGCGAATTTGCGCACGCCGTCGATCAAGGCCGTGTTGGCACCCGGTTCGCTGCTTCCATCGCCAGCGGCGATGCGGGTGGCCTGCTGGGTGAGATTCAGAGCGGCGATTGCGTGCTGGCGCACTGCCTCTTGGTCTTGCTCGTCCAGTTCGGGATATTTGTCCTTGATGATCTTGCCCATGCGAAGCTGCGTCAGTTCTTCGGGCACAAGTTCCTCATCAAACAGGCCCCGTTCCATCGTCGGCTTGTCCTGCACGAAACTGGCAATCACCTCGTTCAAATCTTCGCGGCAAATGCGGTTGGCCTCCGGCGATTTCGGCTCAGTCAGGCCCTTGATCTCGATCTGGAAAACGCCGCGCTCCTCGTGGAAGCCAACATTGCACTGGTCGGCCTTATAGCCACCTTCGCCATAGTCGAACCCCGGTGTGGCGGTGCTGGTGGCCGGGTTCTTGGGTTTAAATTCAAAACGCGGGGCAAGCACCTGCTCCATCAACAGGCTGGCCGCGATGGCCTTGAGCGTATCGTTCACCGCCTCGGTAACGGCGGATTCCGAAGCATCCGGTTCGGCGATCAGGTTGGTGAAGCGAGCATGGGTCTTACCCGGCGCGTCACGGGTGGCGCGCCCGATGATCTGGACAATCTCGGTCAGGCTGGCGCGATAACCCACGGTCAGCGCGTGTTCGCACCAAATCCAGTCGAAGCCTTCCTTTGCCATGCCCAGGGCAATGATCATGTCCACATTATCGCGGTTGTTCTTCTGCGCCGGGTCTTTGAGCGCGGCGAGGACGCGGGCACGCTTGTTGGCGTCGTCGTCCACCAAATCCGCGATGCGCAAGGTCCGTCCTGCCGCCGTTTTCACCAACTGGAATCCGGTGGCGTCATCCACGCCCTCCCATGTGCCAAGGGCGTCAAGGATGTGGTTGACCTCCTTGATCTTGTCCTTGGTGCTTTCGCGGGAATTGACGCTGGGGATGTGGATGATGGTTTTCTCATCCGGGTCCAGCACGGCGAGGATGTCGTCGGCATAGGCCCCAGAATAGAAGAAATAGCCGATATCCAGCCGTTTCAGCCATTCATAGCCGTTCAACTGCTCGTAGTAGGTGTAGGTGACGCTATCGAATTTTGCCTCGTCGCCGGGGGACAGAACGGCCTCGGCGTCGCCCCGGAAATAGCTGCCCGTCATGGCGACGATATGCGCCTTGTCGCGGGCGATGAAATCAGCAAGGTGCAGGCCCAGCTTGTTGCCGGGACTGGCGGAAACGTGGTGAAACTCATCCACCGCAATCAGGCGGTCATCGAACGCTTCCACGCCGAACCGCTCCACCGCGAAGCGGAAGGTGGCATGGGTGCAGACCAGCACCTTGTCGTCGCTTTCAAGGAACGCGCCGACGCTATTGACCTTGCCGCCATCCTCGCCGGGCGCATTGCAGAGGTTCCATTTCGGGGTGACGGTCCAATCCGCCCAAAAACCGTATTTGGCGAGCGGCTCGTCGGCAAAGCTCGCGCCGATGCTCTTTTCCGGCACGACGATAATCGCCTGTCGCAAACCTTGGTTCGCCAGCTTGTCGAGCGCGATGAACATGAGCGCGCGGCTCTTGCCGGACGCAGGCGGGGACTTGATAAGCAGATATTGCTCGCCACGCTTCTCGTAAGCGCGTTCCTGCATGGCGCGCATCCCAAGGGCGTTGGCCTTGGTTGATGCACCGCTCTGCGCATAGGAAACTGAGACGGATTGAACGCTCGCCATGGCTTACACTAGCTCCCCAAAACGTCTTCCCTGCGACATGACGCCGACGTTCGCGAGCCGATGTCTGAACGCTAGCTCGAAGTCGTCGAGTTCGATGGCCGACAACAAAAAGCCCTTTCCTTTCGGCTCAAAGACCAGCACCTTCCCATCATAGACGCCAAATCCATGATCTTCGGGCATAGGAAGCGTTAGTTTTTCCATAGCATTATCATTTTCTCTGTAATTCTTGGTCACGTTTGGGCCTGTTTCTGTTTCGAACGTTATCTGGCCAATTAAGGTTGAGTTGCCCTTATTTTTCTTAAAACCAAAGAATCGCCGAAATCCGTTCGGCGCAAAGATTTGATTGCCCGGCTTATCCGGGCCACGGTTCTTGGTAACGTAACCCGCCTCAATCCAGAAACCAGTGACTGGGACTTTGGAGTTGGCCGTTTGCCTCATATCCTTGGCGGTGGTCAGCTCGCGATGGCGCGCTTCATATTCGTCTGCAATGTCGATCAATGGGCAGGCGTCATCCCATAATCCGCTGAATACGGAGGAAACAGGCTCGATGAGTTGACCGTATTCAATTGCATCGGTTGCGACGATGGCAGCGCCCGCCTCTACGCTACGCCGGAGGCCGTTGTATGAAAAGTTCCCGGAGCCGAGCACCAAGCCGTGCGAACCTGATGCCACATTTTCCAGCAGTGCGACTTTTGGGTGAAAATCTCGGCGAGGTTTAAAGCCAGGTCGCTTCACCACGGCCATGCCATCAAAAATCCGAACCTCTGTGTTTTCGGCTTCAGCTATCGCCTTCAGCGCTCGCGGATCGGTGCGCCCGTAATCTATACCAAAAAGCCAGCGCGAAGGGGTTTCAGACCAGAAATTTGATCCGACTCCTAAATCAAAAGCTCTGAATCCTGACTGCGTCGCGTAAGCGAAGCATCCGTAAAAGTTGCTCGCGGCGATAGAATTCTTGACTCGCACGATTTCCGACAAGGTTGTCGTTCCCGACACAATATCATGGGCAAATCCACTCATTTACCAACAACCTTTCGATATAACCTGAAAAGCCCTTCGAGTCTCTCGCTGTCATTCTTGATGATGCGCCCGAAATAAATGCGTTCAACTACTTCATCATTCTGCAAGTGTGCATCCCGAAGATCGTCTGGCATAGCGCTCGGATCATAGAGGTCGGATATTGATGCTGGGAAATGACGCTCTCGCGTGATCAGGATATTTTCGGCAGATCGGCTCAAATCAGCGCGGTTCTTGTCTGTCAGAAGCGGCACCGGGAAGGTGTTCCATCCGAGCGTATTTGAGTACGAAAAGTCAGTCCGCATACGAACACAAACCGTACCTATCCAAACCCAGTGTAGACGAGAGGCAATCAACGCGATGTTCCACGTGGGTGCATCATATAATGCGAAGTTTCTGTCGCCAATAATGCATTCTTCATTGACGAGATCGACCGGGAGATAGTCACGATTCTCAGAAGATACTCTTGGCACCACAATTGCAGATTTCCGTGCAGTGCCTGCGATCTGCACAAAGCGATGCGGAGATTGTGCGAATGCCTGCGTAGACGGTGCGGGAGATTGCCTCCTATTTTCCGATACGAAATCCAATCGATCGGCGATGAAAGGATTCGATCTGGCCGCCGCTGCCTCGCTGTCCTCAATCCAAAGGCAATGTCGAAGCTTACCCTTGATCAATTCGTCCGAACCTAAGAATCGCCGCACAAACCGCCGCGTGTCAGAATTTTGCCTAAGGTCATGAGCTTCTTGTGTTGTTAGAAACAGATGTCCGCCGTCACGAGGCATGTTTCCAAACAGCATAGTCGATTGCGGACCCAAAGGCTTGGTGGCTTTGGTTATTGTGTCTGGCATATCGGGCACGAGATAAGGCCCGATCAGTTCGCAATGCCGAACTAGCCCACTGTCACCGAAAAGGCGCTTTGATCTGGATGATTTTGGTCCAAGACCAATGATAATGACCGTAACTCCGGCATTATGGCTGGCGAGATTTTTCCAAGTAAAGGGGGTGTGAGCGAAGCATATTTCCTTATCTTGATTAAATACTACTGGCCAAATTTCCGAAGCCTGCTGGCCTTGGCAGATGCTATTTGTGGTCACAAAAGCTGCCATCGCATCAGGAACTGCGCGCGCATATTCTAAATATGCTGCCACCCAACCTGACACGAAATCAGTCGTCTTCGCGAGCTGGGGATGCCGGGACCAAGCACGCGCAAGATCGTCCTTTTGCTGATCATCTTGCCATTTGCTGCCACGGTAGGGCGGATTGCCGCAAATGTAGGTTTCGCCACCCTCGTTCTCGAAGTCGATCTGCGCTTGGTCCAACGGTGTTGAAAACAGGTCGTCGCCAACCAACTTCACGGCAGTGCCTGTCGGCGGACAAATGCTCAACCAGTCCAACCTAAGGGCGTTGCCGCATGTAATCCAATTCTCCTTATTGAGCGGCAGAAACTCCGCTAAGGCGAGCTTCTGGCCGCGATAGAGCGTGTCGCACTGAAACTCGGCAATAATCAACGCCAGCCGTGCAATTTCAGCGGGGAAAGGGCGCAGCTCGATGCCGCGAAAATTCGTGAGCGGGATGTCGCTCTTTCGTTCGACCTCACCGCGCCGCCGGTTAATCTCCGCCTCGATCTCGCGCATTTCCTTATAGGCGATAACAAGGAAATTCCCGCTGCCGCAGGCTGGATCGAACACGCGGATACGTGCCATGCGACTACGCAGATTGAGCAGTTTTCGGGCATTCTCGCCCGCCTCCTCCAAGCTCTCGCGCAAGTCGTCCAGAAACAGCGGGTTCAGCACTTTCAGGATATTGGGGCGGCTGGTGTAGTGCATTCCCAGCGCGCCGCGCTCCTCATCATCCGCGACGGCCTGAATCATCGAACCAAAAATGTCCGGGTTGATCTGGGTCCATTTCAGATTGCCGATATGGATGAGGTAACTGCGAGCGATGCGGCTGAAACGCGGCACCTCGAAACTGCCGGAAAACAACCCGCCGTTCACATAGGGAAAGACATTGGCCCATGGCCGGATGCCCGCCGTCTCGCGTTCCTTTACGGGCGTATTCATGGCGCGAAACAGTTCACCGATCACCTGATGGGTATTGCCGGAATCCTTCGTGCTCATCTGATCCACGGTGGCGGTGAACAGCCCTTCGCCGTGGAAGATGTCGGTATCCTCGGCAAAGAAACAGAAGATCAGCCGGGCCATAAAATGGTTCATCTCGGCCCGACGCTCGGCGGTGCCCCAATCGGGGTTGTCTTTCAGCAATTCGACATAAAGCCGGTTGAGCCGGGCGGTTGCGCGAATGTCAAAGGCGCTGTCGCGCACCTGCTTGACGGTGCTGATGCCTGCCAAGGGCAGGAAAAAACCGAAATGATTGGGGAAATCAGCATAGGGGCAGGCAACGGTTTCGCCCGATGCCAAATCCTCGGCCTCGAACGTGTCGCCATCGGTGGCGAGAATGAATTGCGCTTTGGCCTTGGTGGTGGCTGGACTGGCTTTCAGCGCGGCAAAGGCGGCGGAAACCTCGCCGGGATCGGCAACCGCGATATGGATGTTACTGCGTTGCAGGACCGCGCCGGGCAGATCGGACGCGTTAGTCGAACCTTTGGCTGCGCGCAGCCGCTTGATCGTTGTTTCCTTGTTCCCGAAGGCTTCAAGGAACTGAAACGGAAATTCCCCCGCATCGAACGGGCGCTCCGCCAATGCGGATACAGCTTCTTCAATTTCAACGGCGTTCATTCAAGGCATTCCATTTCGTTCGCCGGTCCGATCAGGCCGCAGCCTGCGGTTCAATTGGCTTGCCCTTGAACGGCATGACCTTGATTTCCCCCTCGCGCTTGCGCGTCTGCGCGATATCGTAGCTGTTCTGCATCCGCATGAGCGTGTCCATAGACACGCCGAACGCCTTTTCGACGCGCAAGGCCATTTCGGGAGACAGGCTCTGGCGCTCATTGAGCAAGGTCGAGAGCGTGGCTCGCGTTACGCCCAGCACGTCCGCCGCTGCCGTGACCGACAAGCCAAGCGGCTCGATGATGTCATACTTGATGAAGCTGCCGGGATGGGCCGGGTTCCTCAAGCGGATGCCTGCAATCGCACTCATGGCCACCTCCTAGTGGTAATCCTCATAGTCGAGGTCGATGATTTCGATCTCGTCGCGGTCGATCCGAAACGTCATCCGCCAGTTTTTCGTGACGAACAGACTCCACGTTCCCTTGCGGTCGCCGGTCAGCATATGGGCCTTCCAGCTCGGCACGGTGCGCAAGTCGTCCTCCCGCTCCATATCTTGGAGGAAAGACACGATGCGTCGGACCTTGGCGACAACGGCGGGTTGAAGGCCGCTTTCATCGTCAACTTCGATGAATCGCCGCAATCCCTTGTGGATCACGTTTCTGATCTTCATGGTGGATACTACCCTGAAAGTTCGTGTAGCGTCAAGTTACGCCATACGATTTATCCCAGCCCTGCCGATATGGCTTTTCCCGCTGATGGTGTCGACATGGCAGCCTGCGCGATGGCGGTTTGCGCCTGACCGGCCCGCTCGCCGATGGCTGTTACCAGCTTCGCCCGATCATTGGTGAAGATCGCAACCGATTCCTTGGCGCGGGATATGCCGACATAGAATGACTTCTGATCGACAAGGTTGGTGGCCTTGCTGTCGGCGTGGATCATCACATGATCGGCGGTCCGGCCTTGGGCTGCGAATGCGGTTTCGACATAGGCATGGGCAATGTGCTGGTCACGCGCAATATCAAGGCTCAAGGTCTGGGTCTGGCCACGCGGATTGCGGATTTCCGCCGTGCGGGCCTGCGCGTCAATGGTGGTCACTTCGCCGCGCGCACCATTGATCCGCCCCGCCTCCCTGTCGTTGCGGGTAAACCGGATGCGGTCGCCAGTTTTGAGTTCGAGCGATTGAGGTGCGAACGTCTGGCTGTTGCCCGCGCCCCACTGCCGCAAGCGCCAATCCACCTCGCGCCCGTCTTCTGATTTCAAGGTGATGGCGGATTTCACGGGGTCAATGCTCTCGACGCGATAGGCTTCGCCGCTTGCAATGCCTTTGTCGGCATAGTCACGGGTGAATCGGACCACATCGCCCTTGTCGTAGCTCAACGGATCGCGGGCTTCGGCGCGGGTCAGCCCCTTGTTGGCGAGGCTCTGCATGGTCACGGCGGGGCCAGTCAGCGCGCCGGATTTGGCAAGCGCAGCCCGAATGTCAGCGGTCAGCGCGTCGCGTCCTTCGCGTGACGGCTCAATAACAAGGGTGCGGGCGCGGCTGGCTTTGTCCAGCTTGGCATACTGCTCGGCGATAGCCGCGAACCGCTCGGCGCGGTCGGCATTCTCGACAATTCTGCCGCCGCCACGATCCATTGCGGCGAGCGCCTTTCGGGCATCGCCTTCGATGGATGCCAACACAGCGTCCTTGGTTGCCGTGTTGGTCTGCCGCACGATCTCGCCAAGCTTGGCGGTTTCAATGCCCGCGCCCTGTAACTGCGCGAAGGCCGCGCCAGCCTCGACCGATCCAAGTTGCTTCACGTCGCCCACGAGGATGACGCGGGCGTTCCGCTTCTCGGCCAGGTCGAACAGTCTAGCCGTATCGCGCGCCGATAACAGCGATGCCTCGTCCACGATCCACGCGGCGGGCTGGCCCTGACTTGGCCGCTCCGGCGATAGCAGGTGCCGGGCAACGGTATCGCTGCGCGCGCCCATGGCTTCGCCCAGCACCATCGCCGCCGATGCCGTGGGCGCAAGCGCAACTACGCGCACGCCACGCGCCTCGGCCTCGCGGGCAAAGGTCGCCAGAACGGTGGTGGTCTTAGCGGTGCCAGCATAGCCTTGCAACGCGGTGATGCGATTGCGGCTGGTCAATAGCTGCTCGGTGGCGGCGCGCTGGTCGGCATTCCACCCAAAGCCCGCGCGCTCCCCCTGCGCCGATGAGCTGGCGACGGCCTTGGCGGCGGCAAGCGGTGTGGTGATAGGGGACAAGGTGCCACGTCCCTCCGCCTCGATCCGCAGCATCTTGGCTTCGGTTTCAACATTCTGACGGGTGGTGAACCCGGAAAACTCAGCGCCGCGCCGGTCGATATGGGTGCGGTCGATCAATTCGCCCTGCTTGGTAGCCGCCGCGATGGCCTCCCCGATTTGCGCATAGCTGACCTTGCCCAGCCCGACGCGCCCGGCTTCCTCGTGTAGCGCAGCAGCGGAAAATACCGATTGCCGCTCGCCCAGCTTGTCGGCGGCATGGGCGACGGCGCGGCTTGCCGCGCTATCGCCCTGCAATTCGATGGTAGCGCGGTGGTCGTTGATGGCCGCTACGCCCTCAGCCTCCCGGACCATTGCCAGCCTCGCCTCCGGGCCGAATCCGGCCTTGCTCGCGGTATCGCGCCAATCCGCCACAAGAGCCGCAGGGTCGGCGGCAACCTTGGCCTGCCGGGTATCAAGTGCGGCAACCTGCTTTTCGGCGGCGGTGGCGTTGTCGCGGGAAGTGCCGCGTTCGCCAAGCGCGGCCTCGATCTCGGCGCTGCGGGTGCTGAATGCGGCCATGATCTCAGGGGAAACACCCTTGATCTCGAACATAGAACCTTTGCCCACCTCGATCTCATAGCCCAGTTCTCGGACTTTCAAGGCCAGCTCCTGCCGGTAGATCGCACCAATCTGTTTTTGCAGTTGGTATATCGCGCGCGGTTCAAGGCTGCGCCATGTGCCGTCCTCGCCCTTGGTGGCATTGAGAATGACATTGTGGGTGTGAAGCTGCGGGTCTTGGGCGCGGCTCGTGCCGTGCTGAAAGCTGGCGACTACAAGATTGCCGGTAGCCTCTCGGTTCACTGCGCCGCCGTCACGGATGCGGGTTGCGGCCATGTGCTGCTCGACATGGGCAAGCGCGGCTTTCACCGCTGCGCCATGAGCCGCGACCAATCGCCGGTCGCCCGCAACTTCGGCCATGATCGACAGAGACTTGGGCGCGCTCAAGGTCACGTCCCAACCGGGACGATGCTCCAGCTTGCCATCGCGCGTGGTGCCTAGCTGCTGGTCGGCCACCTTACCGTCCAGCAAGTCGCGAAACTTCTCCCGGTCCACATCGCCTGACAGACCCAGCGCTTCTGCGCCTTTTCCCTGCCATTCTGATGGGGACTCGCCGCCGTCGGCATAATACTCGCCAGCGGATTCATAGTAGCTGGCGGCCTGACCCGAACTGGTCAGCGCGGAGACAGATGCGACCATCAGACTGGCCCCGCGCTGCCGCTAGGCTTTGTCGGTGGTGAAACCGTTGGCGTGGTGGTCGATGGCGGCTGCCAATGCGTGGCCCCAATATCGCCGGACACAAATCCCGGCTGACGGGCTGGGCCATGGCGTGCGATGTGATCGGCGTTGAGCCTGATCCGCGCCACCGGCAATCCATCGGGAAGCAACAGATAACCCTCGAACTTGGGCAAGCGCAGTTCGCTCTCCAAAATGGCGGGCCGCATTTTGCGTATCTTGCCAAGCGTGGTGCGGGGCTTGTCGTCTCCATCTGCCAGCGCGTCGGTCATGGTCTGGATTTCCACCTCACATTCGCCAATGGTCTGACTGGCCCAGACACGGGTTTCGCTGTCGATGGTTTGCAGAAACAGCTTGGTGTTGCAGCACCCCAGCATGGCTTCGGCGATCTTCGGGCCGTAGCGGTGCTGCATCTGGCCCAGCGCCTGAAACGTGAGAATCACCGCCGCGCCAAACTTGCGGCCTTCGGGGAGCAACCGCGCCAGATTATCGACGCGCGGCAAGTCGGCCAGCTCGTCGAGCACAAACCAGATGCGCCGGTCGGGTGACGGGGGAAGGCCCAGCACGGCGCTGGCGGCGCATTCCAGCCAGCAGGCGAGCAAGGGCTTCGATGCCTCGAAGTAATCCTCCTTGCGCGGGACGAATATCCACGGTTTCGCGCTCTTGCGCTTGTCCAGCCCGTGGATGAAATCCCGGAAAGCGAAGGGCGCGCCGCCGCTGCCATCAACCCGCAAAAACTGGATCAGGTCAGCAGCCTTGGCGAGCATGAACAGCACGCTGCCTGTCGCGCGGTCGGCATCATCGGCAAAGGTCCGCGCCGATGAACTGCCTGCCAGCCACGTTTTTAGGTCATCCTTGGTCCGGTCCTGCAAGGCGTGCAGCAAAGCAGGCAAGTTCGCGTTGCCTTCGCGCCAAAGCGCCCGGATCATGTTGGCGACAAGGATGCGGCTGGTGTCGAGCCACACGTCGCTGTCATGTTGCCCCGTCTCGGTAATGAGCTGGCGAGCGATGCGGTCGGCGTCGGCAGGGTGAGCGATTTCGGCGAAGGGCGACCAATAAGCGCACCGGGTATCGAACGGGTTCAGGATCACGTCGCCGCGTTCGGGCCGGTAGTAATGCGCGACGAACTCGCCGCTGGTGTCATAGACCAAGGCGGCTTCGCCCCGCGCTTCGATCCCGTCGAGCATCTGGCGCAAGGCCGTGGTCTTACCGCTGCCGGTCGTGCCGATCATCGCCATGTGCCGGGTTTCGAGCCTGCCGGGAAGCGGAACGGTGCCAACGCGCATGGCATTGGGCAGCGCCTCGGTGCTGGTCAACTTCGCCAGTGCTGCCTCGCTCGTCACCAGCGTTCCGGCGATAACTCGGTCACGCAACGCACGTTCGCGACGCCGGGCGATGGCTCCGCGCAACAAAATCAGGCTCGCCAGCCATCCGCCAAAGCCCAGCGAGCATCCCCAAATCCCGTATGCAAAGACATCGTGTGCCGCATTGCCGTAATAGGGATGCGCGGCAACTGCGCGGGCCGGAACGGCATAGGCTTGGCCGTCCTGGCTAATCATTATGGCCGGATCGACCACCGTGCCTTGGGCGAACCACAGTTTTGCCTTGGCGACGGCGTATGTGCCCGCTGCCTGCATCGCCTGCTGGTCCAACACTACATAAGGTGTTGCGACTGCGCCCATAGCGATGGATGCCAGCATGATACCTGCCTGCCGCCGGAAGCGCGCGGCCTGATTGTTGCGGTTGTGGCGACGCAAGGCGTCGGCATGGGCGCGCCGGTCATGGGACTGGTTCATTCCCGGCCCTCCTGCGCGCGTAGCCGCTGGCGGTCATAGGCCGCGTTGATCTCGGCGGTGACGGCCTCATCGGACGTGCGAGCGCCCAGCGCCGCATGGCGGGCGTAACAATAGGCAGCGCAAGCGGTGAATAATGCGCGGTCCAGCATCCGCTCAACATCGACCATGCGGGTGCTGACCGACGTCAGTTCGGTGACGATCTCGCGATTGCCGTTGTCGCGCGCAGGCGGGTTTGCCTGCGCTGCGATCCCCGCTTTGACGCTGCGCTG
The DNA here is from genome assembly GCA_002842925.1 of Alphaproteobacteria bacterium HGW-Alphaproteobacteria-14. Taxonomy (GTDB): domain Bacteria; phylum Pseudomonadota; class Alphaproteobacteria; order Sphingomonadales; family Sphingomonadaceae; genus Erythrobacter. Next base: position 30,747 of record PHEL01000005.1, read on the forward strand.
GAGCATCGCATAGACGCTGATGCCCTGCCGTTCGGCCAGTGCGTTTAGCACTTTGTCGAGCGCAACGGGCAGGCGGACAGTGTGCTGAACGGGCTTCATGCCACCGCCTCCCCGAGAGTGCGCAGCGCACTCTCGAAAAACGGCGCAATCGCGTGCCTTTTTGCGGCGGCAATGTTCGCGCACTCTCGGCGCACTCGCATAAACTGGCGGAAAAACGCCATGCACCCGTGCGTGAGGTGTGTATCTGAATTGCTGGCTCGATGCGTAGCATCGCAGCCCCACAACATTGCCTTTTGACGGTTCGGATCAAGCATGACCCAGCCCCTTCCGGCATACGGCGCAAAGCGCGGGAGCGGGTTCGCCAGATGCAGTTTTGGCCGTGGCAGCGGGCAGATTTGTCGAAGCTTCTGCCTGCCGGTCGCCGCCAGCCAAAGCCGCGATCAGGGCCTTGGCTTTCCGGTCAGCCCTGCACCTGTCGAAATGCTCCGGGACCGGTGGCAGTGCGGTTAGATCGTGATCTTCGACCCACGTTCGAATGACGGCCTCAATCGCCTGCTGCATCTTTTCGTGCAGTGCCTGCGCCTCGAACGGATCAAGATGGGCAGTAAAGCCGGGTGACAAGATCAAGCCGCCAAGCGGAACCCAATTCCTGCCAGCTTGCTGCCAAGGCCCGTCGATCCTGCACCGGGACGTGTCGCCCTGATAGGATGCAAGCGGTGGCCGTTCGGCCTCGTGCCACGGGACAAGCGCGGTGCGGTAGGTGTCACCGTCCTCGCCCTCGGCGAGCAGCTTGTTGATGAGCGGCACCGCATAGCAGGCGGTGCGGTATTCGGCGGTGAAGCGCAGATTGACCTTGCGGCCAGTCCAGATGAAATCGGCAAGCCGGTCCATAGCGCGGCTGAAAATGGACATGGGGTATCCTTTCGTGAAATCACGATTGCGGGTGGTTGGGATGGCAGGAAGATCGCAGGCGCTGGCTGGCCCAACCGCTTATCGGGCTGGGGATGCGGCGAGCTTGCGGCTCAGATGTCCGCTCGGGTCTGCGACAATCGCTTGATGGATTCGGTGGTCAGCAGTGTCCGCCTGCCGATTTTGATCGCATCAAGCCTGCCGGATTTGAGCAAGTTGTAAACCGATGAGCGCCCGACGCCGAGCGCCTTGGCGGTATCGTTGATAGAGATTGCCAGTAGTTCCATGTGCGTCTCCTTGGATGCCGACTCGCGGCGAGAGACATGGCAAGTTGCACAGGGCTGGCAGCGGGTCGTCCAGCAATGGGAGGACCGCTGAAATCTGCCATTGGTTGCCGAAAACAGAAATGCGGCAGGCATTACAAAAATGCCGGTAGGGAACCGAAAAACGAAAGTGCCTGTCAGCCGCCTTGGACGGGTGGCAAACTTTTCAGGTGATCGACGATTTTCTCTGCATAGGGTGACAATTGATCCCCGCGCGGCACGTCGCCGGATGCATCGGCGTTGACCTCAAACCATTCGGCAAGCCGTTCTTTGATCGTGCGCACTGATGCCACCCGGTCGTTCAAGTCCAGCGCACCTAATCTTGGGTCGCCGATCAGGGCGATAATCGCCTCGGCATAACGGTATTTGCTGTTTCTGCCCGGCCCGCCTTTGCGCTTCGGTTTGGCCGTAGAGAGTATCTTGTCCACGTCGTCGCGGTGCAGGAAAATATCTCCGGGCAGCGAGTGGCCTGTGCGAAAGCGCATGACCAAGGCCCGGTCGGCGCTGTGTTCGGAGAACAGGAAATAACGCAGCCTGCCGAAAAACTGCCTGCGGTTCAGAAACATCCGCCGCTTGCCAAAGCGGGATATGTAGTAGGCTTGAGGACCGGACGCCTTCTGGAGATAACCCAGAAACTCATCAAATTGCCCGTCCGGTGAATATGGCAAAGGCAACGGTGCATCCGGGGTCTTCAAGCCATATTGATAGAGCTGCCGCCAGAGATGCGGTGCTGCCGTTGCGGCAAGGGTGGCCAAAGTCAGAAAAGCAAAAAGGTCTGCCGATTTGGACGGCGCTGAAAGCAACATGGCGAACAGAAATATGACAAACAGGAAACCGAAGGCCATGCTGACGATGAACGCCGCATTGTAGTATCGCGCGAATATCGGCTTTGCCTGATTGATGATCGCGGCATTGGACTTCAAGCCCTCGTCCAGATCATCCGACGTGAACTGCGCCAAAGCCTTCCAAAGCGGCACATTCTCTGAAACATCCCCGTCTGCAAAGACTTTCCATCCTCCTCCGGGGTTGCTCGTCATCTGTTTCCACCTTCTCGCAATTCGTCCAGATAATCACTCCACCATTGCGCCATTGCAACACGTTCCGCCCAATAGGCCGACTGATTATAGATACGCCGAATTTCGCCGGAAACCATATGGGCCAATGCGCGCTCAATGGCGTCCGGGTTCCATTTGCCGGATTCGTTCAGCAGCGACGATGCGGACGTGCGGAAACCGTGCGCGGTCATCTGCTCCTTGGTATAGCCCATCCGACGCAAGGCGGCTGTGACCGTGTTTTCGGACATGGGCCGTGCGCGCGTCCTGACTGACGGAAACACCTATTTTCCTTTCCCCGTCAGCCCCTGCATGGTTTGCAGGATTGCCAGCGCCTGCCGCGACAACGGAACTGCATGAGGCTGACGCATTTTCATTTTGGCAGGCGGCAACGTCCAAACCGCCTTATCAAAATTGATTTCGGCCCATTCCATATGCCGCAACTCGCCGGGGCGCTGGAACACATGGGGCGTCAGTTTGAGCGCGTGCATAACCGCCGGGTCGCCGGAATAGTCCTCTATGGCCCGCAAGAGCGCGCCGAACTCCGTTGGCTCGGTGATTGCCGCAAAATGCTTCACCTTCGGCTGGATCAATGCTCCCAAAAGCATTTGGGCGGGATCGCGCTCCGCTCTTGCCGTGGCCGCGCCATAGCGGAATACCCGACTTGCAAAGGATCGCATCCGCTTCGCTGTCTCGAACTTCCCCCGCCGTTCCTGATGCTTCAACTCATGTAGCAACTCGGCAGGACTGATTTCGGCGACCGGCCTGCGCACGAATTCTGCGCTGAACAATTTCAGCACCCATTGATATTTCTCAAGCGTTCGCGGCGAGACACCCTCGGTCTGGCGCTTTTCGATCAGCTCTCCCGCGACTTTGGCAAAGCTGTTCTCTGCACGGAGACTGGCTTCGATGCGTGCCTGCCGCTTGGCGTAGTTGGGGTCGATAGCATGAGCGACCTGCCTGCGCGCGGCGTCGCGCGCGGCGCGCGCTTCGGAGAGTGTGAATTGCGGGTATGGCCCTATCGCCAGTTTCCGCTCTACGCCATTCATGCGGTATTTCAGCCGCCACAGCTTGCTGCCCTTCGGATTGACCAGCAGATACAGCCCCAGCGAATCCGAGACTTTATAGGCCTTTGCCTTGGGTTTGGCGTTACGAACTGCGGTGTCTGTCAGCACGATGGGGGCCTCCGTTCTGCGGGGGCTTCGCGAGGCCCCCAGATTCGGCCCCATCGACTGCAATTATGGGCAATCAGAGGCAGTCGCCGACAACCGGCGAATGCTCTTAAACTATCGGAAATCAGGGGTTTTTTCAACCGTTCGCGGGGGTCGGCAAACAGGAAATTGGTAGCGGAGGAGGGACTCGAACCCCCGACACGCGGATTATGATTCCGCTGCTCTAACCAGCTGAGCTACTCCGCCCCATGGGCCAACGGCTGACCTGCAGCCGGATTCGCGCGCGGCCGCAGCCTTGGGCGAGGCGCGCACTTAAGGCGCGCACCGCGCGTGGTCAAGTATTGTTGCAGCCATTGTTGCAGGCCACTCAATTACAGCCGCACCCGTCCGCGAAAGCTGCAAATCTTGACCCGTTCCCACGGCCCGCCACGATAGCGATGCAGTTCCAGCGCAGGGAAGGTAAATCGCCCCTTGCCTATCCACGGAGCAAGCACCGGTCCAAGGCTCGCCTGCAAGGCGCGCGCTTCGTCCTTGGTCACCTTGTTCTGAATGGTAATGTGCAGGCGCGGTTGATGGAGATCCTGCACCGTCAGGCTGCCGTGAAAATGTTCGGCAATCAGCGCCCGCAGGGCGAGCAGTTGCGGCGCAGCAAGCGCGATGGCGGTGCCTTTGCCCAGATCCATCACTCCGGTAACTGCGCCTTCTGGTGCAGCAAACTCGGCCGCCACCTTGGGCAGAAAGTCACACAATTCATCCAGCAACGAGGGCGCAAAGGCGTGAAACAAGGTGACGTGCGCGTGGAGGTGATTGCGCGTCGCCGGGAAATGCGCGCGCCTGAGGCCTTCAGCCCACGCGCCAAGGTCGATCGGCAGCGCGGCGGTGAGGATGAAAGGGTCATTCATCTATAGCCCTGCATCTCGCCCCGCTCTCGGCGTTTTTGTTGATCCGCCGAGGGCCGCCGCGTCAATCCGAGGGCCTCGCGCATCTCTGCGGGCCTTGTGTCCATCACATCTCGCCCCGCTCTCGGCGTTTTTGGTGATCCGCCGAGGGCCGCCGCGTCAATCCGAGGGCGTCGCGCATCTCTGCGGGCCTTGTGTTCATCGTCAATCCGAGGGCGTCGCGCATCTCTGCGGGCCTTGTGTTCATCACATCTCGCCCCGCTCTCGGCGGATGGCATACCACTTGGCAACGTTGGCGTTGTGTTCAGCCAGGCTATCGGCGAACCAGTGCCCGCCAGTGCCGTCCGCCACCATGAACAGCGCGCTGGTTTTCTCCGGATTGAGCACTGCAGCGATGCTTCCACGCCCCGGATTGGTGATCGGGCCTTCGGGCAGTCCGACGCGGGTATAGGTGTTATAGCCATTGACCGCCGCAATTTCGGATTGGCGGATGCGGCGGCCCAATGGCTTGCCCTTGGTGATTGGGTAGATGATCGTGGGGTCGGCCTGCAACAGCATCCCCGTACGCACCCGGTTGGAATAGAGCCCGGCGATCATCCTGCGTTCTTCGGGCTTGCCGGTTTCCTTTTCGACAATCGCGGCAAGGATCAGCGCGTCACGCATCGTATCCACCGCAACATTGGGCGCGCGCTCCGCCCATTCTTCGGCCAGCGCCTTGTCCATCGCCGCCTGCATCTGTTCAACGAGGCTCTGGCGCGACTGCCCGCGTTCAAAGGCATAGGTATCGGGCAGGATCGATCCTTCGGCCGGGACTGCGATTTCGCAGGTCAGCAATTCTTCGGCCATCAGCCGTTCCCAAACGAGAATCGAGGGCATACCTTCGGGAATGGTCACGAACCGCCGGATCACGTCGCCCGATTGAAACGCAGCGAGAATCGCGCCCTGGCTCATCCCCGGCTTGAGCAGGAACTCGCCCGCCTGAATCGGCCTGTCCGACCCAAAGATGCGCGCCTGCAACATGAAGCCAGAGGCGGACGAAATCAGGCCTTCGGCTTCAAGCTTGTCCGCCACTGCCGACACCGAGCTGCCTGCGGGGATGGTGAAGCTGGTTTCCTGCGACACCGTCGCTGACCCCATCAAACTCCACGCAAACACCAGCCCTGCTGCGGCAAGCGCGAGCAGGCCGACAATAACGAGCCGCCCGCGCTTCACCGGATCAATCGACCTTTTGCATGATTATCGAGGCGTTGGTGCCGCCGAACCCGAAGCTGTTGTTGAGCACAGCGCGCACTTCGCGCTTGCGCGCTACCAGCGGCACGAGGTCGATGCCTTCGGTGCCATCATCGGGATCATGCAGGTTCAGCGTCGGCGGGACGATCTGATCGCGCATCGCGAGGATGCAGAAAATCGCCTCAACCGCGCCCGCGCCGCCGAGCAAGTGCCCGATTGCGCTCTTCGTCGAGCTCATCGATGCGCCGCCGAGATCCTCGCCCAGCACACGCTTGATCGCGGCGAGTTCGATGGTGTCGGCCATGGTCGAAGTGCCGTGGGCGTTGATGTAATCGATATCGCCCGGCCCAAGGCCCGCTTTCTTCAACGCCATCCGCATCGCGAGTTCCGCGCCGCGTCCTTCGGGATGCGGGGCGGTGACGTGATAGGCATCGCCCGACAGGCCGTAGCCAGTGATTTCGGCGTAAATCTTCGCGCCGCGAGCCTTGGCGCGTTCATATTCTTCCAGCACCACCACGCCCGCGCCTTCGCCCATCACGAACCCATCGCGGGCCTTGTCATAGGGGCGGCTGGCTTCGGTCGGGCGGTCATTCATGCTCATGTTGAGGGCGCGCGCTTGTGCAAAACCGGCAATGCCAAGCGGGTTGATGGTGCCTTCCGCGCCGCCAGCCAGCATCACATCGGCATCATCCGCCGCAATCATCCTTGCCGCATCGCCAATCGAATGCGCGCCGGTGGAGCAGGCGGTAACAACGGCGTGATTTGGCCCCATGAAGCCGTATTTGATCTGCACCTGCCCGGTGATGAGGTTGATCAGGCGGCCGTGCACGAAGTGCGGCGATACGCGCGAAGGGCCGCGTTCGTGCAGGTTGACGCTTTCGATCTCGATCCCCGGAAGCCCCCCGATGCCCGAACCGATCGAACAGCCGGTGCGTTCCTTCTCGGCCTGCGTCATGTCGGTCAGCCCGGCATCTTCCAAAGCCTGCCCGGCCGCATCAATACCGTAGATGATGAACGGATCGACCTGACGCTGCACCTTGTGATCGACCCGCAAATCGGGGTCAAACCCCCACGGGTGATCCTTGCCCTTCACTTCGCAGGCGATGGTGCATTTCTGATTCGAGGCATCGAAGCGGGTGATTTGCCCCGCCCCGCTTTCCCCTGCGATCAGATTTGCCCAAGTCGTTTCGACATCGGCCCCCAGCGGGGTGACGAGGCCAAGCCCGGTTACA
>PHEL01000113.1 GCA_002842925.1 Alphaproteobacteria bacterium HGW-Alphaproteobacteria-14
GAACTGCACCCCGTTGTCTTCCATCAACTGTGTGATGTCGATGTCATTGGGCACCGGCACAGTGGTGAAGGATTCGCCGTTCTTGAGCGTGCCGGTGATCAGTTCGTCACTCATCTGCACATCCTTGACTTCGCCTTCGGCCACAGCGTTGCGGAAGTCGGAATAGCGGATCGCCGTGCCGGTGGTCTGCCCGGCATTGCCGAACATCGTCACCACCAAAAGCAGGGCAAGGAAAATCCCGCCCCAGATCATCAGCTGTTTGACCCAGGGGTTGGGGCCATCACCCTGCGGCTGGGGGTCGTTCTGATCGCTCATTTCACGGGAATCCTTTCGTCACTTGCAATGTAGGACGCGGACTGTGAATGGCAAGATAATGCGCCCCTTTCGGTGCGGTGCCGATATTCGATCAGCGTGATGCGAATTATCGATCTTCTGGCGTTGAGGCAGGCGGGCCATAGGCGGCGAGGAACACATTGACTGCGCCGACGATGCATTTGCGGCTCTGTTCCGGTGTAACAAATACACCAAACCGGCATTCAAGATCGCCCATGCCCTTGCACAGCGATACGAATTGTTCGGCGGCCAGCATCGGATCCTCGATCACCAGTTCGCCTGCTTGCGCGGTGCGGGCCAGCCATGCGCCAAACCCCTGCTTCATTCGCCACGGCCCGGCTTCCAGGAAGGCTGCGCCAATGGCCGCATCATGTTCCGTTTCGGCGGCGATCCTGCGTTCGAACTGGAACATTTCCGACCGGAACAGGAAGGCGCAGATCGCCTCGCCAAACGCGGTCAGGCGTTCGCGGATTGTGCCCTGCGGCATGGCCTCCAGCGAAAAATGGCCGCGCAATTTTTCACATTCGTATCCCACCGCCTCTGCAAACAGCGCCCGCTTGTCGCCGAATTGGTTGTAGATCGTCACTTTGGAAACGCCGGCGTCGGCCGCCACCTGTTCGATCGCGGTCGCGGCATAACCATTTTGGAAGAACAGGCGCGCCGCTGTGTCCACAATCGCCTGCCGCTTCGCCGCGTCTGATGGACGACCCACTTTGCGGGGGCCGTGATTTTCTTCAAGGCCGGATGAACCGCAGGTTGACAAAGTGAACGGCTCCGTTCAATTAAACGATACCGTTCAGCAATGGCTCCAATGGGCGCTTTTTGCAACCCCCCCTCTGCAGAGGTGCCGCCAAGTGCTCTGGATCGCCATCAGGATGCTCACCGGTGACGCCCAGAAGTTTTATGGGCTGCTGTTCGGCATCGCCTTTTCGACACTGCTGATCACCCAGCAAATGACGATTTTCGTCAATCTGGTCGAGCGCGGGTCAAGCGGAGTCTATAACGCGCCCGAAGCCGAGGTGTGGGTGATGGACCCGGTCAGCCGCACCACCGACGTCAGCTTCGCCATGCCCAGCACTGCGCTCGACAAGGTGCGCTCGGTCGAAGGGGTCGAATGGGCAGTGCCGCATTTGCGCGCGCAAGCATCGGTGCGCACCCGCGACGGCGATCTGGAAGGCGTTGCTGTCATCGGGGTTGATGATGCGACCCTGATCGGCCTGCCTGCGCGTATGGTGCAAGGCGACAAGTCGGTGTTGTTCGCGCCCGACGCGGTGGTGATCGACGACACCGGCACTACGCAGTTTTTCCCCCCGGGAATCAGCCCGATCGGCGAACGGCTCGAACTCAATGATCAACGCGCGGTGATCCTCGGGATCGCGGATTCGATCCCCAGCTTTACCAGCACCGTGGTGCTCAGCTTTACCAGCACCGTGGTGCTCTATACCCGCTTTTCCAACGCCCTCAATTTCGTCCCGGGCACCCGCAACCGTCTCAGTTTCGTGCTGGTCGGCGTGTCCGATGGGCAGACCCCCGAAGGCGTCGCCGCGCGGATCGAGGCCGAAACCGGGCTGAAGGCACAAACCCGCGATCAATTCGCCCGCGCAGGGGTGGATTTCATCATCGAAAACACCGGAATCCCGACCAACTTCGGAATCACCGTGTTCCTCGGCTTTGTCGTAGGGGTAGCGATTGTCGGCCTGACCTTCAGCCTGTTCATCCGCGACAACATCAAACAGTTCGGGGCATTGAAGGCCATCGGAGTCACCAATGCCAAGATCATGAAAATGGTGGCGGTGCAGGCGGGGCTGGTCGGCATGATCGGCTATGCGCTGGGCGTGATGGGCACCGTCGCCTTTATCGAAGGATTCAGCGGCAATCCGTTCTTCAAGGGGTTCTACATCCCCTGGCAGATTCCGCTGATCAGCCTGGTCGCGGTCATCATCATACTCGCAATCACCGGCTTGCTGGCAATCCGCAGCGTGCTCAACACCGAACCCGCGTCGGTGTTCCGGTGAGCGCGGCGGCGATCATGGAAACCGCAGCCATCGGCGGATACGACCCGCAATCGGCGATCTGTGCGCGCGGCATCACCCGCGACTTCCAGGCAGGGCAGACCACCATCCGCGTGCTGCACGGGATCAATACCGACATCCGTTCGGGCGAGATGACCTATGTCGTGGGCGAGAGCGGATCGGGCAAAACCACGCTTATTTCGATCATGTGCGGCATCCTTTATCCGACCGACGGCGAAGTAAAGGTGTTCGGCACCGACATCTACAAGCTGACCGACACGCAGCTGGTCAATTTCCGGCTCAACAATATCGGCTTTATCTTCCAGCAGTATAACCTGATCCCTTCAATCGACGCTGCCGCCAATGCCGCCGTGCCGCTGATCGCCCAGGGCATGGGGGTGGAACAAGCGCGCGAGCGGGCCAAGGTGCTGCTCGACAAGCTGAATATCGGTGATCAGGCCGACAAACTGCCCAACCAGCTTTCGGGCGGGCAGCAGCAGCGCGTCGCTATCGCCCGCGCGCTGGTGCACGAACCGCGGCTGGTGGTGTGCGACGAACCGACCGCCGCGCTTGATGCCAGTTCGGGCCGGCGGGTGATGGATCTGCTGCGCGAAGTCGCGGTTGCACCTGATCGCGCCTGCATCATCGTCACCCATGACAATCGCATCTTCGATCTGGCTGACCGGATCATCGTGCTCGAAGATGGACGAATTACCCATGACGGCAAGGAAATGCCCGATGGCCATTAATTCAAACACCCTGCCCCTTTCCCTCTCCACCACGCCGAGGACATGATGTTCCGCAACCTGAGTTTTGCCCGCCAGATTCTGCCGATAGCGGCGCTGATCGGCGTAGCCATTGCGGCCTGGCTGATTTTTTTCAGCCAGCCCGACCGTTCGACCGCCGAACCGGGCAAACAGCCGCCCAAGGCGTCCGGCGAACTCCTCAATGCGCCGCGCGTAGCCGGTGCCGGGGTGGTCGAACCGGCGAGCGAGGTGATCGATATCGGCTCTGCACTGTCAGGGCTGGTCACAGATGTCCGGGTACGCCCCGGCGACCGGGTGGCCAAGGGAGACGTGCTGTTTCTGGTCGATGCCCGCGCCGCGCGCGCCGCCCTTGCCCAGGCCGAGGCCGCGATCAGCGAAGCGCGTGCCGCGATTGCCGAGGCACAGGCAGCACAGGCAACCGCGCGCCAGCAGCTTGATCTCTACCGCCAGCTGGCCGACCCCGCTGCGGTCAGCCGTGCCGAAGTGATCCGCGCCGAGGGTGACGAAGCCGCTGCGACAAGTCGCCTTGGTCTGGCCCGCGCGCGTCTTGCCGCAGCCCAGGCCGCTGCGGCAACCGCCCGCACCGAGATTGAACGGCTGGTGGTGCGCGCGCCGATTGCCGGTGAGATCCTTGCCGTCAATATCCGCCCCGGCGAATTCGTCGCCACGCAGGGCGGAAGCTCGCAGCCCTTCATCCAGATGGGCGAAACCACACCGCTGCACGTGCGCGTCGATATTGACGAAAACGAAGTCGCGCGGGTTGCGATCGGGGAGCCTGCGATCATCAGCCCGCGCGGCGCGGCTGAAGTGCAGGTGAAGGCCACATTTGTGCGCGCTGAACCCTTGGTGATACCCAAGCGTTCGCTCACCAACAGCGCGGCTGAACGGGTCGATGTGCGGGTGTTGCAGGTGATCTATGCCCTGCCCGCCAGCGATGCCTTCCGCGTCGGCCAGCAGATAGATGCCTTCATCCCGGCCAAGGCGGCAACGCCAGATAAGGGAAATTGAGGCGATGCCCCGCTGTGCCCCCACGATCCGCGCATTGGCGAGCGCGGCGCTGCTGCCGCTGATGCTGGCTGGCTGCATGGCCAGCCCCGCGCCCGAAATCGCCACGCCGACACCCGACTTGCCCGAAACGTTTTTCTTCGCGCCTGATGCAGACGCGCAGACCGCGCTCGGTGCCTTGATGCCGACCGGCGATCCTGCCTATCGCGCATTGTCCGGTGCAGCATTGGCAAGCGCGCCCAGCCTTGCCGAGGCACTCGCCCGGATCGACAGCGCGCGCGCCGGGACGCGGGCGGCGGGGGCCGCACGCCTGCCCGATATCACCGCCGATGGCAGCGTCCGGCAAACCCGTATCAATACCAGCCAATTTGGCGAAGCAGGCCGGCAAGGCTTCGTCCCTGCCGAACAGACCACCTATGGCACCAACATCGTCGCCAGCTGGGATGCTGATATTTTCGGACGGCTGAAAGCGCAGGAACGCGCCGCGCTGGCCCGGATCGATGCCGCCAGCGCACAAGCACAAGGCGTGCGGCTGGCGCTGCTGGCGGAAATCGCTGCAAGCGTCACCGATTGGCGGGTGATCGAAGCCCGCGCCGCCGCGATTGACGCCGATGTTGCCGCCGCCAAACAACTCGCCAGCCTTGCCAAGGTGCGCGAGGACGCCGGGATCGCCCCCGGTTTTGATCGCGTGCGCGCCGAAGCCACCGCCAGTTCATCGCAGGTGCGCCTTGCCGCGCTGGAAAGCGAACGTGCGCGGCTGATCGGGCGGCTTGTCACGCTGACCGGGCAGGATGCGGCAAGCGTGCGCGCGGCGTTGGCGACGACGGCGCCCGCAATGATCGTGGCCGCGCCGCCCGCCGCGCTCCCGTCCGAATTGCTCACCAACCGCCCGGATGTCGTCGCTGCCGCAGCCAATCTTGCCGCCAGCGATGCCGATCTTGCCGCCGCCGCGCGCGCGCGCTTTCCGCGCATCACCTTGACGGGCATCATCGGATTGGCGGCGTTCCAGCCCGAAAGCTTTTTCGACGAGGATTCGATAGTGGGCACGCTAACCGGTGCGATTGCCGGGCCGTTGCTCGATTTCGGACGGGTGCGCGCCGGCATCGATGCCGCTGCCGCAGACAAGCGCGCTGCCTTTGCGGCCTACCAAGGCGCAGTGTTTCAGGCGCTGGGCGATGCCGAGGCGGGTTATGGTCTGGTAACGGCCGCCGATGCCGAAGCACGGCTTTCGGTCGAGGAACGCGACCTGCTCAACCGCGCGGCCAGCCTTGCCGAAACGCGTTACCGCGCCGGCCTCGCCAGCTTCCTCGAAGTGCTCGAAGCCCGCCGTGCCGCCGATGCCAGCGGCGAACGTGCGGCGGCGGCTTTAGGCCGGGCATCACGGGCGCGCATCCTGTTGTGGCAGGCGCTGGGGGGCGACGATTTCGGGGTTGGTAGTTAAAGAATGACCCGCTCGAATAACCAGAAGCTGCCAGTTATACCAATGCCATAGGCGGCGACCCGCAATGCTGGCAGTTCAAGCCGTGGCACCGTGCGGATTATCGCGGCAAGCAGCGCCAAAACCCCCGCGATCACCAGCAATTGTCCCGCTTCTACCCCGATATTGAACGCCATCAGCGCGGCCGCGATTTCCCCTTGCGGAAGGCCGATATCGGCCAGCGCCCCGGCAAAGCCGAAGCCGTGAAACAGGCCAAAGCCGAACGCGACCAGCCACGGCACCCGCCGGGCCCATGTCCGCCGCTGCGGATCGCGCAGCACCAGCGCGACCTCCACCGCGAGGAACACGATCGAAAGCGCGATCAACGCCTCTACCGGGCGGCTCGGCAGACCAGCATAGCCCAGCGCCGTCGCCACCAGTGTGATCGAATGGGCGATGGTGAAGGCGGTCGCCGCCTTTATCACCGGCCACGGCGCACGCACCAGCAACACCAGCGCGATGACGAACAGCAGATGGTCCCAACCCCTCAGGATGTGCTGCGCGCCGATGATGAAATAATCACCCGCAACCTGCCAGCGATCGGGCGCAGCGGCGATGGCGGCGGTGGGTGCAGCGGCGGTCAGACGAAAGGTCTGCGCCGTGCCTTCGCGCGGGATCATGCGGGCGATGGCATCGGCGCTGCCGATCAGTTCGGAAAAGCCGAAAACCTCGCCTGCGAGCGTGCCATCGCAAATCAGCCGCGCGCTGCCGAGCAATGCGGTGGGCGCAGCGCGCTGCACCAGTTCGCCCTGCATGGTGCAGGCAGCAGGGATTACCGGGCCGGGCAGCGCGGCGATTTCCCCGCTGCGCGTCGCAGCGACGGGGATCTGCCATTCGATCGTCCATTCACCCGAAGCGCGTTCGGTCAATTCGATCACCGCAGGGCGCAATTCATCGGCGGCGAGCGGCGCAGCAGCGCAGGCGGCCAACAGCGCGGCCAGCATCGCCACCACGCGGCGGATCATTGCGCGATCTCGACCCGGTAGGCATCGCGCAGAACGGTGAAGGCACGTTGCTTGCGCGCCGCGATTTCGGCGCTGCGCCAGTCGTTTTCGACTTGCTGGCGGATCGTCTCAAACGCGGGGGCAGCGCCCGAACCGCGCGCACGCAGCCGCACCAGATGCCAGCCAAAGCCCGAACGCAGCGGGCCTTGCCATGCCGTGCCCGGTTGCAGCTCGCCCAGCGCAGCGGCAAACACCTCACCCAGCCGCGCCTGCACCTCTTGCTGACTGACCTGTTCAAGGCTTTGCGGCAGGCTGATCGGATCGCCCGCGCCCTGCCAGTTCCCGGTGGCTGCCAGCCTGGGCAGGGCTGCGCGCGCGGCGCTTTCGTTGGCAAAATAAAGCTGATCGAAACTGACCACCCCGGCATCCGCATAGCGCGCGCGGTGCGTTTCGTAGAAGGCACGCAGCACCGCCTCGTCCGGTTCGGCTGCTTCCGCCGCCGCGCTGGCCGACAGGTCCATCTTGGTCACAAGCCGCCGCCGCACAACCGCGTCCCGCTGATCCAGCCCCAGCCGCAGCGCTTCACGATACAGCACCTCGTCGCGCACGAACCGATCGATCGCGGTGGCGAGTTCGGCGTCGGTCGGCGCGCGGCCCATCATGCGTTCGAATTGCAGCGCAAGCTCAGCCTGCTGCGCACGGTCGACCGCGATCACCCGGCTGGCAGGATCGACATCGCCGGCGCTGCTCCAGGTGAGCAGCGCGAACAGTGCAAAGCCTGCGACAAGAAAATGGACCAGCGGTTCCCGCGTCCAGCCGGAAAGCCTCACTTGCGCTCCATCACCGCCGGGGCAGCGGGACGTTTTGCCTGCTTGATCCAGATCGGCGACGTATAGGCGCGTTCCTGCGCCACGGCGTCATCCATCGCTTCCTTGCTCAGCGTGATCCCGAACCGCACTGCATCGAACAGGGTCCAGCGAGGTGTCGGGATTTCGATCACGCGCACGTAATAGAACGCGCGCTGACCGGGGGTGTAATCGGGATCGGTCCACACAGTGCGCAGTTCGGTGGCACCGATGGTGTTGGTGAAGGTCGCGTTCTTGCGGTTGACCGTATCGCCCACCGCCGGAACCTTGCCGCCAGACCGCACGCGGGTTGTCATGTCGCTCCACACGGCATCATAGACGCGTTCCTGCGTCTGGCCGCTGGCATCCACCCAGCCCTTTACCACCTGAACCCGGTCGAGATTGGCGCCGTCCGGGTCTTTCAGCGCGCTGATCATAAAGCGCGGGGCGGTGCCATTATCGGGCAGTTCGCCGCCCATCGGCACGCCGCTGGCATAGCCCTTGCGCACCCAGTCGCCGTCCCAGTCCTGCGCATCGAAATCAAAGCCGCCGAACACTCGCACACTCATGCGCGGGCCAGTGGTGGCGTAAACCTCGCGCCGGGCAAAGGCATCAAAGATTTCGGCGCGCGTGTTGCCCCGCGCCCAGGCCGCAGCATAGCCGCCGGCAAGGTAATGCCAGCCAAACCGTCCCTGTGACGTGCCAAGGTTCTGAGGCACCACCGCACGGTCTTTATAGGCCGGTTCGTTGCCGGTATGCTTGCCCCAGAAATTGTCCTCATCCGCCGTGGCAAGCGAGGTGTGGCTGTCAGTCGAACCGACCATGCCGAAAGCATAGGGGTTCACGCCAAGCTGTTGTTCGAGCGACAGGCCCCGCTTCAACGCCTCGCGCACATAGGACCCGGCGAACATATCATCTTTCATCGGCGCGGTGAGCGGCAGGTTGCCCAGTTCCCAGCCCTTGACGCCAAATCCGGCCATTTCATCATTGGGCGAAAGGAACGGATGGCTTTCGCTGTCGCCCTTGATCTGGGTTGCCTCAACCACCGGTTCATAGGCCGCGCGC
>PHEL01000114.1 GCA_002842925.1 Alphaproteobacteria bacterium HGW-Alphaproteobacteria-14
GCAACAACGGCTGAGCACTCTTGATTTGTGCCCTCCTCTTGGGGCAACGGGCGCTATGGGCGATACCTCACACAATTCAGCCGACCAGCTTCACCGCCGCGGCCTGATGTTCATTCTGTCCTCACCGTCGGGCGCGGGCAAGACCACTTTGTCGCGGATGCTGCTCGCCAAGGACGGCGAGATCAAGCTGTCGGTATCAGCCACCACCCGCCCCCCGCGCCCGGGCGAGGTTGACGGCGTGCATTACCACTTCGTTTCAGACGATCTGTTCCAGCAGATGATCGACGAGGACGATTTCTACGAATGGGCCGAGGTGTTCGGCTATCGTTATGGCACGCCCAAGGGGATCATCCGCGCCGCCTTGAAAGACGGGCAGGATTTCCTGTTCGATATTGACTGGCAGGGCACCCAACAGCTTTACCAGAAAGATCAGCAGGATGTGGTGCGGGTATTCATCCTGCCGCCGTCAATCGATGAACTCCACCGCCGCCTGCATAGCCGCGCCACCGACAGCGCCGAAGTGATCACCGCCCGCATGGAACGTGCGCGGGCCGAAATCAGCCACTGGGATGGCTATGATTACGTGATCATCAATGATGATATTGAGGTTTGCTTTGCCAAAGTCCGCGCGATCCTTGAGGCCGAACGGATGAAACGTCAGCGCCAGACCGGGCTGATCCCGTTTGTGCGCGGGTTGATGGGATAACCAAGCATGACATCTGCCACCGCCCACCCCGATGATCCGCACGTCGTCCACCGCAGCGGCTGGTTGAGGGCAGCTGTGCTGGGGGCGAATGACGGGATTATCTCGGTATCCTCGCTGATCATCGGGGTGGCCGCCGCAACGCCGCAGCCGCAGGCTGTGCTGGTTGCCGGGGTGGCGGGCCTATTGGCAGGCGCGCTGTCGATGGCGGCGGGCGAATTTATCTCGGTTTCATCGCAGCGGGATTCCGAACAGGCAGATATCCGGCGCGAACAGCACGCGCTGGTGCACACGCCCGAGGCCGAGCTGGAAGAGCTTGCCGCGATCTATCAGAATCGGGGGTTAAGCGCCGAAACCGCAGCCGCCGTCGCGCGCGAGTTGACCGCGCATGATCCGCTGGCCGCCCATGTGCGCGACGAACTGGGCTTGAGCGAAGCGCTCACCGCGCGCCCGTTGCAGGCTGCGCTTGCTTCTGGTGCGACGTTCAGCGTGGCGGCAGCGGTGCCGCTGATCGCGGCCTTTCTCGCCCCGGCGGCAGTGATTATCCCGGTGGTGGTGGTGATATCAGTGATCGCGCTTGCGATCCTCGGCGCACTCGGCGCGAAGGCGGGCGCTGCGCCGATCATCCCGGCCATGTTGCGGGTGATGGGCTGGGGCATTCTGGCAATGGCGGTCACAGCGGCAGTTGGCCGGCTGTTCGGGGTTAGTGTTTGACTCTTTGGCCTGCTGGATTGGCTCCGCCATTCCCCCGCGCGCTGGTATCAGCGCATCAGTAGAGCCAATAGATGGCCATGCACGCCGCAAAACCGACTGCGAGATTCATCGGGACGCCAATCTTCACGAAATCCATGAAGCGGTAGTTGGCTGCACCGTAAACGAGGGTGTTGGTCTGATAGCCAATCGGCGTCGCAAAGCTGGCGCTGGCCCCGAACATCACGGCGACCACCAGTGGACGCGGATCAATCCCGGCAACCGGTGCCAGGCCAATCGCAATCGGGGTCATGATCACCGCAACCGCGTTGTTGGTCACGGTTTCGGTAAGCAGGCTGGTGACAGCATAGATGGCGATCAACAGAAACAGCGGAGTCATCGTTGTCAGCAAGGGTTCGAGGCTGGACACGATCAATTCGACCGTCCCGGCATTTTCCAGCCCTTTGCCGACTGCCAGCATCCCGAAGATCAATACCAGCGTGTTACCGTCGATCGCGCCCCAGGCTTCTTCCGGTTCAAGGCAGCGGAACAACAGGACGATGCCGACCCCTGCAAGGGCGAGCGCTTCGATCGGCCATCCAAATGTCGCGGCAAGCAAGACAACCCCTGCCAGGGTCGCAATGGCGACAGGGGCCTTGGTCCGCCGAAACGCGCGGGCTTTCGCCTCGCTGACATCGGTCAGGCCGACATTTGCCTGCAGCGCCTGCGCGGCATCGCTGCCTGCGGCGACCAACAACCGATCGCCCGCACGCACGCGCGTATTGGCAAGATCGGGGCCCGCATTATGGCGGGGCCTGACAAGGCCAAGCACGCGCACCTTGAGACGCGAGAGCAATGGAATCTCCGCCAGCCTGCGCCCGATCATCGGATGCGATGGTGAAATCACCGCCTGAACCAGCCGGAGATCCCGGGGACGTTCAGGCCCTGCGGTGGCCACGCCTCCGCCAACACCCATCAGACCGACCTTGAAATCATCCGCTTCGGCAAGCGACGCTAGCTCGGTCGGGCTGGCGGTCACGATCAGTTGATCCCCCGCCGCAAGCTGCCAATCATCGAAACCATGCCGATTGATCGCCTTGCCCCGCTGGACGCCGATAAGACGCACGCCAGGGCGGCGAAAAACGGGGCGTGAGCAGCCCGGTCGGGCAGCAGAAACCTTCCTGTCAGCGTCAGCACGCCAAGCCCGGCAGCCGCAGCGCACAATCCGACCACGGTGATTTCAAAAATCCCGAACGCGGCCAGCCCCTGTTGCTGGGCCACCCCATCGACCAGCAGGTTGGTTGACGTGCCGATCAGCGTCAACGTGCCCCCCAGGATCGAGATATAGGACAGGGGGATCAGCAGCCGGGTCGCGGCAATGCCAAGCACGCGGGCGAGGCGTTGAACAATCGGGATCATGACAACCACCACCGGCGTGTTGTTCATGAACGCAGAAGCCGCGATGGTTCCAGCGCCAATCTCCGCAACCGCCAACCGCGGTTTGCGCAAGGTGCGCCGGATGATCCAGCCCGAAACCTCTTCCAGCGCGCCTGTGCGCAGCAGCGCACCTGACAGCACGAACATCGCGGCAATCGTGATCGGTGCCGAATTGCTGAACACGCCCAGCATTTCGCGCGGGGGCAGAAACCCGAATAGCATCATCAGCAGTCCTCCCGAGACCGCAATGATAACCGGCGGCCTGCGCTCGGTCGCGAAGGCCGCAAAAATGCCGATCAGCAGGGCAAGCCCGATATAGGGGCCGAAGGGGGTGACATAGTCCGCCAAAAGGGATTCCATCGCCAATCCCTACAACACCAGTTCGGCACGCGCCATCGGTTGCTGTTGCAGACTGGCAATTGCGGCTCAGGTGGTGCGATTCTGCTCCAGCTGCTTGAGCAGTTCTTCCAATTGCTGTTCGAAAATCGCGCCGCTATCGCCGCCGCCGTAACTGATGGCACCGCTCGAAAAGGTGGTGCCGAAGGTCTCACCAATGCTTTGGGTCTGCAGAATGCCCGAAACAAAATCGCGCTGGGTGAGCGTATCGAGGGGATGCAGGAACGCGCCCCACACCAGATCCTGCGCCACCGCATAGCGCGCATCGAGCGCGGTATCGAAATTGGCCTGCATCAACCGCTGCATCGCCCCTTCGGGCAGTTCGGCAATCAGCGCGATCGGGGTGATGATCCGCATCCGCGCCGCCGCCGTATCGGTGACGACGATCATCATGCGTTCTTCAAGCGTGAATTGCCAGTTATTGCCGGTGCGCGTCGCCTTGGCATCGAGCGCCCTGATCACTTCATCCATCTGTTCAAGCGCGGCGGCGATTTCCGGCGCGATTTCGGCAGGCGGAGCGGCATCCTCGCCCTCGTCCGGAATGGCGAACTCATCTTCGTCAGCAGGCGAAGCCGGCGCGGCCTCCTGCGCATAGGCACCGGCGGGCACCATCAGCGCAAGACCGCAGGCTGCGGTGATCGTCCGGGATAGAAAATTGAACATCATGGCGCGGCCCTTTTGATGTTGAGTCGCGCCAATCTAGAGCATCGTGCTGAAAAGTGGGAACCGGTTTTCAGCTTTTTGCGATGCGACAACAAAGGCTAGAGCGGGCGACCTGCGTCAGATTTAACGCAGCCCGCTCTACGCCTGTGTAACTGCTTCGGCAATCAGGTGAATTTGTGCAATCCTGCTGATGCTGTGCAAGCGCGCGGCGATCAGCCCTTGCCGCCCGGATCGGCAAAGTGGTTCGGCAGCAGCGCATTGACCACGCCGCCATCCACCGTCAGCGTGTCGCCCACCACGTAATCGCCTGCGCGGCTGCACAGATAGATCCGACGCATCTGGCGCGTCCTTGGCGGCCTTGTTCATTTCTGACGGGAAGGCACCCGGCGCGATCGAAGTGACGATGATGTTATCGTGGATCAGCCGCGCGGCCATGCGCCGGGTCAGCTGGATCACCGCCGCTTTTGACGCCTGATAGGCATAGGTTTCCCACGGGTTGATCCGCTGCCCATCAATTGATGATACGTGAATCACCTTGGCCGGATGCCCCGCCTTGCCGCCTTCGACCAGCAGATCATGCAGTTTCTGGGTGAGGAAGAACGGTGTCTTGACGTTCAAATCCATCGTCCGGTGCCAACCTGCCTCGGTAAATTCGAGAAAGGGCTGCCCCCACGCAGCGCCGGCGTTGTTGATGAGGATATCGAGCCGGGTCTCGCGGCGGCGCAATTCATCAGCCAGCGCGACCATGCCGTCCATCTGGCTGAGGTCGGCGGGAATGCCGATCACCCGGTCCGCGCCGAATTCGTCAATCGTGGCCTGCATCTGTTCAACCTTGCGGGCCGAGATGTAAACCCGCGCACAACCGGCGGCGAGCAGCCCTTCGACAAACATCTTGCCGATCCCGCGCGAACCGCCCGTGACCAGCGCGATGCGCCCTTCGAGGCCAAAAAGTGATTGAATGTCCATCTGTCAGTACCCGCTCAGTTCGGCCACGCGACCCGCGTGGAAATAGGCATCGCCCAGAAATTCGGCCAAGGCGCGGTCGCGCTTCATATACAGGCCGATGTCGTATTCGTCGGTCATACCAATGCCGCCGTGCATTTGCACCCCTTCCTGCACTGCGAGGCGCGCTGCCTTTGCAACCTTGGCCTTGGCGACGCTGGTCATCAGGTCGGCCTGCTCGCTGCCGGCATCCAGCATTTGCTGCGCCTTGATCGTCACCGCGCGGGCGATTTCGACTTCGGAATAGAGGTGGCTGGCGCGGTGTTGCAGCGCCTGGAATTCGCCAATCAGCCGCCCGAACTGCTTGCGCTGTTTCAGGTAATCGACCGTCATGGCCATCGCGCCGCTGGCAACGCCCACGCCTTCCGCTGCCGCACCAACCCGGCCCGCCAGCAGCATCGCATTGAGCACTTCGCGTCCACCGTCGATTTCGCCGATCACCGCATCGCCATCAAGCTCGACGCTATCGAACTTGGTGTGGGTCGCCATCGACGAATCGACCAGCCGCACCGCGTCATGGCTCATGCCACTGGCGTCCTTGGGAACGGCGAACAGGGTGATGCCTTCGGCGTCATCATCTGAACCTGCGGTGCGCGCCGCGACCACGATCATGTCGGCGCTGCCACCATAGACGACGAAGCTTTTGGAACCCGATAGCCGGAACCCGTTGCCCGAACGTTCGGCGCGGGTGGTGATGCGGCTGGGGCGGTGTTTGGCGGTTTCATCAATCGCCACCGCAAACACGCTGTCGCCTGCGATCAATCCGGGGAGGTAACGGCCCTTCACGTCCGCTGATCCATGCTTGAGCGCAGTTGCAGCGAGCACCGAGGACGTAAGAAACGGCGAAGGGGTGAGGTTGCGGCCGATTTCTTCGAGCACGATCCCGGCTTCGACATGGCCCATGCCCAGCCCGCCATCATCCTCGCCCACCAGCATCCCGGTAAAGCCCATTTCGGCCATCTGCTTCCAGAGGCCGTGGCCGAAGCCGCAGTTGCTTGGCGATGTTGCCTTCTTCGGCCATGAAGCCGCGCGCGGTATCAGCCAGCATGGCCTGATCGTCGTTATGATACAGGGGCATTGGTTTTCCCTCTCTATGTTGCCCGTCCCCCCGGCCTGCGCAGGGAGGACGCGAAACAGGTTACGCGCCCGGCAGGTCGAGAATGCGCTTGGCGATCACGTTGAGCATCACCTCGCTGGTGCCGCCTTCGATCGAGTTCGCCTTGGTGCGCAGCCAGCCGCGCGAAGGCTTGCCGCCGCCGGTTTCCTCGCTGTCCCATTCAAGGCTGCGCGAACCGCCCGCCGCCATCATCAATTCGTGGCGGCGCTTGTTCAGTTCCGTCCCGACATATTTCATCATGTTGGGCTGGGCCGGGTGGGCCTTGCCAACCTTGATCTCATCAAGGAACTTCTCGCCCATCGCGGTGTAGGCCAGCGCATCGACATCGAACATCGCCAGTTCGGCGCGCAGCACGGGGTCAATTTCATCGCCGGTGCGGGCTGCCGCGCGCTTCATCGCCGCGCCGATCGCCGCCGTGCGGTCGCCGCCACCCGCGCCCGAGATCATCTCGCGTTCGTGGCCGAGCAGATATTTGGCCACGTCCCACCCGCGATTGATCTGGCCGACATAGGCCGGGCAATCATCGCCATAGGATTTGGGCACCGACACATTGTCGAAAAAGGTTTCGCAGAATGGTGAATTGCCGCTGATCAGCAGGATCGGCTTGGTGGTCACCCCTGCGCTCGCCATGTCGAACAGCATAAAGGTGATGCCCTGATATTTATCGGCCTTGTCGGTACGGACGAGGCAGAAAATCCAGTCGGCATGATCGGCGTAGGACGTCCAGATCTTCTGGCCGTTGACTACCCAGTGATCTTGCCTGTCTTCGCCAAAGGTCTGCAAGCTGACGAGATCGCTGCCCGAACCCGGTTCCGAATAGCCCTGGCACCAGCGAATCTCGCCGCGCGCGATTTCATTGAGGAACCGCTGCTTCTGCCCGTCGGTGCCGAATTGCAGCAGCGCAGGGCCAAGCATCCAGATGCCGAATGACGACAAGGGCGGGCGGGCGTTGATGCGGCTCATTTCTTCGCGCAGCACCTTGGCTTCGGCCGGGTTCAGCCCCGCCCCGCCGTAAGCTTGGGGCCATGCAGGCACGGTGTAGCCCTTGGCCAGACAGGCTTCGAACCATGCTTTTTGCGCGTCATTCTTGAACGTGGCGCGGCGTCCGCCCCAATAGGCGTCATCTTCATCGCGGACGGGTTGGCGCATTTCAGCCGGGCAGTTCGCCTCCAGCCATGCACGGGTTTCGCTGCGGAATGTTGCCAGATCAGGCGTTTTTGTATCGGACACGGGGCCGACTCTCCTCTCGATAAGCTCCCACTTGACGCTTACGTTATCGGCATTCGCACGACCCCTGCAAGCACTGATCGCCCGAACAGCGATGCCGTAGCGTCAGGCCTGCATGATTGACGGCCCGCGCAATCGGTCTAGGTTCGAAACTGAAAATGGGAGAGAGAATTTGGCCGGATTCGGCGTGCTGAAAGCCAGCGCAGGCGGCTGCATATGAGCGGCGGCACTGGTTTGATCGCGGGTAAATTGCCGATGCGCCTGAAGCTTATTCAGGGCTTTGGCGCGGTCGCATTCGGCGTGAAAGACAATGGTTTTTCGTTTTTCCTGCTGATTTTCTACAATCAGGTGCTGGGCATGGATGCAGCGCTGGTCAGCGTTGCCTTGCTGATTGCACTGCTGGTCGATGCGGTGGTCGATCCGATCCTCGGCAACCTTTCGGATCGCACTTATACGAAGTGGGGCAGGCGTTTGCCGTGGCTCTATGCCGCGCCGATCCCGCTGGCCTTTTGCTGGGTTTTGATGTGGAGCCCGCCCAGCGGCGAAGCGCCCAGCTTTGCCGGGTTGCTTGGTATCGCGATTGCCGTGCGCCTGCTGCTGTCGGCGTGCGAGGTGCCGTCGATCAGCCTGGTGCCGGAAATCACCGCCGATTACGATGAGCGCACCACCTTGTTCCGCTATCGCGCGATGGGCGCGTGGATCGGCGGACTGGGCATGATGGTGCTGGCTTACACCGTGTTTATGCCGGGAGCCGAAGGCCTGTTGCAGCCGGACGGCTATTTCGTGTTTGGCATATTCGGCGCGGTGTTGATGGCGGCATCGGTGATCGGGTCGGCTTTGGGCCAGCACAAACTGGTGGCCCGCCTGCCTGCAACCAAGCCCGCCCCGTTCACTATCAAGGGCGCGTTCAGCGAGATTACCGAAGCATTTTCCGAACGTGCGTTCCTGATTTTCGCGGTTGGCGGGCTTGCCGCCTATGTCCATCAAGGCATGACCTTTTCGATCACCAATTACCTCAACCTGTTCGTGTGGCAGCTCACTCGCGCGCAGTTGATCCTCTATCCGCTGGTCCTGTTTGCATCAGTAGTGCTGATGTTTGTGCTGATCGGCCCGCTGCACCAACGCCTTGGCAAAGCCAAAAGCGCAGGCCTTGCGATGATTGTCGGCACCATTATTGGCATAACCCCGTTCGCGTTGCTGCTGCTTGGCATGTGGCCGCAGCCCGGCAGCATGGCCTCGACCGGGCTGTTTTACGGTTTTGTGCTGATTGCCAATTCGCTGGGGATCATCTCGCTGGTATCGGCAACCTCGATGATAGCCGAAATTGTCGAGGCGTTTGAGGAACGCACCAACCGCCGGGCGGAAGGGTCGTTCTATTCGGGTAACTGGCTGGTGCAGAAATGTGCGACCGGCGCGGGGATTTTCGCGTCGGGGCAGATCATCTCCTTGTCACAGCTTGCCACCGACGCAGCCCCCGGCGGCGTGCCACAACACGTAATCAACGATCTGGTGATCTATTACTGCGGCGCGATGCTGTTGCTGGCGGTGATCGCCGCATGGTGGCTGGCGCGTTTTCCGATCAGCCGCGAAGATCACGAAGCGCGGGTCAACCGGCTTGCCGAACGCCGGATGCGGGAAAATCGCGATGCCGTAGCGGCAGCGCCGGATGCGCCATTCGCGCCGGAGGGCATCTTGCCTGCGCCCCAGAAATGAGAGCTTGGCGGGCGCACGAGGCTCTGCCACGGTTGCCCGCAGAGTCGCCATAGATTTGGTTGCAATTCAGGACGAGAGAGGAACATCCCCATGGATTTCGAACCCACCGAACGTCAGCTTTATTGGCGCAATCGCGTGCGCGATTTCATCGCCGCGCATGCTTCCGATCGTCGAGGAAACCAAGGCCAAGGCCAAGGAAGCCGGCATCTGGAACCTGTTCATGCCGCCGCGCAATGACAGCCATCACCATGTCGATGACAGCTTCGAATTTGAAGGCCCCGGCCTAACCAACCTCGAATATGCTCTGTGCGCTGAAGAAATGGGCCACATCGGCTGGGCCAGCGAAGTGTTCAACTGCTCCGCCCCCGATACCGGCAATATGGAAGTGTTCCACCGCTATGGCACGCGCGAACAGAAGGAACAGTGGCTGCGTCCGCTGATGAACGGCGAAATCCGGTCAGCCTTCCTGATGACCGAACCGTTCACTGCATCGTCCGATGCGACCAACATCGAAACCCGGATCGAACGCGCCAAAGGTTCTGGGGGCGACGAATATGTCATCAACGGGCGCAAGTGGTGGTCATCGGGCCTTGGCGATCCGCGCTGCAAGGTCGCGATTGTGATGGGCAAAACCGACTTCAGCGCGCAGCGCCATGCCCAGCAATCGATGGTGCTGATGCCAATCGACACCCCCGGCGTAAACATCCTGCGTCACCTGCCGGTGTTCGGTTATGATGATGCCCCGCACGGTCATATGGAAGTCGAGATGAAGGACGTGCGCATCCCCGTCACCAATATGTTGCTGGGCGAAGGGCGCGGGTTTGAAATCGCGCAAGGCCGCCTCGGGCCGGGCCGCATCCACCATTGCATGCGCACCATTGGCGTCGCGGAATCGGCGCTGGAGAAAATGTGCCGCCGCCTGCAGGAACGCGAAGCCTTCGGCAAACCGGTTTACAAGCATTCGGTGTGGGAAGAACGCGTCGCACGTGCCCGCATCGATATCGACATGACCCGGCTGCTGTGCCTCAAAGCCGCAGACATGATGGACAAGGTCGGCAACAAGGCCGCCAAGCAGGAAATCGCGATGATCAAGGTGCAGGCCCCCACCATGGCGCTGCGGATCATCGACGATGCGATCCAGGCGCATGGCGGCGGCGGCGTGTCGGAAGATTATGGTCTTGCGCGCAGCTACGCCAACCAGCGCACGCTTCGGCTGGCCGATGGGCCGGACGAAGTCCACGCGCGTTCGATTGCGCATATGGAGTTTGCCAAGCACGCTCCGCAGCCCGGCCCTACGGCCAATGCGCTGCGCGGCGATCATGGGCGGGCCACCAATGACGGCGCGCGCTTCAGCTCGGGCGACATGGGTGTCGCGCGGTAAGCAACACACAAAACAGCCGTTCGTGCTGAGCTTGTCGAAGCACTGTATTTCTTCTTGAATCTGAGCCCGAAGGAAGAACGGCCCTTCGACAGGCTCAGGGCGAACGGAGTTTATAATGGCCAAGGCCGCTATTCTCGAATCCCCCGGTAAGGGACTCAAAATCGGTGAAGTCACCTTTGCCGATCCGCTCCCGCATGAAGTGCTGATTGACACCAAGGCCTGCGGGCTTTGCCATTCGGATCTGCACTTCATCGATGGGCATTACCCCCACGCGCTCCCCGCGATACCGGGGCATGAGGCGGCGGGGATCGTGCGCGCGGTCGGATCGGAAGTGAAGACGGTGAAGCCCGGCGATCATGTCGTCAGCTGCCTTTCCGCCTTTTGCGGGCACTGCGAGTTCTGCGTAACGGGCCGCATGGCGCTGTGCATGGGTGCAGACACCCGCCGCGCCAAGGATGAACCGCCGCGTATGCTGCGCGCCGATGGCTCGCCCGTGGCACAGATGCTCAACCTGTCGGCACTGTCGCAGCAGATGCTGATCCACGAACACGCCTGCGTTGCGATCGACAAGGATATGCCGTTTGATCGCGCCGCCGTGCTCGGCTGCGCGGTGACAACCGGTGCGGGGACGATCTTCAACGCCTGCAAGGTCACGCCGGGCGAAACCGTGCTGGTGGTGGGCTGCGGCGGGGTGGGCCTGGCCGCAATCAACGCGGCCAAAATCGCCGGCGCGGGCAAGATCATCGCCGCCGATCCGCTCCCGGAAAAGCGCGCGCTGGCTGAAGTGCTGGGCGCGACCCACACCATCGACGCGCTGGCCGAGGATGCGGCCAAACAGATCATCGCGATCTCGGGCGGCGGGGTCGATTGGGGGATCGAAGCGGTGGGCAGACAAGCCTCGGCCGATCTTGCAGTGGCTTCGCTGCGGCGCGGCGGGACAGCGGTAATCCTCGGCATGATGCCGCTGGATTGCAAGGTTGGCCTGTCAGCCTTCGATCTGCTTGGCGGCAAGAAGCTGATGGGCGCGCTGATGGGGATGAACCACTTCCCCATCGACCTGCCGCGCCTCGTCGATTTCTACCTGCGCGGGCTGCTCGATCTCGACACCATCATTGCCGAGCGGATTTCGCTGGATCAGGTCAACGAAGGCTTCGACAAGATGCGCGCCGGGCATTCGGCGCGCAGCGTGGTGGTGTTTGACTGATGCCAGAAACGAACAACATTGATTACGACAAGGAAATGGTCGGCACGGTTGCAGTGACCGAGAAAGATCAGCTTGATCTCGCGGCGCTGACGCGCTGGTTCGAGGCCAATGTCGAAGGTTTTTCCGGCCCGATCAGCTACACCAAGTTCAAAGGTGGACAATCGAATCCGACCTACCGCATCGACACGCCGGGGGCATCCTACGTGCTGCGCCGTCAGCCGTTCGGCAAGCTGCTGCCATCGGCGCACGCGGTTGACCGTGAATATACCGCGATGACCGGGCTTTATCCCACCGGGTTCCCCGTGCCGCGCACCTATGGTCTGTGCGAAGACGCAGGTGTGATCGGATCCAAGTTTTTCGTAATGAGCATGGCCGATGGGCGGTCATTGTGGAACGGCGCGCTGCCAGGGGTCGACCCGGCCGAGCGCCGCCAACTCTATCACGCGCTGATCGACACGATGGCTGATCTGCACCTTAATCAGCCCGAAGCCATCGGCCTTGGCGATTATGGCAAGCCGACCGATTACTGCGCGCGCCAGATCGCCCGCTGGACGAAGCAATACAAGCTGTCTGAAACTGAGCATATGCCCGAAATGGAGCGGCTGATCGAATGGTTGCCGCAAACCATCCCGCCGCAGCACGGCTCCTCTGTGGTGCATGGTGATTACCGGCTCGACAATGTGATCTTCCACAAGACGGAAGCCCGCGTCGTCGCTGTGCTTGATTGGGAGTTGTCGACGCTAGGCGATCCGATTGCCGATTTCAGCTACTTGATGCTCAACTGGTTCCAGCCCGCTGACGGGCGTGCGGGGCTGCTGGGGCTGGATCTGGCGGCGCTGGGCATCCCCACGGTCGGGGAAGCGGTGGAACGCTACGTCGCACGCACCGGCTATCCCGTTCCGCCGATGGACTGGTATTTCGCCTATAACCTGTTCCGGCTCGCCGGGATCATGCAGGGGATCAAGAAACGCGTGATCGATGGCACCGCGTCTTCCGCCCATGCGCAGGCGATGAGCGACCGCGTGCGTCCATTGACCGAGCGCGCTTACGAATTCGCCCGCGCCGCCGGAATGCCAGCGTAACGCTTGCCGTGTTCCCCCGGCGCGGCTAGCAGCACCGACTTGCTGATTTCGCACCGGAGAACACCATGAGTGACGCCCTGATTGCCGCCATCGAAGAAGCCTGGGAAAACCGCGCTGATATCACCCCCGGCAGCGATGTGCGCCATGCCGTCAGCGATGCGCTCGCGCTGCTCGATTGCGGCAAAGCGCGCGTGGCAGAGCCTGACGGAAACGGCGGGTGGCAGGTCAACCAATGGCTCAAGAAAGCAGTGCTGCTCAGCTTCCGGCTGAACGAAAACCGCGTGATGGAAGGCGGCGCAGCGGGTGAGGCGGCGTTCGACAAGGTGCCGTTGAAGTTCGCTGGCTGGGGCGAAAACCGGTTCCGCGATGAAGGTTTTCGCGTCGTGCCGGGCGCCGTGGTGCGGCGCGGCAGCTTTATCGGCAAGGGTGCGGTGTTGA
Source organism: Alphaproteobacteria bacterium HGW-Alphaproteobacteria-14 (assembly GCA_002842925.1). GTDB lineage: Bacteria > Pseudomonadota > Alphaproteobacteria > Sphingomonadales > Sphingomonadaceae > Erythrobacter. The sequence continues at coordinate 13,054 of PHEL01000114.1, forward strand.
TGCCGAGCTTCGTCAATATCGGCGCTTACATTGGCGAAAACACCATGATCGACACATGGGCGACGGTCGGATCATGCGCGCAGATCGGAGCGAATGTGCATATCTCCGGCGGCGCAGGGATCGGCGGCGTGCTTGAACCCTTGCAGGCCGAACCCGTCATCATCGGCGACGGCGCGTTCATCGGTGCGCGCGCCGAAGTTGCTGAAGGTGTGCGGGTGGGCGAAGGCGCGGTGCTGTCGATGGGGGTTTACCTTGGCGCATCGACCAAGATTGTCGACCGTGCCACGGGGGAGGTCCACATGGGCGCGGTTCCGCCATATGCGGTGGTCGTTCCCGGATCGCTTCCGGGCAAACCGCTGCCCGATGGATCGCCCGGCCCCAGCCTCTATTGCGCGGTGATCGTCAAGACCGTGGACGCGCAGACCCGTTCCAAGACCGGAATCAACGAACTGCTCAGGGACTGAGCGGCGGCTGTTCCCGGCGGGTTTGAGAACGTGGCGGGCGAGGTATCGCGGGAATCATTGTAATATCTTGCCGTTGGGTTACCTTACGGAAACCAATGGGAGAGTCGCATGTCCGAACAAGACGACGCCGTCCACATCGAAACCGACGCCGCGCGCGGATCGGTATCCCATACCGGCCTTCGCTATGTGCTGGGCTTCAGCCTTGCCTTTGCAGTGATCGCGATGAGCGCGGTGTGGATCATTCCGGCACTGTGGGGCTGATCACTGCGCCTTCGCGGGCGATGTGATCAGCGTCTCGATCGGAGCCATGTCCGCGACGCTCGCGGCATAGGCTTCGGCAGCGCGCATCACCCGCAGCGCATTGCGGCTGGCGATCATTTCGAGTTCGGCTTGCGAATAGCCGCGCCGGGCCAGTTCAGCGAACAGCAGCGGGTAGCCGCGAACGTCCTCGAACCCGACCGGGCCTGATGGCATCCCGTCAAAATCGGCACCGATACCAATCGACTCCACACCCGCAATCTCGCGGATATGGTCGATATGGTCGGCCATGTGCGCAATCGTGGTGGCAGGTTCGGGGTTGGCCTTGTCCCATGCCTCCATCGTCGCCGCGACCGTGTCGGGCTGCCCCTGGAACAACGCCTTCAACCGCGCCTCCTCGGCGGAACGGGTGGCGAACCATTGGCGGCGTTGTTCATTGAGGAACCCCGGCAACGCCACCACCATGACAATCCCGCCATTATAGGGCAGCCGCCGCAGCACGCTGTCGGGCACATTGCGCGGATGGCCGTTGATCGCCCGCGCGCCCGAATGGCTGAAGATCACCGGTACCTTCGCCACGTCCAGCGTATCAAGCATCGTCGCCTCGCTGACATGGGAAAGATCGACCAGCATCCCCAGCCGGTTCATTTCGCGCACCACATCCTTGCCGAAATCGCTCAAGCCCCCGTGCACCGGGGTATCGGTTGCAGCATCGGCCCACGGGGTGTTGCTGTTGTGGGTGATCGTCATATAGCGCGCGCCGAGCGCATAGAGCTGGCGTAGCACGGCGAGGCTCGATCCGATCGAATGGCCGCCTTCCATGCCCAGCAACGACGCGACCTTGCCCTCGGCCATCGCGCGTTCGACCTGATCGGCGGTCTCGGCATAGCGCAGCCCATCGGGGTAGCGCGCGATCAACCGCTTGGTGACATCGATCTGCTCGATCACCTGCTGCACCGCCTCGGCCTCATCGGGGTTCGAGGGGACATAGACCGACCAGAACTGCGCCCCGACCTTGCCTTGGGCAAGCCGGGCGAGGTCTGTCTGCATCACGCTGCCTTGCAGAAGGCCTTCGCCGGTGTCGGTTGTATCCCTGAAATCGAACCCGTTGATCTGGTTCGCCACCCGCTCGCGCAACTGGTAGGGGACATCATTGTGCCCATCGAACACCGGCGCAGCTTCCAGCGCGGCATTAGCGGTAGCAACTGCCGGATCAAGTTCCTGCGCGGCAAGCGGGCTGGAAAACGCCAGCGCAGCGACCAATGCGATAAACGAAGGCGCACAAAGTTGCATGGAAATCGCTCCCGAAGGCAAAGCGCCCGCTCTTACGGGCAAGGACATTGGCAAGGGTGATAGCGCGGCGAAGCCGATCGAACAATTGCGCCTTGCCGCCCATCCCGAAAGTGGGCGGAGTATGCCGCGATCCGCACGCCGCCTGACCACCTTGAAAAAACGACGGCGCGCGACCCATAACAGGCCGCGCGCCGCTGATATTGCGCAAGTGGCAAGGCGCCGCGTGGCGCCCTACGTTCTTACTTGAGGTGCTTGGACACCGCAGCCGTCATCTTGAACATCGAGATCTGGTCTTTGCCAATCACCGCGCCCAGCTTGGCATCGGGATTGATCTGACGCTTGTCCTTGGTGTCCTGCAGGCTATGGGCCTTGATGTATTCCCACACCTTCGATGTCACCTGAGCGCGGGTCATCGGACCCTTGCCGATGACCGCTTCGAGATCCCCCGAAAGCGTAACGGGTTTCTGCAGTGCGTTGGTCGAGCCAGCCATATTCTACTCCCTTGTCATAGTGGCAGTTTAATCAATCTCATCATCTTCCCAGCCCGCATCATCACCCCCGCCGCCGGTAAAGGTAGCGTGGAGCACTGCGCAGGCGGTAATCGTCCCTTGCAGCGATGCGAGCAGTTCCGCCCT
>PHEL01000115.1 GCA_002842925.1 Alphaproteobacteria bacterium HGW-Alphaproteobacteria-14
CTCGAATGGAAATTCTCCAAACAGCAGATTCTCGAACTCTATCTCAACAAGGTCTATTTCGGCGGCGGAGCTTATGGGATCGACAGCGCCAGCCGCAAATTCTTCAGCCACCCGGCCACCGAACTTAGCGTTGCCGAAGCTGCAATAATCGCCGGATTGGTCAAAGCGCCGAGCCATTATTCCCCCACCGCCGATGTTCAGGCTGCGGTTGACCGTGCCCAGGTGGTGCTTCGGCTAATGCGTGAACAGGGCTATATTACCCCCGATCAGGCTAGGGTCGATGTCAGCGCGGTGCAGCTGAAGCAGCAGGCGGGGCAGAATTCGGTGCGCTATTTCACCGATTGGGTGCTGCCGCAGCTCGATATAATCCTGCCTGAAACCTACGAGCCGATTGAGGTGTGGACCACGCTCGACATCGGAATGCAGCGCGCAGCAACAGCCGCGATCGAGGCCAACACGCCTAGCGGCGCGCAAGGCGCGCTGGTCAGTCTTGATCGTGACGGAGCGATCCTCGCGCTGGTCGGCGGCACCGATTACGTCGCCAGCAATTTCAACCGCGCCACCACCGCGATGCGCCAGCCGGGGTCAGCGTGGAAGCTGTTCGTCTATCTCGCCGCTCTGGAAGCCGGCTACACACCTGAGGACAAGGTGGTCGATACGCCGGTGACTATCGACGGGTGGAGCCCGCGCAATTCGAACGGGCGCAATGTTGGCGAAACCGATTTGCGCACCGCGTTTGCGTTTTCGATAAACACGGTTGCCGCCCAGTTGGGCAACGAAGTCGGTTTTGGCACGGTTGCGTCAATGGCGCGGCGGTTCGGGATAACCTCGGATGTCGCGACATTCCCCTCGATGGTGCTCGGATCATCCGAGGTGCGCGTGATCGAAATGACGCAGGCCTTTGCCGGGATCTCTGCCAAAGGCGTCGCAGTGCAGCCCTATGGCATCACCAAGGTCACAGGTGCGAGCGGCGATGTGCTGTATCGCCGCGAAGCGCCGCGCCAGGCCCAGCAGGTGCCCGATTACGTTGTCGCCGGGGCGACCGATCTGCTGCAAGCCGCAGTGCAGACCGGCACTGGCCGTGCGGCGCAGATCGGGCGGCCGGTAGCGGGAAAAACTGGCACCACATCATCGAACAAGGATGGCTGGTTCATCGGTTTTTCCAGCGGCATCACCACCGGTGTATGGATGGGCCGCGATGATGCCAAGCCGGTGGCGGGCCTGCAGGGTGGGCGCGCGCCCGCGCAAGCGTTCGCCGCCTATATGCGCTATGCCGTCAAGGATCGCCCGGTCGAAGAGTTCGACATCACGCTCGAATTGCCCGAATGGCAGCTCGAACCCGATGAGGAGGCGATGTTTGGTGAACCTGACGATTATTACTATATCGACGAACAGGGCAATCTGATCGAGCCGGGGCGGCGTGAACCTGCACCCAGCCCATTCGGCATCGACGGAGAGCGCGGGCCTGCTGCGCCCCCGGCGGCGAGCCAGGATTTCCTTGAAGAAGCTACTGGTGGCGAAATCCCACGCCCGTCAGCGTCGCGCCGTCCGCCGCCTGAGTTATGATAGCGAAAGGGCGCCGGAATTGCTTCCGGCACCCTTCCTGATCTGCGCTCATGCCAGCGCGCCGAGATGCTGACGCATCACGCGCTGGGGCTGCGTCTGTGCCGTTCAGCCTTTGATATCAACCGGTCAGCGCAGCCGGATCGGGAAGAAGGCCGGAGGCTGAGTGCGGCGCTGGACGCGTAGAAGGATCGCCTCGCGCCCCTCAGTCGCGGCAGCCTTGACCTGTTCCGCCAGCGCTTCGACCGAGGTAACTGTCTGATAATTGGCCGACAGGACAATGTCTCCGCGCCGCAGACCCTTGCGCGCCGCGTCCGCATTGGGATCAACCGCCGCAATCACCACGCCCTGCGTTTCTGCAGGCACACCAAGCGAGCGGGCAATCGCTGCGGTCATTGGCATCACCTGCAAACCCAGTTTCTGTTCAATCGTCTCGTTCGAGGTTCCCGGTGCCATCGACTCTTCGGAATCAGGATCGAAAGTCTGGGTCTGCTGCTGCAATTCGGCTTCGCTTGGGCGTTTACCCAGCGTGACGTTGAGTGCGAAGCGTTTGCCATCGCGCAGTAATTCGACCGGCACCTGCGCACCGGGTTCGAGATTGGCGACCAGGAAGGATACCGTCTGTTCTCCAGTCACGTCTTTGCCGTTGACCTTGGTGACGATGTCGCCGGGCTTCAGACCGGCGCGGGCTGCCGGGCTGTCATCTTGTACCGTTTGCACCAATTCGCCGCGCCGCTTGGGCAGGCCGAGCGAGGCGGCGAAATCTTCATCAATCGGCTGGAGACCGACGCCGAGATAGCCACGCTGAATTTCGCGCCCGGCGCGCAGTTGTTCGACGATCGGAGCGGCGATTTCAGCGGGGATCGCAAAGCCGATGCCCACGCTGCCACCCGAAGGCGAGAATATTGCATTATTGATGCCGATCACATTACCGCGCATGTCGAACAGCGGCCCGCCCGAATTGCCGCGATTGATGCTGGCATCGGTCTGGAGATAGCGGTCATATGCGCCGCCCTGACCGGTGTTGCGATAGACTGCTGAAATAATTCCGCTGGTGACCGTGCCGCCAAGGCCGAACGGGTTGCCGATTGCCACCACCCAGTCACCCACGCGCGCCGCGCTCGAATCGCCGAAGGTCACGAACGGGAAGGATCGGTTGGCCTTGATCTTGAGCACGGCCAGATCGGATGCGGCATCGGCGCCGACCACTTCGGCTTCGTATTCGGTGCCATCGGGCAGGGTGACGGTGATCGATTCCAGCTTGGCGCGGCTATCGGGCGAGACAACATGATTATTGGTCACCACAAAACCATCGGCAGAGATGATGAAGCCAGACCCCAGCGACTGCGCCTCACGCGTCTGCGGCTGACCGCCGCCGCCCTGACGGCGGCTGAACAGGTCGGCAAACGGTGTCCCAGCAAATGGGTTATTGGCAACCTCGATCCGCTGGCGCGTGGCAATATTGATCACCGCAGGCTGCAATTGCGCGGTGAGATCGGCAAAGCTGGCCGGGGCGCCTTCAACCGGCACCACCCGGTCCATCACCGCATCATCATTCTGCGCCACCTGCGCGCCCAGCGGCGTTCCGGTGATCAGCGATATGGCAGCGCCGCCCACCAGCAGCGCGCTCGACAGTCCGTATACATAGCGCACGTTCTTCACGTCCTCTTGATCCTTATCATCAAACAGGAACGCGCGGGGGCAGCTGCGTTCCTCATGCTGTCAACGGAGCCAGCCGAACAACTGGCTGACGTGCCCCAAATGCACCTTTCGGGCCTGAACGCTGATTGAACGTAACATGACATTCAGCGCTCAGGATCATCCCTTGGTCGAACGCGCTAGCGCCTGCCCCTGAACTGGCGGAAATATTCGCTGTCGTCAGAAAGCACCATAGCGCTGTTGCCTTCCCCGGCCAGGAAGGTCTGGCGATAGCTCTGCATGGCGCGGTAGAAGTCATAGAATTCCGGGTCTTTTCCGTAAGCATCGGCATAGATGCGGGCGGCTTGCGCCTGCGCTTCGGCCTGTGTGATCTGCGCATCGCGCGTGCCAGCAGCCCGGATCGTCGCTGCTTCCTGCTGCCGATCGGTTTCCATCCGGGTAAAGGCGGCATCCAGCGGGCGGCCTTCGGGCAGGTCAGCCGCTTTGATTCGCACATCGAGCACCTGAGCGCCATATTGCCGCGCCTGCGTGTCCAGCGTGCGGGTAATGTTGGTCATCGCAGGGCCACGCTCGGCGTTGATCAGCGAGGCAAACGGTCGCCGGCCCAGTTCCTGCCGCAGCACCGAGGTGAGAATTGGCACCAGCTGCGATTCGAGCTGCTTTTCGGTGCCGGCCCGCTCCACCATCCGAACCGGATCGATAATCCGATATCTGGCATAGGCATCGACCTGCAGGCGCTGCTGGTCATTGGAAAGCACCTGCTGCCGGGTCATGTCGAGATCGAGCACCCGGCGATCAACCATCTGCACCTGTTCGACAAACGGAATGCGGAATTGCACCCCGGCTCCGGTCTGGCCGTAAGGAACGTCGGGTCTGAACTTGTTGAACACACGGTCGGGTTGACCGGTGCGAATCACCACCGCCTGATGGGTTTCCGGAACGATCACCACGCTCGACAGCAGCGCAACGACGATCACGACAGCGGCAATTGCGATCGCCTTGAAGTTCTGAATTGCAAAATTCATGGCGTCACTCTCCTCGCGGTCGCGGCGGCTGGGCCTGGCTTTGCGCCCGGCGCTGGAGTTCTGGCAACGGCAAAAAGGGCATCACATTGCCGGATTCGACGATGGTCTTGTCGGTCTTGGCCAGCACCGATTCCATGGTCTCGTAATACAGTCGCCGACGGGTCACATCGGGGGCAAGGCGGTATTCCGCATAGATGTTGTTGAACTCTGCCGCATCGCCTTGCGCCCGTGCGAGCACCTGCTGTGCGATCGCCTGCGCGCGGTTGATTGCGGCATCGGCATCTTGCTGCGCCGAGGACACGTCCTTGAACGCTTCTTCCACGCGGCTTGGCGGGTCGGTCTTGTTGATTTCGACCCCCTGCACGATGATCCCCGAACGATAAGCGTCGAGCCGCGCCTGCATTCGTTCGCGAACGTCCTGTTCGATTTCGGCGCGACCTTCACCGGTCAGCACCACATCAAGTCGTTTGCGGGCCACCGCTGCGCGCATCGTCGCCTCACCGATTTCAAGCAACGCATTGCGCGGATCGCCCAGTTGATATTTATAGAGCGTCAGATCCGAGATATTCCAACGTATCACATAGGATAGGTCGACCAGATTCTGATCGCCGGTAAGGATCAGTTTTTCGGTATTATTGCCAGGAATTTCTTCGGAACGAATCTGCGCCACGTTCTCTTTTTCGACCATTTTGATCGGCCATGGCGCGGTAATATTGGTGCCCGAATCCAGCGTGTCGGAATATTTGCCGCCAAGCCAGGTCACCACCGCCTGTTCGCCCGGCTGGACGAAATGCACGCTGGTTGCCGCGATCCAGATCAGCGCCACCGCGCCGATGATCACCGGAAGCCAGCTTTTGCCGCCGGGCCGTTCTGGCAGGCGGAAGGTTGGTCCGCCGGGGCCACCACCCGCGCGGCGCGGGCCTTCGGGGCCGCGACCCTTGAAGATATCCTCGATACTGGCCGAGCGCCGCTTGCCAGGCTCAGCCCCGCCGGGAAGCCACGGATTGCGCGGACCATCCGATCCGCCGCTGCCGCCCTCGCCTTTGCTGCCGTCGCCGCCGGGCTCGTCGCCCTTGCCCGATCCGCCCCACGGGTTATTTTTGCCAGCCATAGCAAGGCCGCGCGCGGCCACACCAAGACGTTCTCTCCAAACATCCAATCTTTGCATAAAGCCGTTATAGGCACGCTCTGCGGCGAAAAACAGGGGTTGGCAGCGTGAATTTGATGGTAAAGGCGTTCCGCCATGAGCAAACCACCCAAACCAACCCGCGAACCAGCAGCTGAAGAAGCGCTGATCCGCGCCGCTTTGCCGCCTGAAATCAGCCAGCGTTTGCAATCAGCCCGGATCATTTCCCGCCGCGCGGTGGTCGTGGCAGAGGCAGGCGACCTGTCCGATAGCGCCCGCGCCAAGCTGGAAGGCGCAATCACCGCCGCGCTCACTTCGCTGGCTGACGTGGACGAAGTGCGTATCGCACTGACGGGGGAACGCCGCCGCCGCCGATTGATCGCGGTGGGATCGGGCAAGGGCGGGGTCGGCAAATCGACTCTGACCACCAATCTTGCGGTTGCGCTGGCGCGGATGGGGCGCAAGGTGGGCGTGATTGACGGTGATATTTATGGCCCCTCCCAGCCGAAATTGCTGGGAACCGAGGGGGTCAAGCCTGCGGTAGAAGGCGACAAGCTGGTGCCGATTGCCAGCCGCCACGGGGTCAAGGTGCTATCGATGGGCCACCTGGTCGCGCCTGGAAAGGCGCTGGCGTGGCGCGGGCCGATGACCGGAAAGGCGCTGGCGCAACTGGTCAATGCCGCATGGGGCGATACGGATCTGTTGCTGGTTGATCTGCCGCCGGGCACTGGCGATGTGCAATTGTCGATGCTGTCTGCCCACCGCCCCGATGGCGCAGTGCTGGTGTCCACCCCGCAGGATCTTGCGCTGATCGACGCCGCGCGCGCCGGGCAATTGTTCGAACAGGGCGATGTGCCGATCATCGGGCTGGTTGAAAACATGGCTGGCTACGCCTGCCCGCATTGCGGCGAAATTAGCGATCCGTTCGGGCAGGGCGGGGTGGAGAAATTCGCCGCTGCACTGGAAATCCCGTTCCTGGGCCGGGTGCCGTTGACGTTGGCGACGCGGATTGCGGGCGATTCGGGTGAGCCGCCCGCGGCTGGCGATGACGAGGCTGGTGCGCCATTTGCAGCGATTGCGCAGCGCCTTGCGCGCTGGCTTGATACAGGGGCGGTCTAGGCGATGCAGGTTTCGCGGCGGGGCGTGCTGACAGGGGCGGCAGCGGGCGGCGGCCTGCTGATCGCATGGTGGCTGATGCCGCGCAGCTATGCCAGCCCGCTGGTGGCAGCGAAGGGCGAGCAGGTGTTCGGCGCATGGATCAAGATCGCCAATGATGGCGTGGTAACCGTAGCGGTGCCGCAGCTGGAAATGGGGCAGGGCATCACC
>PHEL01000116.1 GCA_002842925.1 Alphaproteobacteria bacterium HGW-Alphaproteobacteria-14
GCGTATCGCGCTGCTATTTCGGCTCAACCCATCCGATCGAGCCATCGGCGCGGCGGTAAACCATATTATGCCGCCCGGTGCCAGCATTTTTGAAAAACAGCGCGGGGGTATGGCGCAAATCCATCATCATTACGGCGTCGGCGACACTGGCGGTGGGGATGTCGACCCGGGTTTCAGCAATCACCAGCGGGGCATCGGCAGTAACTTCTTCCTCAACATCCTCCTCAACCGCGAAGATGGTATAGGCGGCGTCATCTTCAGCGCGCGAATAGCTGGTCTGTTCGTGGCGATCAGTCAGGCGGCGCTTGTAACGGCGCAGCTGCTTGTCGATCTTGGCCACGGCATCATCCAGCGCGATATGCGCATCCGGCGCTGATCCTTGTGCTTTCAGGATCAGGCCCTGCATCACATGGGTGACTATATCGCAGGTGAAGGCCCCGGCGGGAGCTTTGCCAAACGTGACGTGGGAGGATAGCGCCCGGTCGAAATATTTCTCGACAATTGCGCCCAACCGTTCAGCCGCGTGTTCCTGCAGCGCGATGCCGGTTTCCATCTGGTGGCCTGAAATCCGAATATCCATGGTCGTATAGACCTCCCGTCTGTGATGAGGATCCTGTAAACTATCGCGGTCCGCGCGCGCTGTTCAGCGCGTCCAGATCGCCTTGTCGATTCCGGCAATGAATGCGCGGTGGCGTTCCAGCTCCTCCGGGCTGGCAACATGGGGGCGAGGTTCGCGCCGAGGTTGGTCGCTGTTCGGGCGATGCCACGTTGCGTTAGGGGGCGCGTTAGGGGGCGCGTTGGTGGTGGTGGATTGAGCCGGGTCGGCTGCAGCGGCGCTGTCCGTCAGGCCCAGCCCGATCTGCCTACCCCCGTTCAATTCAACATAGACCTGCGCGAGCAATTCGGCATCGAGCAGCGCGCCGTGTTTGACGCGGTGACTGCGATCAATCCCGTAACGCGTGCACAGCGCATCGAGTGACAATTTGGCACCCGGGTGCCGTTTGCGCGCAATCGCCACGGTGTCGATCATGCGTTCAAGGCTGATCGGGGCGCGACCGATGATTTCAAGCTCGTTATTGAGGAAGCCGAAATCAAACCCGGCGTTATGCGCCACCAGCGGCGCATCACCCAGAAAGGCGAGCAATTCGTCCGCGACTTCGGCAAAGCGCGGCTTGGTCGCGAGGAATGCGGCGCTGAGGCCGTGGACCCGCTCTGCCTCGGGCGGCATGTCACGATCGGGATTGAAGAAGGCGTGAAAGGTGCTGCCGGTTTCAACCCGGCCAACCATTTCGATGCAGCCGATTTCCACCATGCGATCCCCGGTCTTGGGGTCGAGTCCGGTGGTTTCGGTGTCGAAAATGATTTCCCGCATTGGTGGCACTATCCTCCCATGCCGCGCCGGTTGCAAGGGGTGCTTGCAATCAAAGTGACGCAATCAGAGCCATCACCTGCGCGCGGGTGTTTTCGCGCGTGGTGCCGGTATCGATCACGTGATCGGCGCGCGTGCGCTTGTGGGTGTCATGCAGTTGCAGGTTGAAAATATGATCGAATTTCTGTTTGGTCATGCCGGGGCGGGCGAGCACGCGGGCGCGCTGCACATCCTCCGGCTCGTGATGCCGTTCCAGAAACGCTGCGCGCCGTGCCGCCACTGCCGGGTGGACGATGGCTTCCAATCGCGCGAGCGCATCCTTGTCGGCAAACACCTGATGGCCGAGCCGTTCACGGTCAACGCCATCCGGGCCGGTCGATCCGGGGAAGGCGGCTTCGATCGCGGGGACAAGCTCGCCGCCCGGCCCCTGCATTGCGCGCACTTCTGCATCGGCGTCAAACACAGGGATTCCTGCTTCTGCAAACATCGCGGCGACGGTGGATTTGCCCATCCCGATCGATCCGGTGAGGCCAATGATTGTGGGGCGGGTCATTGGGTGAGGATCCGGCGCAATTCATCGTCGTGTTCACGCGGGGGCGGTGCGCCGAAAAAGCGTTCGAACGCGGCAGCCGCCTGACCGATCAGCATCGACAGCCCATCAATGGTGCGATGGCCCTTCGCCCGCGCACCTTGCAGGAACGCAGTATCATGCGGCGCGGTGACGATGTCATAGGCAATGCTGCCCGGCGGGGCATGGCTCCAGTCGAAGGCGAGCGGGGGCTGCCCCTGCATTCCGAGCAAGGACGCGTTGATTACCAGATCACAGCAGGCCTCACGCTCGTCGAAGGCAAAATCGGTTGGGTCGGCAAAGTGCGACAGGTGGATGGCGTGGTGCTCACCCTTGGGCGCGAGTTCGTCGAGCAGCGCGCGGGCCTTGCCCGGATCGCGCCCAGCCACCACCAGCGTAAAGCCATGGCCCGCCAGCGCGCTAATGATCGCGCGCGCCGCGCCGCCGGTGCCGATGATCCGCGCCATGCGGAAATAGTGGGTTTGGGCGAGGTCTTGGTTGAGTGGCTCCAGAAACCCCGCAGCATCGGTGTTGGTCCCGGCAAGCAGTCGGTCGAATGCCGGATAGATCGTATTCACCGCGCCGATCGTGTCAGCGGGCGGCTCGACACTGTAAAGCAGCGGCATGACCGCCTGCTTGTGCGGCATGGTGACATTGCATCCCTGCCACGACAGGTCTTCGCGGCGCGCGGCGAGATAACCGGCCAATTCCTCAGTCCGCACATGGCAGGCGCGATATTCTGCGTCGATCCCCAGCTTTGCGAGCCAGAAATTGTGAATCGCAGGCGATTTGGACTGCGCGATCGGATCGCCGATCACCTCTGCGTAAGCCTGTCCTGAGCCTTGTCGAAGGAGGCGGGTCATCGGATGAGCACCCCGGCCTCGCGCAGCGCACCCAGCAACGGCAGCAGGGGCATTCCGAGCACAGTGAACTGATCGCCCTCGATCGCGTCGAACAGTTGCACCCCCGGCCCCTCAATCCGGAACGCGCCGACGGTGTGGCTGATCGCGGGCCATTCGAGACTGAGATAATGCGCGATGAAATCGTCAGACAGATCGCGCACATGAAGCCGCGCGACGTTCGCATGGCTCCATTCGCAGCCGCCGTCCTTCACCAAGGCCGCCGCGCTGTGCAATTCCATCACACGCCCTGAGAAAAACCGCAGGTGTTCAGCGGCTTCTTCAACCGAACGCGGCTTGTCGAACCGGCGTCCACCCGCCACCACCAGCGAATCCGATCCCAGCACCAGCGCACCCGGATACTGCGCCGCCACCGCCGCTGCCTTGACGACGCTCAGCGCCTCGGCCACTTCGCTAGGGGAGGCGCCCGCCAACCCGGCCTCCACGGCGCGTTCGTCAATATCAGCGGGGATGCTGTCATACGCCACACCCGCCGCATCGAGCATTGCCCGGCGCGAGGCGGATTTGCTGGCAAGGATCAGAGCTTTGCTCATATCGGTTGGCCCACCCCGCCTTCACTCGCCGGTTTGCGCCCACGTTCCTGCGCCAACCGGATGATCGCGGCGGCGGTTTCCTCGATCGAGCGGCGGGTGACGTCGATCACCGGCCAGCCATTATCGCCGAACATCCGCCGGGCAAATTGCAGCTCGGCCTTTACCCGGTCATTATCAACGTAAGCCGTCTCGGTCGCCTCGTTCAGCGATAATAGCCGGTTGCGACGGATCTGCACCAGCCGTTCGGGCGAGGTCGTCAACCCCACCACCAAGGGGTGCCGTAACCTGTAGAGTTCCGAAGGCGGCGGGCTTTCCACCACCAGCGGGATATTGGCGACCTTGTACCCGCGATTGGCGAGATAGATGCTGGTCGGCGTCTTGGACGAGCGTGATACGCCCACCAGCAGGATATCGGCTTGCTCCCAATCTTCATGCGCCAGGCCATCATCATGCGCGATGGTGAACTGGATCGCCTCGACCCGTTTGAAATAGCCTTCGTCCATCATGTGCTGACGACCGGGGCGACCATGGGCTTCCTGCCCCAACTGCGCTTCGAGCGCGGCGGTTACTTGGTCGAGCACGGGCACCGCGGGCAGACCCAGATGGCGGCAATGCTCCTCCAGCCGCTTGCGGGTTTCCGGGTTCACCAGTGTGAACAGCACCAACCCCGGATGCGCGGCAAGATCGGGGACGATCCGGTCAAGATGCTGCAATGACCGCACCATCGGCCAGAAATGGCGGTTCACGCTGGGATCGTCGAACTGCGCCAGCGCCGCCTTGGCAATCATTTCCAGCGTTTCGCCGGTCGAATCCGATACAAGGTGCAGGTTGAGTCGGTTCATGATCCTCGATCGCTCGCCGCCCCGGAATTGATCGGCTCGGGGGCTGTGGACAGAACACCGCATAAACCACGGGAGAGGAAGGCTAACAAGCGGGGGAGCAATTTAACTCCCCGCTGACAGGTGGTTCGTGGGGGGTATTTGCGCACAGGTGTCAGCTTTTGTCGACAGGCTGGCAAGTGCGGGGATAAAGCCCGCTTGACGTCGGTTCCATGCGGATTCGGTCGTGGTGTTTGCGGTTGGATTGGCTGGGGGTAAACGGACATAGGCTGGTAATTACCGGTATCCACAGGGCCAACATACTACATCAACCCTTTTATAATTTGATTTGTATTGATTATAGGAACTCTATGCCTGGTCCATTGCTTGAAACGCTCAAAGGTGTCCGTCAGGACGTTCCTCCCGTCTGGTTGATGCGTCAGGCTGGGCGTTATCTTCCTGAATATAGGGAACTTCGCAACGAGAAGGGCGGGTTCCTCGAACTGGTTTACGACAGCGAAGCCGCGGCCGAGATTACCGTGCAACCGATCAGACGGTTCGCGTTTGATGGCGCTATCCTGTTTTCCGATATCCTGATCGTGCCGCATGCGATGGGGCAGGGGCTGACCTTTGCCGCTGGCGAAGGCCCGCATCTGGCGCCGACGCTGCTTGAAGCCGGGTTGGACAGTTTCACCCCGGCGTTTGAGCGGTTCGAGCCGGTGTACGAGACTGTGCGCCGCACCCGCGCGATGATCGGGCCGGATGTCACCATGCTCGGCTTTGCGGGCAGTCCGTGGACGGTGGCGACCTACATGATTGCGGGTGAAGGATCCAAGGATCAAGGCCCGGCGCGGCTGCTGGCTTACCGTGATCCGGCGCATCTGCAGGCGATTATCGACGCGATTATCGCGGTTTCGGTCACCTATCTGCGCGGCCAGATCGATGCCGGGGCCGAAGCGGTGCAATTGTTCGACAGCTGGGCGGGCAGCCTTGCACCCGATCAGTTCGAAAAGTGGGTCATTGCGCCGAATGCCGCGATCACCGCGCAGCTCAAGCAATCACACCCCGACACTCCGATCATCGGTTTTCCCAAGGGCGCAGGGGCAAAACTGCCGGCCTATGCGCGCGAGACAGGCGTTGATGCGGTCGGCCTTGATGAAACGCTTGACCCGGTCTGGGCGCACGCCAGCTTGCCCGCAGGGATGCCGGTGCAGGGCAATTTCGATCCGCTGCTGCTCGAAGCTGGCGGCCCGGCGCTACCCGAACGCGTGCGTGCCATTATTGCTGCGTTCGAAGATCGCCCGCACATCTTCAACCTCGGCCACGGGATCGGGCAGTTCACGCCGATCGCTCATGTCGAACAATTGCTCGCGGCACTGAGAGGCTAGGCCATGCAGTCAACGCTTTTGCTCATCTATCCCTTCCTCAAGATCGGCCATGTGATCTTCATGGTGTTCTGGCTGGCAGGGCTGTTCATGCTACCGCGCCAGTGCATCTACATGCTCGATCACGCGCCCGGTTCCGAAGGTGAGGCCAAGTGGGCGATGCGGATGGGCAAACTGCGCAAGATCATCCTCACTCCCAGCCTCATCATCGTCTGGGTGCTGGGGCTGTCGATGGCCTATGCGGGTGGTCATTTTGCGTTCGGGTGGCTCCACGCCAAGCTGCTGCTTGTGCTGATGTTAACGGCTTTTCACGGCTGGCTGGTGGGGCAGACCAAAATGATGGCCTTGGGGCAACGTCCACTGACCGAAGCCCGCTTGCGCATGATCGGTGAAGTGCCAGGGTTGCTGTTGGTGCTGATCGTGGTGCTGGTTTACCTCAAGCCGTTCTGACTTGCATGGCGCGCATTTTTCGCGATTGACCTTGCGCGCTGGCGCTCCTATTTCGCTTTCACCTCACCGGTAACCGGGGCGATCCCGCTCCGCCAGGTCTGCTTTCTCCAAGCCCAGTCTTGCCAGCCTGATCGGCACCAAATGCAAGACACCTCTGATCCAGAGGTACTGACCATCCGGCCACTCCTGCTTTCGGAAAAATTCAATGCATCTCAAAGACCTCAAGCGAAAGACCCCGGCCGAACTGGTCGCGATGGCCGAAGAACTCGGCGTTGAAGGCGCCTCGACCATGCGCCGCCAGGATCTGCTGTTCAGCATCCTGCGCGAACTGGCCGAGGACGAGGAATACGAAGAAAAGATCATGGGCATCGGCACGATCGAGGTGCTGCAGGATGGTTTTGGCTTCCTGCGCTCACCCGAGGCCAATTACCTCGCCGGGCCGGATGATATCTACGTCTCGCCCAATCAGGTGCGCAAATGGGGCCTGCGTACCGGAGACACCGTCGAAGGCGAAATCCGTGCCCCGCGCGATGGTGAGCGCTATTTCGCGCTGACCACGCTGTCCAAGGTCAATTTTGATGATCCTGATGCGGTGCGGCTGCGCACCAATTTCGACAATCTCACCCCGCTTTACCCAGAACAGAAGCTGACCCTCGACAGCCTTGATCCGACGATCAAGGACAAGAGCGCGCGGGTGATCGATATCGTCGCGCCGCAGGGCAAGGGCCAGCGCGCCCTGATCGTCGCCCCGCCGCGCACCGGTAAAACCGTACTGCTGCAGAACATCGCCAGAGCGATCACCGATAATCACCCCGAAGTGTTCCTGATCGTGCTGCTGGTCGATGAACGGCCCGAAGAAGTCACCGACATGCAGCGTTCGGTGAAGGGCGAGGTGATCTCCTCGACCTTCGATGAACCCGCCAACCGCCACGTGCAGGTTGCTGAAATGGTGATCGAAAAGGCCAAACGTCTGGTCGAACACAAGCATGACGTGGTGATCCTGCTCGATTCGATCACGCGTCTGGGCCGCGCCTATAACACCGTGGTGCCATCATCGGGCAAGGTGTTGACCGGCGGTGTTGATGCCAATGCGCTCCAGCGGCCCAAGCGGTTCTTTGGCGCGGCGCGCAATATCGAGGAAGGTGGCAGCCTGTCGATCATCGCCACTGCGCTGATCGATACCGGCAGCCGCATGGACGAAGTGATCTTTGAAGAATTCAAGGGCACCGGCAACAGCGAAATCGTGCTCGACCGCAAGGTTTCCGACAAGCGCATCTTCCCGGCGCTGGATGTCGGCAAGTCCGGCACCCGCAAGGAAGAACTGCTGGTCGACAAGGACAAGATGTCCAAGATGTGGGTGCTGCGCCGCATCCTGATGCAGATGGGCACCGTCGACGCGATGGAATTCCTGCTCGACAAGATGAAGGATTCCAAGACCAACGACGATTTCTTCGACACCATGAACCAGTAACGGCGCGGCGGGGACGGGCCATGGTTCGGCATGTGGTTCTGACCGGTGGGCCGGGTGCGGGGAAAAGCACATTGCTTCGTGAGGCGGCAAGGGCGGGTTTAACCACCTCGCCTGAAGTTGCACGTAGGCTGCTTAAGCAACCCGGTGGAATGGCGCTGCGGGAGAATGACCCGACCGGATTTGCCAATGCGATGATGGCCGCGCATCTTGCTGAATATGAACGACTTCAGGAGGTTCAGGCCCCGGTGGTATTCGACCGGGGGTTTCCCGACGTTGTGGGCTTTCTGGAGGTATCGGGCCTCGCGGTGCCCGATGAAATTGGCAAGGTCTGCCGGACGGTGCGCTATCAGGGCTTGGTATTGCGGGCTCCGGCCTGGCGCGAGATTTATCGCCCCGATTCCGAAAGAACGCAGGATTGGGATCAGGCGGTTGCAAGCGACCGGGCGGTTACGGCTGCGTGGCGACATTACGGGTATGTCGTGGAAGACTTGCCTCTCACCAATGTTTGGGAATTATATACTTGACTCCCGAAACGGGATAGGGTAGTTATCTTCTTACAAGGAGCGAATGGCCCTACAAACCAAGGAGATACGATATGACTTTCCT
>PHEL01000117.1 GCA_002842925.1 Alphaproteobacteria bacterium HGW-Alphaproteobacteria-14
TGCTTCGCCTGGAACAAACTCGTCGATCAGCCGTGGCGCATCATGTCCATCGGCCTGCGCCAATGGACGCATGGGTTCTAATCAATGGGACTTGGTATACACTCAATAACGCCATGTCGATCACTCCTCTCTCCCTCACTGCAAGCAGCAAAGGGCGGGTCAGAATATGGGTCAAATCTCAATGAAAAATCTCAACCCTCCCGGGTCAAATCTCAACGGAAATCTACAGGCTCAAGCAATCCACCTGGCGCAATTGCACCGCCGGTTACAGAATCTCGAGAATCTACAAAATTTGACAAAATTAAAAATTTCTCCGATCATGCTGAGTAGAATTCTTGGTTAAGGCCGAAGGGAGCATGATGGATATGGGAATCACTATGAGACGTCGCAGTTCGAGGGTTCGAAATGGCCTACTCGCAGGTTCCATCTTTTCAGCTATGGCTGCTAATCCAGCTATCGCTGCTGATTCAGTTTATACCGTCTCTCCGGCTGACGCTATCGAGGCGCCGAACGTAGAAGTTGGCGTTTCATGGATTGCATAAACGATATTAAAAGAATGGCTGAGAGAAGCATGGCCACCGCTCCGAACGGTCCAGCGCGCCCTGAGATCGCCAAGTCGCTGGTTGTTGCTGGAAGCTTGACCAATTACCACGACCTCGGTGAGGGCGCGCCCATCCTGCTCATCCACGGGTCAGGTCCGGGCGTAACTGCCTGGGCGAACTGGCGGCTCACCATGCCAGATCTCGCCAAGCAGTTTCGCGTTATCGCACCCGACATGTTCGGGTTCGGCTATTCCTCTTCCAAGGGGCGGATCGAGGATAAGCGGATCTGGGTCGATCAGGTGGCGTCCTTGCTGGATGGTCTTGGCATTGACAAGGTGTCGATGGTGGGCAATTCGTTTGGCGGTGGTATCGCCTTGGCGTTCATGATCGCGTATCCCGACCGAGTTGAGCGGGTGGTTCTGATGGGGCCTGCCGGATTGGCTTTTCCGATCACGCCGGCCCTCAATCAGGTGTGGGGTTACGAGCCTTCGCTTGAGGAGATGCGCAAATCGCTTCAGTATCTTGTCTGGGATCACAGCCGTCTGACGGAGGATCTGGTGCAATCCCGATACGAAGCGAGCATCCGGCCCGGCGCGCATGAGCCGTACCATGCCACGTTCGGCGGGGCGGACCGGCTGCGCAACATTGCCATGCTGGCGAGCCGGGAGGAAGACATTGCGGCGCTGCCGCACGAAACGCTGCTCCTTCACGGCCTTTCCGATCAGGTCATTCCGCTAGAATCGACTGTTCGCCTGGCCAGTCTGCTGCCCAGCGCCGACCTGCATGTCTTTGGAGAATGCGGGCATTGGGTCCAGATCGAGCGCATGGCCAGCTTCAACCGCATGGTGACCGAATTTTTCACCAACGGCCTGAAGGCCTAATGGAAAAAGGTAAAGAGAAATGGCTCTGACCGGAGTACTTCGCCCTGGCTATGTTCAGCTGAGGGTTCTCGACTTGGACGAGGCAATCGCCCACTATCGCGATCGTATCGGCCTAAATTTCGTCGAAGTGGTGGGCGGACGTGCCTTCTTCCAGGCGTTTGACGAATTCGACCGCCACAGCATCATCCTGCGCGAAGCGGATTCGGCCGGGCTTGACCGGATGGCTTTCAAGGTTGCCAAGGACGCCGATCTCGACCGTTTTGCCGAGCGCCTGCTCGATATGGGCGCGCACGTCGATGTCATTCCGGCGGGCGAGGATCCCGGGGTAGGCCGTAAGATCCGGTTCAACACGCCGACTGGCCACATCTTTGATCTCTATGCCGAGATGGCGCTGTCTGAAACCGGTCCGGGGATCCGCAACCCCGATGTCTGGTTGTCCGAACCGCACGGCATGCGCGCGAACCGCTTCGATCACTGCGCCCTTAACGGCGTGGACATTTCCGCGAGCGCAAAGATTTTTGTCGAGGCACTCGATTTCTCGGTGACCGAGGAACTGATTGACGAGAGTTCGGGCGCGCGTCTGGGGATTTTCCTGTCGTGCAGCAACAAGGCGCATGACGTGGCGTTTATCGCATATCCGGAGGACGGGCGGATTCATCACGTCTCGTTCAATCTCGAATCCTGGCATGATGTCGGACACGCGGCGGATATTATCAGCCGCTATGACATTCCCCTGGACATCGGCCCGACCCGCCACGGGATCACGCGCGGGCAAACGATCTATTTCTTCGACCCCTCGGGCAACCGGAACGAGACCTTCAGCGGCGGCTACATCTATTATCCCGACAACCCACGCCGGATGTGGCAGGCCGAGAATGCCGGGAAGGCGATCTTCTATTACGAGAAGGCGCTCAATGACCGCTTCATGAAGGTTAATACATGATCATGGGCACAGTGGCGACGATCTGGCACGAACTTGCCGCCGAAGGAAGTTTCGGCCGCCCTTGCCAAGGGGGCCTAGGCTGGCTGTCCGTTCGTCGCTGCCGTGGTCGGTGGCGGAGGTGAACTAGTTGCCTCGCTGCGCGCCAGCGGCGCGCCGTTTCCCTCCTCGCAAATCGCGCAGGACAAGGGGCTGTACCGCAATCAGCTTCAAGGCGCCCGCGTCGCACGTGTATAAGATGATTTCCGGCAACGCGGCGCTGCGCGCAGGCATCGAGGGCAGGCCGGGGGTAGCGATGTTTGGCGGCGGTCTGCCGATCATGATCGGCGGAGAGGTAGTCGGCGCGATTGGCGTTTCGGGCGGCGCCGAGGAATTCGATATCCTGTACACCAGCGCCGCCCTTGCGGCGATTGGCGCACAGCAATACTGATCGCTCGATCCTGACTCGCTCGATCACCACGATCACGCAAAGAGGTCAGATAATGATGGCAAACGGAACTTCCCCAATTGTTACCGACACGATCCTGAACTTCATCGGGGGCACCTATCGCAGCGGGAGCGCCGGCAAGACGTTTGCCAATATCAACCCTGCGACCGGCCAGGAGATCGGCACGGTTCACGAAGCGAGCGAGGCCGATGTGGCCGATGCCGTAACGGCGGCCAAGGCGGCTCTGAACGGGCCCTGGGGCAAGATGACCGTGACCGAGCGGGTCAGGCTGATCACGGCCGTGGCCGACGAGATCGATCGCCGCGCGGATGACTTCCTCGCAGCCGAAGTGGCCGATACGGGCAAACCCCGCCATGTTGCCTCGCATATCGACATTCCGCGCGGCGCGGCCAATTTCCGGATGTTCGCCGACGTCATCGCCACCATGCCCACGGAGTCTTTTACTACGGCGACCCCTGATGGCGGCCAGGCGCTCAACTACGTTGTGCGCAAGCCAAAGGGCGTCATCGCGGTGATCTGTCCCTGGAACTTTCCCTTTCTGCTCATGACCTGGAAAGTTGGACCGGCGCTTGCCTGCGGGAATACCTTAGTGGTCAAGCCGTCGGAAGAGACGCCGCGGACTGCGGCCCTGCTGGGCGAAGTGATGAATGAAGTTGGGATGCCGGAAGGCGTGTACAATGTCGTTCACGGCTTTGGGGCAACGTCGGCCGGCGAATTCCTGACCTCGAACAAAGACGTTGATGCCATCACGTTCACCGGCGAAACCGGCACCGGTCAGGCGATCATGCAGAAGGCTGCCATCGGTGTCCGCGACATTTCCTTCGAACTCGGAGGAAAGAATCCTGCCATCGTCTTTGCCGACGCCGATCTCGACAAGGCGATTGAGGGGCTCTCGCGTTCGGTGTTTCTTAATACTGGGCAAGTCTGCCTCGGGACAGAGCGGGTTTATGTAGAGCGCCCGGTCTTCGAGGAATTTGTCAAGCGGATGACGGCGGCCGTAAGGGCATTCAAGCCCGGGGCGGCTGGTGATCCGGCCTATCTTGGCCCGTTGATCAGCGCACACCACCAGGAAAAGGTTCTAGGATATTATGCGCGGGCGGTTGCCGAAGGTGCGACCGTCGTGACCGGCGGCGGGGTTCCGGCGATCACCGGGGATGAAGCGGGCGGCTTCTATGTCGAGCCGACCTTGTGGACGGGTCTGGCGCACGACAGCACGGTCATGCGTGAGGAGATTTTCGGACCGTGCTGCGGGGTGATCCCGTTCGATACGGAAGACGAGGTGATCAGGTTGGCCAACGATACCGATTACGGGTTGTGCGCAACCGTCTGGACCGAGAACCTGTCCCGGGCGCACCGGGTCGCCGCCTCGATCCAGGTTGGCGTGTGCTGGGTAAATTGCTGGTTCCTGCGGGACCTTCGAACGGCCTTCGGCGGATCGGGACAATCAGGCATTGGGCGCGAAGGCGGCATGCACAGTCTCGAATTCTACACCGAAACCGAAAACATTTGCGTGAAGCTTTGAAACAATGACGACAGAAACAAGCATCGATACGAACGTCATCCAACAGGCGGCAAAACTGCTGCGGGGCGCTGCGGTTAGTGGCACGCCCGTGACGCCTATACGGGATATGGTGTCTGCTGGCGGCGTGGAGGCCGCCTATGCTGTCCAGGAAGTCAACACCCAGCACTATCTTGAGAGCGGGCGGCGCCTGGTCGGGCGCAAGATCGGCCTGACGTCACTGGCGGTCCAGCGTCAGCTGGGGGTCGATCAGCCCAATTACGGGATGCTATTTTCGGACATGGACGTGGCCGAGGGCACGCCGATCTCGCTCGCTCAGGTGATCCAGCCCAAAGTCGAAGCGGAAATCGCTATCGTGTTGGGGCGCGATCTGCCTCACCCCGATCTGACAATCGCGGAAATAATTCGTGCGGTGGAATATATCGTTCCGGCGATCGAAATCGTCGACAGCCGCGTAGCCAACTGGGATATCCGCATCTGGGACACGGTTGCCGACAACGCGTCGAGCGGGTTGTTCGTGCTGGGAGCGGTTCCGCGCAAGCTTGAAGCGCTCGACCTGCGCGAATGCGGTATGGTCATGGAAGTGAAGGGCGAACCTGTGTCTGTCGGTGCAGGCATCGCCTGCCTCGGCAGCCCGATTACTGCATCGCTGTGGCTGGCCCGGATCATGGCTAGGGCCGGCCGGCCGCTGCTGGAGGGTGATGTTATCCTTTCCGGCGCCCTTGGACCAATGGCTGGGGTGAAGCGCGGCGATATTGTCGAAGCGAGAATCAACGGTGTCGGAACCGTGCGAGCGGTTTTCGCATCCGAATCCGACTGACCCATCGCGATGGAAGGATAGGCGAATGGCAATGGATAAACTTGAACGATACGCCGAAATTCTGGACGGCGCTGCTTTTCATGCTTGCGCGACACCCCAGTTGATGCACACCGACCCCGAGCTGAGCGTGGCGGATGCCTATCAAATCCAGAAGCTGTCGGTTGACTGTCGGCTTGCGCGCGGAGAACGCCGGATCGGGGTCAAGATGGGACTGACGAGCCGGGCCAAGATGCAGCAGGTTGGCGTCGAGGAGGTGGTATGGGGCCGCCTCACAGATGCAATGCTGATCGAGGAAGGCACGGCATTGTCATTCGCGCGGTTTGTCCACCCGCGGGTCGAACCGGAAGTGGCCTTTCTGATGAAGGCGCCCCTGTCGGGCAAGGTCACGGCGGCTGCGGCCCTTGCTGCAGTGGAGGCGATTGCTCCGGCGATGGAAATTATTGACAGTCGGTACGAGAACTTCAAATTCGCGCTATCCGACGTCATTGCCGACAACGCCTCAGCGTCCGGTCTGGTCATCGGATCGTGGAACGATCCGAGCATGGATTTCTCAAACCTTGGCGTGATCCTTGAAATCGACGGGCAAGTGCTCGAGGTCGGTTCGACCGCGGCCATTCTAGGACATCCACTGCGTTCGCTAGTTGCAGCTGCCAGACTTGTTGCCGCAGCCGGAGAAGATATTGCCGCTGGGGACATTGTCATGGCAGGCGGTATCACTGCTGCACCCAACCTCGCGCCTGGGCAGACCATTCGTACGACCATTCAGGGGATCGGCGCAGTTATGTTTCAGGTGGAGGTTTAAGTGCCCATCATCGAAGTCAGTATGCTCGAAGGGCGCTCTACGGACGACAAGGAGCGGCTGATCCGTGCACTCACCGACGCCGCCATCACATCGATCGGTGCGCCACGCGAATCCGTCCGCATCATCTTGCGCGAGATGCCGACCGCTCATTTCGCCGTAGGAGGTCAATCTTTCGCCGCGAAAGCGGCTGCTCAAGCTCGCAAGACGGAATAGACCAATGCCCGTACTACACAGGATTAGGATTGTCGGCGGCGCAGAATTTTCCTGCGCCGAAGCTGATCCGGTACTGACCGCGATGGAGCACTGCGGTGTTGACGACATCGGCGTCGGGTGCAGGGGCGGCGGGTGCGGGATTTGCCGAGTCAGGATCGTCGATGGCGCATACGCGACAGGTAAGATGAGCGCCGCGAGGGTGTCGAGCGTTGATCGGGCGGCGGGGTACGCACTGGCGTGCCGACTCTATCCGATCAGTGATTTGCTGATCGAGATTGAATAGCATCTCAGAGTCTTCTGTGGTTGCCGCCCATGATGCAAGAAGTTCTTGATCCTATGGATTGGTGATCGAGTGCGGTCGTTTAATCGCGGCCCAGTCAAGAATAATTGTAAGCGAGGCGTGTAGGGTTATACCAAGTCCCATTGATTAGAACCCATGCGTCCATTGGCGCAGGCCGATGGACATGATGCGCCACGGCTGATCGACGAGTTTGTTCCAGGCGAAGC